>NZ_CP017917.1:0-317592 GCF_002119525.1 Vibrio syngnathi | reverse complement strand
GCCGCTACAATGGTCGAGCGTTAATCATGCCAAACACCATCCCACCGGTAACCGATACCGCAATGGCTCTTGCTTACCGTGAACGCATCATGGCAGAGCAGCCAAGCGAGCAATTCCAGCCTCTAATGGCACTTTACCTAACAGACAACACAACACCTGACGAAATTCGCAAAGCGAAAGAGTCTGGTGCAGTAGTCGCTGCAAAGCTTTACCCAGCAGGCGCGACGACTAACTCGGATTCAGGCGTAACGTCAGCTCAAAAGATTTACCACGTACTAGAAGCGATGCAAGAAGTGGGTATGTTGCTGCTGGTACACGGTGAAGTAACGGCTCACGATGTTGATATCTTTGACCGTGAAAAAGAGTTCCTAGACACGGTTCTAGCACCGATTGTTAACGACTTCCCTAACCTGAAGATCGTTCTAGAGCACATCACGACTGCAGATGCAGCGACTTTCGTTAAGAACGCTAACGACAACGTAGCAGCAACCATTACAGCGCACCACTTGCTTTATAACCGCAACCACATGTTAGTTGGCGGCATTAAGCCACACTTCTACTGCCTTCCTATTTTGAAGCGTAATACGCACCAATTAGCGCTTATCGAGGCGGCAACAAGCGGCAGCAAGAAGTTCTTCTTGGGTACAGACTCTGCGCCACACGCAAAAGGTGCAAAAGAGTCAGCATGTGGTTGTGCTGGTTCATACACTGCGCACGCAGCAGTAGAGCTTTACACTGAAGTGTTTGAACTAGAGGGTAAGCTTGAAAACCTAGAAGCGTTCGCGAGCCACAACGGCCCAGACTTCTACGGCATGCCACGTAACTCAGACACCATCACTCTCGTTAAAGAAGAGTGGAACGTTGCTGGAACCATGCCTTTCGGTTCAGACACCGTTGTGCCAATCCGTGGCGGCGAGACGATTGCTTGGTCTGTGAAATAAACACTTGGTCTGTAAAATAAACGCTTAGTCGGTAAATAAGCGCTCATATTGCAAAACAAGAGCGTGGTGTTAATTAAACACGACCCATTAGATTAAAAGGGGCACCATAATGATTATGGTGCCCCTTTTTCGTTTCGTGGAGAGAGGGTTTTATTAAGACCAATAATGAGCGATTACATACCGCGAATTTTTCCAATCACAGTCCAAACAGCAACAACGATCAATCCAGCTAAAACCCCAATAACACCATTCAACAGCGTTGGTACCACCGCGGTTGCAATCGAATGTCCACTGAAGTCCATAATAATCGGTTCAATTAAATGATGAATCGCAGGGACGTTGTGAACCACAATACCGCCACCAACCAAGAACATCGCAGCCGTTCCAACCACCGCAAGCGTCTTCATTAACTTGGGCGCAAATGCGACTAGCCCGTTACCCAATTGGGTTTTAATGGCACTCCCATTCGATGTTCGCTGGAGATAGAAACCTAAATCGTCCAACTTCACGATCCCTGCAACTAAGCCATAAACACCAATCGTCATCACAACCGCAATCAAACTCACGACAAGAATCTGAGTGACGATACTTGTACCCGTCACGGTACCCAGAGCTATCACGATGATTTCCGCAGATAATATGAAATCAGTACGAATCGCGCCTGCGACTTTTCTCTTCTCATATTCCTCTATGGATTCGCCAGTACTCGTATCCTCTCCCTTTTCATCATCTTGATGAGAATGAGGAAACAGCTTCTCTAAGATTTTCTCCGCCCCTTCAAAACAAAGAAACAGACCACCAATCAAAAGCAAAGGCATGATCAGCCAAGGAATGAAGGCACTGATCAATAATGCCGCGGGCACTAAAATCAGCTTGTTTTTAAATGAGCCTTTGGCAACCGCCCATACCACAGGGATCTCTCGTTCAGCAGAAACACCGGATACCTGCTGAGCGTTCAGCGCTAAATCATCCCCCAACACACCAGCGGTTTTTTTCGCTGCGACCTTAGACATCAGTGCGACATCATCCAACACGGTTGCAATGTCATCCAGTAGCGTTAATAAGCTTGCTCCAGCCATTTTATGGTCTCTTTTAAGGGATTAAACAATTGATAAAATGTAACACCATCAATCCACTCATCAAAGTTATGAGTCTGTAAAAAATAGAGTCACAAGTTGTGTTTTCTATTGCCGTCTCAGCTAGACAGGACTAGTCTGTCTTCATCTTTCACGAACATAAAAGAAGAAGTATAGATGAAAAGTGAATACTCCTACCCAATCGGTGAGCCTGGACAAAAATGGCAACAAGCAGAACGTCAAGCATGGTTCGCTCAAAGAACGGTTAAGCGTGAATATCAACAAGAAGTTGTACCAAAGATTAAAGCACTTGCGGACCGTTTTGATATCGAACAATACGGTGCACTAAGCTACGACGAAGCTCGCTTCCCACTTTTCGCAATTAAGAGCAAAAACTGGGACGAGTCAAAGCCGACCATTCTCGTTACAGGTGGCGTTCACGGTTACGAAACCAGTGGTGTGCACGGCGCGATCAAGTTCGCCGCGACTCAAGCAGAACAATACGCAGCGCACTTCAACATTGTAGTAGCACCTTGTGTAAGCCCTTGGGGTTACGAAGTAATCAACCGCTGGAATCCAAACGCTGTTGATCCAAACCGCTCTTTCTATGACGGTACGCCAGCAGAAGAATCAGCAAACCTACGTGCGTTAGTCGCTTCTTTACCAGAAATCTTAGTTCACGTTGACTTGCACGAAACGACGGATTCTGACGAAACAGAATTCCGACCAGCTCTCGCGGCGCGTGATGGCATTGAGTACATCGAAGGCATGATCCCAGACGGTTTCTACACGGTTGGTGATACTGAAAATCCACAACCAGAATTCCAAGCAGCGGTTATTGCTTCGGTCGAAAAAGTAACCCACATTGCACCAGCAGATACAGACGGCAAGATCATTGGTTCTGAAGTTACCCAACATGGCGTGATCAACTACCCTATGAAGAAGCTAGGCTTGTGTGGTGGTGTGACTGATTGTAAGTACGGCACAACCACTGAGGTTTACCCAGACAGCGATAAAGTAACAGATGAAGAGTGTAATGACGCTCAAGTTGCCGCGGTAGTCGGTGCTTTGGATTACGTAATTCAACATGAATTGAACGCGTAAGCTATTAGCTAATAGCTGCTCCCTAAAACCAAAAGAGCCATAAGTGACGATTCACTTGTGGCTCTTTTTTGTCTTATCTGCTTGTCTTTGATTTCTTCTTGGGCATAAAAAAGCTCCCTTGCACACAGTACAAGAGAGCTTTGAAATAATACTTAATAAGGAGTAACTAGAGAACTATCTACTCCCCATACTTGATTACTTTATTTAGCGGTTTCGCTAACGTTTTCTTGTCCTTTATCTACTTCAGTCAGTAGACCTTTCAACAAGCTGAAACAACCAATCAGAAGAATGATCGTAAACGGCAATGCAGCAATGATAGTGATCGATTGCAGAGCTTGGATAGATTGAGTACCACCAATCCACAGCATCACCATTGCAATAGCACCTGAGATAACCGCCCAAACCACTTTCTGCTTCACTGGAACTTCAAGCTTACCACCCGCAGTCATACCATCGATAACGATAGAGCCTGAGTCTAGCGTTGTAACGAAGAACACAATGATCAGTGCAACTGCGAGAACCGACAGAATACTACCGAACGAGTAAGCATCTAGCATGTAGAACAAGCTTAGAGACACGTCTGTGATGCCTTGGTCAAGGCCAAGTTGCCCTACATGATTAATCACCTGCTCGATAGCCACGCCACCGAAGATAGCCATCCAAGCCGACGTTACCAATGTTGGGATAATCAGTACGCAAAGTAAAAACTCACGAACCGTACGACCTTTAGAAATACGCGCTACAAACATACCGAAGAAAGGTGCATACGCAACCCACCACGCCCAGTAGAACACAGTCCAACCATGCAGCCATGTTGTGTCTTCACGGCCAGAACTTTGGCTCAACGCTACGATGTTATTCACATAACCCGTCACCGCCGTCGCTACGGAATCAAGCACGGTGGTGAAGTTCAGAACAGCGATAAGACCAAGGAATACGAACGCAATAACCATGTTCAAGTTACTTAGGAACTTAACGCCACCGTCCATACCACGTAGAACAGAGATGATCGCCAAGCCCATGATCAGAACGATAATAGATTGCTGAAGGAAGATATTATTTTCCAAGCCAAACACGTGGCTAATACCACTTGCTGCTTGTGTGCCACCTAAACCCAGTGAAGTCGCTAGACCAAACAGCGTAACCAGTACCGTTAGTACATCGATCACATCACCTGTTTTACCCCACACTCGCTCACCCAGAATTGGGTAGAACACAGAACGCATGGATAGCGGTAAGCCTTTATTATAAACAAAATACGCGAGGCAAAGTGCCGTCATGCCATAGATAGCCCATGCATGAAAACCCCAGTGGAACAGTGTCGCACCGAGAGCCAGTTCACGGCCGGCTTCTGTAAAAGGTTCTGCACCGAGTGGCGTTCCGAACCAGTTCGTGAAGAACGCGGTTGGCTCTGCAACACCCCAAAAAATAAGTCCAATACCCATACCTGCTGCGAATAACATCGCAATCCAAGATGACATGGAATAGTCCGCTGTCGCATCTTCACCACCTAGGCGAATCTTGCCCAACGGTGAAAACGCAAGAACCACGGCAAACGCTAGCATGATGTTAGCTCCCCACATAAACAGGAAGTCAAACTTTGATAAAACAGCACCCTTAATAGAATCAATAGCAGCTTTAGCGTCTGCAGGAGGAAGAGCAAGAAGAGTGATGATGAAGAGAAGAGATAAGCCGACTGAGGCTACGAAAACTGTGTTATGGACGTCCATGCCCCATTTACTGACGTTATCTTGACCAACTTGATAGTCAGTAGAATCAATACTGTATTTTTTTGATTTAAAACTCATAAATTATGATGTTCGCATATCCGAATCAACGAATATAAGGACGCTCTCCATATCCAATTACTACTTGATTGGCTCGCCGCACCACCTAAATAGAGGCGATAAAAATCACAATGATTGGTGATAAATGGACTTACTGGCTCAATCCCAAGGCGCGGATTATAGCACAGCTCAAAGTATTTTGACTGAGTTTAAGCTCAATAGTCATCCAAACCAGTGTTGATCGCGATAGTTAACTCAATAAAAAAAGAGCAGTACAAATAAATAAAAAACCTTAATTACAAACACTTAAACCAAAATAATGCACTATAAAATCTCATGAAAACTTTCTACAGATAATATTAACAACAACCTAGTTTGTTTATAGCTCTAATAAAAAAGCCCCGCTATAGGGCGGGGAAATTACCAAAGGTAAAAGAGAAATCAGTGTTCAAATGTTGGTGCTATATCTTGCAACGCTTCTCGCCACAGAGACTGCACATTTCAAAGACTGAACATTAAATCGCGAAGCAAAAACCTAGGTTATAGTCTTCGCCATTCTTTGCCGTGAACTCTTTATCTTCACTTGATGCGTTCGGTCGGCCGCTTTCATCGCCTTTCACTAAGCTCACCCAGTGACGGATGCCAGAAGAACGGCTCGCCTCAGTTTGGCCAAACGTGGTGCATGTCTCTAACTGGATATCTTGAATATCAACCAATTCTAAGTAGCCAGTGCCTTTACGAGCACCGATTGTCACTTCAACGTGTGTACCGCTTTCATCACGAAATAGGATTGCTGAAGGCTTAGACTTATCGCCCGTGAAAGCAACAAAGTGCTTCGCTCGTTTTAAGCCAGTATGTTCGCCATTTTTGAAGTAAACCTGAACATGTCGGTAGTCAATCTCATAGCTCACTGCGTCTTCGTGTGAACCTGCCTCAAGAGGAAATAGAGTATCAAGCAACTGTTTCGCCATTTTTTGTTTTTCGAGCTGCTTGTCTGCTTTCACCATTTCTACGGCAAAGACAGCTTCAGCAATAAATGTTGAATGGTTTCTGTGAAGTTCTGTTTTGTCTAGTGTCAGCATATTCATAATCTTTCCCTCTTACGGCTTTGAATTTCATGTAGGTCAAAAATCCTGATTGACCCTTTTCAAAATTGTTCTTTACTGTGTTGCTTCCATGTATTTCATACTACTTGTATTTCACAAACAATTTCACAACAAAAATTTCACAGTGTTAATTTTACTAAATTGCTTTTTTACACAAACCGGAATTTCGAGCCCCAGTCCTTTATCTAACTGGGTTGAGGACTCAGTAAGAGTACTTTTATGTGTTGTTTGAATTTGTGTAATAATCGACTCAATCACAGTCAAAACGCACGCTATGGTAATCATTTCAGGAAAAAGGGGAGGTGTTTTCGTATTGAAAACAAAAAACACTGTATTATTGAATAGTAACCATAAGCTTCGACCAATGAACATCTGGTCGAAGTCACTCTAGCTCTCACCGACCCACACATAAGCAACACGCAATAGCTATCATCAATAAGGAATCACGATGCTAAACATTAAGAATCAGCAGTTACTCTCTTTTATG
This sequence comes from Vibrio syngnathi, assembly GCF_002119525.1. Taxonomy (NCBI): domain Bacteria; kingdom Pseudomonadati; phylum Pseudomonadota; class Gammaproteobacteria; order Vibrionales; family Vibrionaceae; genus Vibrio; species Vibrio syngnathi. The sequence goes on along the minus strand of NZ_CP017917.1, from coordinate 311,091 downwards.
GTGACAGAAGCGAATAATGCAGTTGCAGTCACCAATCCAGCAACGGGTGAGCTTATTGGATATGCGCCTATTTCATCTAAGGTAGAATTAGACAGCGCTATCGAACGTGCCCATGTTGCGCAGAAAGAGTGGGCAAAAATTCCTGCTAAATCTCGTGCTGCATCACTACACCGTTGGCACCAACTGATCCTCGAAAACAAAGAAGATCTTGCTCGAATCATGACGATTGAACAGGGTAAGCCGTTAGCGGAAGCGACAGGCGAAGTCGTGTATGGGGCTAGCTTTATTGAGTGGTTTGCAGAAGAAGCGAAGCGTACTTATGGTGATTCTATTCCTAGCACAGTCGCTGGCAAACGCTTGGTGACCATCAAGCAGCCTATTGGAGTCGCGTGTGCAATTACGCCATGGAACTTCCCTATTGCAATGATCACTCGTAAAGCAGCACCTGCCCTAGCCGCTGGTTGTAGCTTTGTCGTAAAACCTTCAGATGAAACACCGCTTTCTGCGTTTGCTGTGGTTGAACTGGCTTACCAAGCGGGTATTCCGAAAGATCTATTACAAGTGGTGCTTGGCGACAGCCCTGAACAGATCGGTGAGCTTTTCACATCACACCCACGGATCAAAAAGATCTCTTTTACTGGTTCGACTCGAGTCGGCAGTATCTTGATGGCTCAAGCGGCAAAAGGCATCAAACGCACTTCTATGGAGCTCGGTGGCAACGCACCTTTTATTGTGTTTGACGATGCAGACATCGACGCGGCCGTTCAAGGCGCAATGGCGTCAAAATTCCGTAATGCGGGACAAACATGTGTCTGTGCAAACCGTTTCTATGTTCACAGTAAAGTATACGATGAGTTCGTGGCTAAATTCGATCAAGCGGTTCAACAGCTTAAGATTGGTAACGGCTTAGATGAAGGTGTCACAATTGGTCCTGTTGTCAGTCAGAATGCGAAGAACAACATCCAAGCATTAATAGACAGAGCGGTAGAACAAGGCGCGACACCTGTGACGCCAACTCAAGAGCTTGATGGGCTTTTCCTTCAGCCTGTCATTCTGAAAAATGTGAAACACAGCATGGACATTGTTCAGCAAGAGATCTTTGGTCCTGTCGCTCCTGTGATGCAATTCGAGACAGACGAAGAGCTTATTGAGATGGCAAACGACACCATTTATGGATTAGCGTCGTACTTCTACAGTCAGAACATTCATCGAGTATGGAACATCGCAGAGGCACTTGAGTACGGTATGGTCGGTATTAATGATGGCCTCATCTCAACCGAGGTCGCGCCCTTCGGCGGTGTTAAGCAGTCAGGTATTGGCCGTGAAGGCGCAAAAGAAGGCATCGATGAGTACATGGATATTAAGTATCTGTGTTTTGGTAGTAACTAGGTCTCGGAAGTAGTTAGGCTTGGTCGTAACTAAGCCTGACTCTTAGGCATCAGCAAGCTTAAACATCGAATAGCCCTACTAACACCTCTCTTCTGAGATTCCCACGCACACCAAAAAAACAGCAAAAAAAAAGCCGCACTATAAAAGCGCGGCACCTTGGGCTCGGTTAAAGGGGGTTTCTTTTTTTAGTATTTTACATTCTCTGTTTTTGTTATTGGGTTGCTTCTCTATCCCTGCGCTTTCAGTTTTAGACGCATAGCATGCAGCACTGGCTCGGTGTAACCACTAGGCTGAGCGCAGCCTTCGAATACCAACTGACACGCTGCTGAAAATGCAATGCTGTTTTCAAAGTCAGGTGCCATATTACGGTAGCTCGGGTCGCCAGCGTTTTGCTCATCCACCACTGCGGCCATGCGCTTCATGGTTTTCATTACTTGGGCTTCATTACAAATCCCATGACGTAACCAGTTCGCAATGTGTTGGCTCGAAATACGCAGCGTAGCGCGGTCTTCCATCAAACCTACATCGTTAATATCTGGCACCTTCGAGCAACCAACGCCTTGGTCAATCCAACGAACCACGTAACCAAGAATACCTTGCGTGTTGTTATCCAATTCGTTTTGGATATCTTGAGCGGTCAGCTTTTGATTACCTAATAGCGGAATAGTCAGGATATCGTCGACATTCGCTCTCACTCGCTCACGAAGCTCTTTCTGACGGCTTGGTACACTCACCTTGTGATAGTGCAAGGCATGCAACGTCGCGGCAGTTGGAGAAGGAACCCAAGCAGTATTAGCACCCGCTTGAGGATGTCCGATTTTCGCGTCCATCATCTTCGCCATATTGTCTGGCTCTGGCCACATACCTTTACCAATCTGGGCTTTACCTTGCAGGCCACAAGCTAAGCCAAGATCAACGTTCTGATCTTCGTATGCGCCAATCCAAGTCATGGTTTTCAACTGTGTTTTAGGAGCAAATGGTCCTGCTTCCATACTGGTGTGAATCTCATCACCCGTTCGGTCTAAGAAACCTGTGTTGATGAACACAACACGATCTTTAGCCGCTCGAATACATTCTTTAAGGTTAACTGAAGTACGACGCTCTTCGTCCATGATGCCAACTTTGATCGTGAATCGATCTAGCCCTAATGCATCTTCAATGCGGCCAAACAATTCATTGGTAAAGGCGACTTCTTCAGGACCATGCATCTTAGGTTTTACAATATTGATGCTGTTCGCAGTCGAGTTTTGGTAAGCGCTATTGCCTTTCAAATCGTGCATTGCGATGAGCGAGGTGACCATGCCATCCATAATACCTTCAGGAACTTCGTTACCGTCAGCATCAATAATGGCAGGGTTAGTCATTAGGTGGCCCACATTGCGGATGAACAACATGCTACGACCTTTAAGTGAAATCTCACCACCCGTCACACTGGTGTATTGGCGATCTGGATTCAAGCTACGAACAATGGTTTTACCGTTTTTCTCTAGTGATTCTTGTAAATCACCTTTCATCAAACCTAACCAGTTACGGTAAGCCAGTGCTTTGTCTTCACCATCAACCGCTGCTACCGAATCTTCGCAATCCATAATGGTAGTGAGAGCCGATTCCACCAGCACATCTTTAATACCCGCCACATCAACGCTGCCAATTGGCGCGCTCGGATCAATTTGAATTTCGATATGCAAATTATTATGTTTCAGCAGAATGCTTGAAGGCGCACTCGCATCACCTTGATAACCAATGAACTGGTTACGATCAATCAGAGTGACTTCTTCGCCGTTATCTAAGGTCGCTGTCAATGTATTGCCAATGCTGACGTTGCTGATGCTGTATTTGGTCACGTCTTTATGAGAAACGCCATTTAATGGTGCTGCATCATCAAGGAACTCACGCGCATAAGTCACTACTTTTGCGCCACGTACTGGGTTAAAACTTCCACCCTTTTCCGCGCCGTCACTTTCACTGATGACATCGGTGCCGTAGAGCGCATCGTATAAACTACCCCAACGCGCGTTGGCTGCGTTAAGTGCAAAACGTGCATTCATAATTGGTACTACAAGCTGTGGCCCCGCTTGTGTTGCAATTTCAGGCTCAACGCTGGCGGTCGTTACTTGAAAGTCATCGCCCTCAGGAACTAGGTAGCCAATCTGTTGTAAGAACTGCTTGTACTCAGCCGCATCCAGAGTCTGGCCTACACGCTCTTGGTGCCAAACATCAATTTGATGTTGAAGGTCTTCACGCTTAATAAGCAATGCGCGGTTCTTGGGAGCCAAGTCAGCAAGGATGGCTGCAAAAGATTGCCAAAAGTCCTCGGCGATAATGCCCGTTCCAGGAATTACCTGCTCATTAATTAATTGGTAGAGGGTGCTATCAATGTTCAAGCTTCCCTGTTGAATACGACTGCTCATAAAATCTCTCTCAAGCTAACTGATGACTACTCAATAAATTTACGCAACCGACATAAATTTAGCTAATTTATGCCAGTTATACTGGATATTCACACAAAAAATACCCTACAAATTGTGTTATTCCGTCACTCCACTCTCGATTTCATTAGCGACACTTTTAATCAAGCGACGCATCCACTGATGGTCTGGATTGGTTTGTAGCAATGGACTCCATGCCATCTTCACCTCAAAGGGTTCAATCGCAAATGGCGCAGGCTTGATCAACAATCTAGGGTTATTGCGCTGCAGTTGAGCCGCTTTGGTAGGAATAGTAAGGATCAGATTCTTTTGTTGTGCGAAAAGAATCGCCGACAAGTAGTGTCGAGTAAACACCGTGATATTGCGCGTTTTACCAATGCGCATTAATGCTTCATCTATCCAGCCGAGCTTTTGTGCTTCACTTGGGTTGATCCCAACTCCAGTCCCCATTCCTGTCTTACTTACCCAGATATGTTGCGCCTTTAGATAAGACAAAAGTTCGAAATTGTCGGCGATTGGGTTGTCACAACTAAATAGACAAGAAAACCCGTCGTGCCAAAGGCTCATCTGATGAAACGACTGAGGAATATCGTCGAATCGGTTGATAATTATATCAACAGTACCTTGTTCTACATCCTGATAACTCACGTCACTTGGCGTCATGATGTCCAATCGTATCTTTGGTGCTATCTCGCTCAGTTTTTTCAATAAAGGCTGAATAATGGTCGACTCTGCATAGTCACTCGCCATGATACGAAACACGCGTTCACTGTCTTCGGCATTAAATTCCGTGGTCGGCTGCAGTGTCTTTTCTACATTCGCCAAGATATTTCGTATCAATGGCTGCAACTTATGTGCGCGTTCGGTCGGTATCATCCCTTCGCTTGTTCTCACCAGTAGTGGGTCTTCAAACAGATCTCGTAATCGGCGAAGGCCATTACTCATGGCTGGCTGAGTAATGCCTAATTGATGTGCTGCTCTTGTAACGTTTCTTTCACGTAGCAACATGTCTAAATACACAAGTAAATTAAGGTCTATACGAGCAATATTCATAAGAAAAATACCGAATATAATAACTATAAATTAACAAAATTATCACATACATGGTTATTCTTTGTCCATGGTTAGATTTAATCCAAATCAAATGACCTCGCCAAATTGGCCAACATGTCCACGTGAAACTAAGGAATAGTTATGTCGCAAATTACACAAGATATCGAAAAGATTGAAGTTGCAAAAAGCGCTGCAGGTGCACCATGGGATGCAATTAACCCTGAATCTGCTGCTCGTATGCGAGCTCAAAACAAATTCAAAACAGGTCTGGATATTGCGCAATACACGGCAGATATTATGCGTGCAGACATGGCGGCTTACGACGAAGATAGCTCTCAATACACTCAGTCTCTGGGTTGCTGGCATGGTTTCATCGGCCAACAAAAGCTGATTTCGATTAAAAAGCACTTTGATGGCAAGACAGACCGTCGTTACCTATATCTTTCTGGCTGGATGGTGGCAGCACTTCGCTCTGATTTTGGTCCACTTCCAGACCAATCTATGCATGAGAAAACCTCGGTTGCTGGCCTAGTAGAAGAGCTATACACCTTCCTACGCCAGGCAGATGCTCGTGAACTAGGTGGTTTATTTCGTGAACTAGACGCAGCTCGTGAAGCGGGCGATGTAAACCTACAAGACCGTATCCAAGACAAAATCGACAATCACGTTACACACGTGGTGCCAATCATTGCCGATATCGATGCTGGTTTCGGTAACGCAGAAGCGACTTACCTAATGGCTAAGCAGATGATTGAAGCGGGCGCGTGTTGTCTACAGATTGAAAACCAAGTAGCCGATGAGAAGCAATGTGGTCACCAAGACGGCAAAGTAACGGTTCCTCATGCTGATTTCCACGCAAAACTTCGCGCACTTCGTTACGCTTTCCTTGAACTAGGCATCGACAATGGCGTTATTGTTGCTCGTACCGATTCACAAGGTGCTGGTCTAACAAAAGAAATCGCAGTAGTGAAAGAACCGGGCGACCAAGGTGATATCTACAACTCATACCTAGATGTTGAAGAGATCGATGTTGCTGATATGGCTGAAGGCGATGTTTGCTTCAACCGCGACGGCAAGCTAGTTAGACCTAAGCGTTTGCCTTCAGGCTTATACCAATTCCGCGAAGGTACAGGTGAAGACCGCTGTGTATTCGACTGTATTGAAGCAATCAACGCGGGTGCTGACCTTCTTTGGATTGAGACTGAGAAACCACACATTGGTCAAATCAAAGAGATGATGGACGGCGTACGTGAAGTTCACCCTAACGCTAAGCTGGTATACAACAACTCTCCATCATTCAACTGGACACTAAACTTCCGTCAGCAAGCATACGATGCACTGGCAGCAGAAGGTAAAGATGTATCAGCTTACGACCGTGCAAACCTAATGAGTGCGGAATACGACGAAACCGAACTGTCTGCAAGCGCTGACGAAAAGATTCGTACATTCCAAGCCGATGCATCACGTGAAGCAGGTATTTTCCACCACTTGATTACACTACCTACATACCACACTGCAGCGCTGTCTACTGACAACCTTGCGAAAGAGTACTTTGGTGACCAAGGCATGTTGGGTTACGTTGCGAATGTTCAACGTAAAGAAATCCGCCAAGGCATTGCATGTGTTAAACACCAAAACATGTCTGGTTCAGACATGGGTGATGACCACAAAGAGTACTTTGCTGGTGAGAACGCACTAAAAGCAGCAGGTGAAGCGAATACATCGAATCAATTTGATTAATCGCTAACACTCTTGATTAATCGCTAACACTCTTGATTAGTCGCTAGAACTTTTGATTAATCGCTAGAACTTTTGATTAATCGCTAGAACTAAAACCTCCCCCGCCCTTCTCTCTTACTTAGGTAAGATCCGGGGGAAGGCTTTGAGATAAAGCTTGTACTGCCGGCTTTATCTCAAAGCCTCAGATTTGTGTTCCACACCACGGTTAACCGAACAACTTCTGTTTAAGCTAACTGTATACATATTTGTTCATATTCCTATTTGTTGAGATTCTTATTTTTTTGAGAGTGCCTATGACTTCAATACCTACACACCTACAAGATGCTAAAACACTGCTGTCAGAAAATGGTTTCGCAACGGGTGATACTTGGTATCACGGCACATCTTCAGCTTTACTCGCGTCTATTCAAGGACAAGGGCTAAAGCGCTCTGGAGATAAAGCGCTCAACGAAGCGGCTTCAAAAACCATGGCGACCATTGGCAACAACTACACAGAATCCCTTGAACCCGTCTTCTTAACTCAGAGCAAAGAACTGGCCTACTACTGGGCTCAGCAAACCGTTCGTGAGCGAGGTGTTCGCTTCGAAGGTGAAGAACAACCTATCGTGTTAGCGGTAAACCTATCTGAAAAACAACGTGCCAAAGTAAGACCGGACGTTGGCGCAATGAGTCTATTGATGATGAGTGTTGGTGAGCAATTCATGTCTCATCTCACTGAAATTTATCAAGCCCATAACATTGCAGGCCCAGACATCGAACTGCGCACAGCCGATCGCATGGACTACCTCAATAAACTTGGGATGGCCTACATTGATGAAGACATCAGCCGTGCTTGTGTTCAAGAGTTAGCTGAGCCCGAACTGGCCGATTAAAAACGTTCCATGAATCAGTCTTCTTAAATACAAAAATGGCTCCCAATACGGAGCCATTTTTATTTACTATCAGCCTATCTCACAAGATCCAGACGCATCTAGACTATAGACACAAACGACCTTGCTGTGCAGGTTGCGTCATTTCGATGTCACCTTGTAGCGAACGATACACAAGGGTATTCCAGACTTCACCATTATCCATTTCAAATTCGATAGCATAGTTCAAACCCGCGACAACCTGAGTTCGAACACTCAAGATCTGTTTAAGCTCAGCTGAAGTGTTCATTTGACCAAGAACCGCGTTTAAAGCTTGCTCAGCTTGAGGTGTGATATCACTTTTCGACCAACCACCCGTCAGGTTTTTAGTGCTACAGATAGGGTTCGCATTCTCTTGTGATTGAGCTGGAACCTCAGATTTCTGACTGCATCCTGCTAACGCCGCAACACTAAGCAAGGTTGCTAATCCAAGTAATGATGTTAATCGTACTTTCTTCATAAATCCTCTCTACATCGTTCATTCAGTCATTCAGTCATTCAGTCATTCAGTCATTCACGAGAGTTTCTCGTAATGATGTTGTATATGCAGGCAAGATTAGCCCTCAAATGTCATCACTTCATCAGAAATTATGCAGTAACGATTCGCTAAACACAGAGCACTGTCAGAAAAACAAAGACGAACAATAAACAGACAAATAAGTATTTGAGAATACACTAATTTAGGGGTTCATGAATTGAATGGAAAATGGCGAAACCATGTTGTTTAGGATAAATACAAGTAGTAAACTCCCACCCTAAAATGCAGCTTGTTTTTGAGAAACTAAACGCACAAAAAGTTAGGGCAACTTTATAAAGTAACTACTCTCAAACATCAGCCATAGATACATCTCTCATAAACGGGTACAAGTCACATAAAAATAATTAGATAAACTTAGGCGGTTCACTACATGGAATTAATGTCGTCTTTAGGTTCACTGTTGGCTAGCAGCCTGCCTATCGAAAAAAAACAACACGCACTGGTTGAACTCGTACTCCACACTTATCAACCGCAACAGCGCACGGCTCTTTTCAAAACAGTGGCAGAACACCGTCGAAGCCAAATAGAATTACTTTTCCCTGAACATCAAACAAAAAGCGACTCAGTAATGTTTGAAGTGATGGACTACCGCGATCTGATTCAGCGCTATCCAAATACCCTATCCGTAGAGGTTGCTCTATTAGAAGAAGCGGTAGGACAATGCTATATGCATTGGTTGGACTTTTGGTGTGAATGTGAAATTTCCGCAATCAAAGCAAAATTACCATTAAGCACCCATGCCTCTTATCCTATGGTTCTGCCCATTATAGATAGTGCTTACTATGGTGTGATCATTGACCAGATTGAAAATAGCCAACTCATAGTACAAACGCCAAGTCGCCCTCAAGGAGTACCAATCAGCGATGCTATTGCTTTAAGCAACCTTGAGGTTTTTATTAAAGGTGAGAAGTGGTATGAGATGCTACCTTTACTCCACTTATCACAAACAGGTAAGCACTTTATTCTACTCAAACACCCAACAGATGAAGCCTTTCCAACCCTAGTCTCTTCAGCCCTAATTCAAGATTGGTCAAAAAATGATACTTGGCTAAGCTACGCCCTCCCTTTCTGTAACGACAAATGGAAGTACAGTTTATCCAGACGTGGTTATGAAGGACTGGCAGGGCTACATATTTTCACTCCACAGGCTCTATCAAAGTGTGACTCTATTCCAGAGTTCGATAATAAGTTCCAATTACAATTAGCCGAAAAGCAAGCTGTATGTGAAATTCTACGCCTAACCGTGAGTGGAAATATTCAACAAAAAGTCTACTTCCTTTATCTTGCTCAAAAAGAGATGCTCAACTTGTTACATCAAGCGGGCTATAAAATTGGCTTTACCATTATAGATCAACCTTTGATACTCGATTTTTACAAGGCTATCGAACCGCAAGCATACTTGCCGCTAGGGTCTTGTGACTTGAACGAAACGAACTTACTGACTTACCGCGGGTTATGGAATATTGAACTGATGTTGAAGGCATTCAGTCACGTCAAATTTCGAGACTATAGACGGTGCCTCCGTGAAAATAAAAATACAGCGTGGCAAATAATATGAAGACGTTTGATCTTGGGCTAGAGGCGATATTCTATGCTAAAGCCATCACTCTGCTTGCAACGGTCGCTGTTGTTGTAATGTGGTTGTTCTACTATTGTTATCGCCTTAAACAAAAGAACGAAGCGATAGTGGGGACACACCATGTACCTTACATCGCATATTCCGTCTGTATTATTACGTGGATCAGTAGCAATGCCTACTTCCATACCGACTTATTGACGGAACTTGGCCCCACAGCAGCCATATTCGCAGCAAAGTTGGCCAACCTCAGCTCTTTCCTTGCTTTTGCCTTTGCGTATTACTTTTCATGTCAGCTCGCGGCCGAAAATCGCAATGGTAAAGTCTATAGGTGGCAACAAGCCATTCTCGCTAGTCTGGCGAGCTACTCCTTCTATATCAATTTGACCCCAGGGTTAACGGTAGAAGATGTCACCATTACTGCACCAAGCCAATTCGTGATCGAGTTTGGCCCACACACACCATACTTTTTTATGGGGGTAATCAGCTTAATTGCCCTTACACTGGTTAATCTAGTGACCATGCGTACCAATGGCAGCAAGCTAACATTAGCCAAAACCAACTACATGATTACGGGCATCTTGGTATTCATGCTATCCACCGCAACGATTCACATTGGCGTTGCCTATTTCCTACGTGATTTCTCGCTCACTTGGCTTCCCCCTGCCTTGTCGCTCAGTGAGATGTTATTTGTAGGTTATGCTCTACTGACCTCTCGCTTCTACAGTTTTAAATACCTTACATACATAAGCCTTAATGTGCTTCTGGCATGTACAATATTGGTGATACCTCTTGGTACTGTATTTATTCCAATAACTAACGGTAACCAATGGTTATTAGCGATACCTATCTGCGCGATTATCGGTGTCGCATGGAGTCCTATCTACAAACGTGTAAGTCCTTACTCCTCATTACTTGTCTTCAGAAACAAAAAGACACCGGTACAACAAATCCTCGCATTAGAAGAAGACTTCAAGTTGTCGATTGACGATGCCATGCGCCGTTTAGGTAGCCAACTGCAAATCCCAGAAGACAAGCTTCGACTAGTTAACAGCAATTACAACGAAACCTTCTACGAAGATTACCTATCTAGTAAAGACTCCGTTCTAGTGTTCGATGAGCTTTCTGAAAAACTCGATTATACTCAGCCAGCTAAGCGGTCACTAAAAGCACTTTATGACAAGATGAGTTCTAACAACACCGCGTTGGTAATGCCACTATTCGGACACAAAAAATCAGTCACACACTTGCTAGTATCATCGCACAAAAGCAACAATCGTATGTTCTCTAATGAAGAGATCTCTGCACTGCAAACCTTGTTAACTAGAGTACAAAGCACAATCGAAGCCGACAGGCGTATTCGCCAAAGTCGTGCTCTGGCTAACTCGATCGCTCATGAAATGCGTAATCCACTGGCTCAAGTGCAACTGCATTTTGAAGTGTTAAAGCAGCACATTGATAATCAAGCACCAACTCAACAAATCTTGACTGACATTGAGAATGGCCAAGCTGCAATTCAACGCGGACGGCAACTGATTGACATCATTTTGCGAGAAGTCAGTGACAACTCGCCTGAGCACGGGCCAATCACCATGACCTCAATCCACAAGGCCGTGGATCAAGCTGTCAGCCACTATGGCTTTGAGAATGAAAAGATCATTGAGCGCATTCGTTTACCGCAACACGCTGATTTTGTGGCAAAGCTGAATGAAACCCTATTCAACTTCGTCATTTTCAACCTGATACGCAATGCAATCTACTACTTTGATTCTTACCCAGACAGCCAAATTGAGATCAGCACCAAAACTGGGCCTTACGAGAACATCCTCACATTCCGTGATACCGGCCCCGGCATTGACGAAGCCATTGTTCATAAGGTCTTTGATGACTTTTTCTCTTTCCAAAAAAGCGGAGGTAGCGGCTTAGGACTGGGTTATTGCCAACGAGTGATGCGTTCATTTGGTGGCAGAGTAGAATGCCATTCCAAACTTGGTGAATTTACTGAGTTTCACCTGTACTTCCCGATTGTACCTAATGCTCCAAAAGCGGAGACGCTGCGTACGCCTTATTTCAACGGTTGGAAACACAACCAATCTACGGAAGATAAAGCCGAAGCTGACGTAAAACCAGAGAACCAAACTCCAAGCGGTGATATAGAACCTGAACCGGCAAGTACGCTAACAGAAAGTAAACAAACAGAACTCTCGCAAGCAGAAAATCAACCAGCATCAAGCCATCTTGCACCAACGGTACTTATTGTTGATGACAAAGAGGTACAGCGCACACTTGTTCAGATGTATTTGAACCGATTGGGCGTTAACAGTTTGCAAGCCAAAAACGGGGAAAATGCCGTCGAGTTGTTCAGAACACACAAAGTTGATTTGGTCTTAATGGACGTACAAATGCCGATAATGAATGGTTTTGACGCAAGCTTGATCATTAAGGCACGCTCACCTCAAACACCAATTATTGCTTTGTCTGGTGAATCAGGACAACGTGAACTCGACATGATCAGTAAGTTGATGGATGGCCGCTTAGAGAAGCCAACCTCATTGGATGCACTACAAGACGTACTTGATAGTTGCTTGAGAAAAGACGCAACGTCTAACGCTTCTAAGGAAACAGAGAATTAGTATTAAACACCGTAATCTCACTGATCATCTGATCATCTGATCATCTGATCATCACGATTAAACCAGTAATATCAGCAGAGCAATTCAATAGTTAATCAAAACTCGCGTCAAAAGTCCTTCTTGGCAGAGAGTTTTGCATTAGGGTGATTGGCTCTATAACTCTATAACTCTATAACTCTATAACTCTATAACTCTATAACTCTATAACTCTATAACTCTATAACTCTATAACTCTATAACTCTATAACTCTATAACTCTATAACTCTATAACTCTATAACTCTATAACTCTATAACTCTATAACTCTATAACTCTATAACTTTACAGTATCTAAGTATTCACTTGACCAGCATTGACTCTAATTGATTAATTTTTAGAACAATAACCTTGAACGTTCAGATAAGTAGATGAGTTATATCTTGTTTAACTCGTGGAACAATTCCATGATTTATAAGGCAAAACGGTTTATACATAATAATGTGTTATTTAAAGTACTGAAATTATCATGACGCTCAAAGAAATCCTGAAAATTCCCAATGTCCGCTACTTCTTGATGTTTCGAAGCAGCTACTTTGCGCGTTTTTATTACCCTATCTTCACCCTACTCTATTTAGATTACGGCTTGACCCTTTCTCAGTTTGCCATGCTCAACGTAGTTTGGGCGGCGACCATTGTGCTTGCGGAAGTACCATCAGGGGCGTTCGCCGATACCTTGGGTCGCAAAAAGCTTGTAGTGCTGTCTTCGATTGTGATGTTCATTGAGATCGCCATGATTGCTCTTGTTCCGACTGGAGATGCCAATCTAGTCTTCATTGTGTTTCTGGTTAACCGGATATTAAGTGGCTTAGCGATGGCGTTAGCCAGTGGTGCCGATGAGGCATTGGCTTACGACGCCTTGAAAGAGCAAGGTAACGAAGAGTTATGGCCGCGAGTGTTACAAATCCAGCTTCGTGTCGCGTCTAGTGTGGGGATCTTTGTCACCTTGATTGGTGCTGCGATGTACGACGTGAACTTTATGGCGAACATCTTTCATGCTATCGGATTAGCAGAGCCAGAAAGCACCAAAGACCTCATGCGCATTCCTGTTTTCGCTACCCTATTTGTCGCGATGATCGCCATTTATGCCGCTGTTAACATGCGCGAAGAGAAAAAGGTGATGCCAAGCGATCAAACCAAATTAGCAACCACCATTGCCAGCCTTAAATTAACGGCTGACACAGGTAAGTGGGTACTTGCTACGCCTTACGTGCTGTTCATCTTGCTTTACTACAGCCTGTTCGAACACACCTCTAGAATGTTCCTGACCATGAACAGCCAATACTATCTCGCCATCGATATTCCTATCATCTACTTCGGTTTTATTGGCGCGGGGATCAGTTTACTCAAAATCATATTGGCAGGACAAAGCCGTAGATTGGCAGAAAGCATCGAGCCTAAAACCTTCATTGTGGTTATGGGTTTAGCGAGCATGGCGACCTACTATTGGATCAGTTTAGGTTGGTCGATCTATGGTGTGCTCCCTGCACTGGTACTTATCTTTATCATCATGACGATGAACATATTCATCAGCTACCATCTGAACAAGAAGACGGAATCACACAACAGAGCCACCGTTCTCAGTTTCAAAGGCCTGATGTTTAACCTTGGGTATGGTTTGATCGGTATTTTATATGCCTACTACTATAAATTGGTGTCTCAAGGCTACACCGCACAAGAGATAGAACAGAACCTCGACTTCTTGGCTTCACTGTCTTCGTTCTTCTATTACTTCACCTTATTGTTCGTTTCGATCAGCGCGCTGTTCTATTTCAAAAACAAGAAGGAGTCTATCTTTTAAAAAAGCGTCGATCTTTTGAAGAAAACATCGATCTTTTCAAGAACGTTCTGATACCGAATAGAGAGTAAAAGTGAGCCTCTGGTTATAAATAGACCATCTCGCTTCTTATCATGTGATTTTTTGTTAATATAATCATAAAATTACATAACACACGGAAGCGTCATGTCTTTTAGTTGGATAGCTTTTACTCTTCTCGCAGCCTTCAGCCAATCTTGGCGCAATGCATTTCAAAGTAAACTAGCGGGAACAATGAGTGTGGCTGGCGTGACGTTAGCTCGCTTTATTTGGGCTGGCCCAATCGCGCTTATTTATCTCTATTCGCTGCACCAATGGCAGCCAGTCTCCACGCCTAGTTTTTCCGGTGAGTTTGTTTTCTACATTGTTGCTGCTGCGATTATGCAGATCCTAGCGACTGGCTTGATGGTGATGCTATTTAAGCTAGAGAACTATGCGATAGGTGCCGGACTCGCCAAATGTGAAGCTCCAGTTTCAGCTGTATTGTCCGTGCTGTTTTTTGGCACCGCTTTGACCATTACGGGCTGGGTTGGTGTACTTATTGGTACTTTGGGCGTGTTGATCATGAGCAGCTCTTCTGGCTGGCGAAGCCTTTCTCCCAAAGTGTTTTTGTTAGGTATGGCTTGCAGTACAGCCTTTGCTTTAACGTCTCTTTGGGTTCGAGAAGCCAGCTTGAGCATCGGCCTCCCCTTCCCTCATAGCGCCGCATGGGTGCTGTTCCTAGTCATTTCCCTTCAGACAGTGATTATCTGCACGTATCTCTTTTTCAGAGAACGCGACACGTTGCGCCAGATATTTGCCAAGTCGAAACTGGTGGTGATGACAAGCCTAGCAAGTGTGATTGGTTCTCTCGGTTGGTTTAGCGCAATGTCACTTCAAGCCGTACCGTACGTAAAGACGTTAGGACAAATAGAAGTAGTCTTTATGGTGCTGATTTCTTATTTCTGGTTGGGGCAAAGCATTGCTCGCAAAGACATTCTTGCGCTCATTTTGCTTTCTATCGCAGCTGTGTTGGTAATGTGGCAATAATTTGAACCACACTAACGCTTAAAGACCTGTAATCACCATCAAGCATTAACGAGTTCGTCAGTATGACTAGGACAAATTGAAGTCATATTGCGACCGTTTGTTTTCGCGTGATATAACGCTTTGTCGGCTCGGCTAATAAACCCATCCCAACACTCATGTGGGTGAAGCTGAGCAACACCAAAACTCGACGTCAGAAACATCTCATGTTTTTGTACTGCTGATATTTCTGAAATGGACATTCGTAACTTGCTAGCCATAACCTGAGCTTGTTGGAAATCGACATTAGGCAATAAAATCATTATCTCGTCTCCGCCAAAACGAAACGCACTGGCTTTGGGCGATGTTTTTATCGCACTTTGAACCATTTCAGCAAAAGACTTGATCACGAGGTCACCCACAATGTGTCCGTGTTGGTCATTAATCGACTTAAAGTTATCAATATCCATCATTATGGCACTAATAGGCGTGCTACCCGCCTGCTTCATAATGACTGGAATCATTTCATCTAAAGCTCTGCGGTTTCCAAGTGCCGTTAAAGGGTCGCTGTAAGATAGCTCGTGAATAGAACTAAGCAGCCTTGCATTGATCAACCAAAGCATTGTGAAGCTCATCGACACGATAAGAACAATACTGACTAAAAAGGCAAGTTGATGAATGAGCGTGGCCGCCATGAAATCCTGCAACTGAGCTGAAAATAGCGTAACCAAGACTCGGAACGCCATAAACCCGCCATATATCAAAAATGACAAAGCCATCATCCGAGTTGCTAAGGTCAAGTCATCGCGTTGACCCTTTAATACCACAAAGGCAGTGCCAAGAGTCACAAAGGCCAAATATAAGCTAATGAGGATAATTCGAGCCTTGATGGAAGGTTCATAGTACGTGAAGTGTATAAAACCTAACAGAAGAGCCAACATCATCAGATTGCTGAAGTAGGTGCATTTTAAAGAATATTCTCGAAACAGGCATAAACTATACAAAGCGAGATGAAACCCAAGCGCAATGACCATATTGGCACCAACAATAGTGACCCAATCAGGGAATCCCCCTCTTAGGCTCAACATCATCGGCCCAGTTCCGATAACAAATATTGAAATAGAAAAGAGTGAAAGCCCTTTAATAGACTGTTGGGTAAATTGGAACAACAATAAGCCAATACAGTAAATGAAAGAGAACAAAATAATAATAAAATTAAGTGTTCTCATATCCAGCGAAAAACCATCCATGATTTACTCTCTTCCCTAAGTCAATTAAATCACAACATGGTCAATAATCATCCAAACCATAAAAATATTCATCATATGAATCATTACACTTTGTAAAATAGGGGATGTGTCACATATAAGGAGATCTGTATCGCATGAGTTCATGATATGGATAGGCATGTAAAACTCGTCCCCATATAGCTTCATAGCATCACTGAATCTACAGGCTTCTGCACTCGTTACTTGGTTGAATGACGACTGTCTGGCATTATGCGCCTATTAAACCTGTGGTTATTACACAGTAAAGAATGAACGAAGGTAGTCAGTGGTAGAAAACAGCCAACAATTAAGTGACCGTTACGACGAACATGGTTACTTTGTTATCAGAAATTATTTCGATGAAGCTCAAATTGCATCACTTAGAAAAGTCGTGCTGAAATTCCATGAATCATGGAAAGCAGACAACGAAGAGTTCTATCAAGAAGAGGCATTTAACTCATCTTTGATTACCGGAAGCGAGTATCTACCCGCCGACGATAGAAGCGTACTGTTTGACTTCATCAGCTCAAAAAAAGTGATGGAAGTGGTCGATGCGGTGATACCGAACAAACCTGCCTTCATGAACACGCAGCTGTTTTTCAACCCAGTGAACCCGCAACAAAAAGACTTCTGGCATCGCGACTGTCAATACGACTATGACATTGATGACCAGATGAAAGTCATCATGGAAACTCAAGTATTGCACCTCCGTGTACCTATATTTGATGAACCCGGGATGGAGCTTATCCCCGGAACACACAAACGCTGGGACAATGAAGAAGAATACAACGTTCGCCAAGAAGAAAATGGTAAAGTGAGCAGCGATGATATCTCTGGTGGCAAGCAGATACCGTTAGAAGCGGGCGACTTATTGGTGTTTTCAGCGGATATGATCCATCGAGGTAGATACGGATTGGATCGTTTGGCATTGGATATTTTGATCTTTGATTCTGCGGCCGATTATGTCGACTACGTCGATGACGATTGCTTACCAACTCCATCAATGTTGAACAACATTTCCGACCCAAGACTGTTTATGAACACGCTACACTTAAAGTCGATGCTGTGCTCATAAACCACAAAGGTGCCTGAACCATGACTGACACTAAGCAAAATACCCGAATTAGCCAGTTCCGCTTCGGTCAGCCGAAGGAGTCTCTCAAGCTAGAACATGTCACTTTAGGGACGCTAGATAAGGATAAGGTTCGAGTAAGAGTTGAGGCGACCAACATCAATCCTAGTGATCTGTTGTCGATTTATGGTGTTGGGCAGTACAAGCACAGCCACCAGCCGCCGAGAGTTCCGGGGTTTGAAGCGGTCGGAAGGGTTGTAGAGTCCAGCCATGCTGAGTTTGCAATGAATCAGCGAGTGCTCGTAGCAACCAGTGGAACATGGCAAAACTATGTCGATGTATCACCAGGTGACCTGTTCCAAATTCCTCAGCACCTAGAAAATGGCTACGCCTGCCAGTTGTACATTAATGCGCTAACCGCATGGGTGTTGACGACAGAAGTAGCTAAGCTGACCCAAGAAGATGTGTTGATCATCAACGCGGGCAGTTCAGCCATCGGTAAAATCTTCTCTCAATTATCAGAATCACTCGGCTTCAAAATCATTGTCGTTACATCACAACCGAAACAATACCCGACCATTTCAAGTTGGGTGTTAGATGCAAATGATGATTTAGTTTCTCAAATTAAGGCGTTAGGCTTGCCTATGCCGACCGTTGCCTTTGATGCGATTGGCGGCTCACCCGGAACCGATCTTGTTCACACCCTTAGCGACAATGGGCGTTTTATCAACTATGGCACGCTGTCACTGGATTTTTACGAGCCACGTTTTTTTGAGCAGGCGAAGAGCCAAGGCATCGATTTTAGCACCTTCTTCTTACGTTATTGGGAAGAGGCTGAAGGCAAAGATGTTCGCCGTGATAAATTCACAAGCATGCTAGATCACTTCATCACAAACGATATTCAGCTCGACGTTGACCGCTATCTGCCGTTCGATGAAGTGCAAACCGCGATTGATCTCATTGAATCGAAAACCACACGATTAGATGGCAAGATCATATTGCTTCCTTAGTACATCGTTGATCGCGATAACTTGCGCTCGTGTTAGGTAACTCTCCTAACACTGCGTTAAACGGGGGAGTTTAAAAAGACGTAATTACTTCAGATAAATAACGTTTGTATGTTTAGGTTTGCTCAACCCTGTTTCAAGTTTTTTCGACAACGTTTCCGCACACATAGGTTTGGCTAAGAGATAACCTTGTCCGTAATCACAGTGCGATTGCGCTAAGAAGTTTGACTGGACAGTTGTTTCAATTCCTTCAGCAACGACCTTAATACCTAGCTGGTGAGCCATTGAAACAACTGCCGCACATAGAGCACGGTCATTCATATCGCACTCAATATCACTGACAAAGCTTCGATCAATTTTCAAACCATCAATGTTGAACTCTCGTAAGAACCCTAGTGAAGAGTATCCGGTGCCAAAATCATCTAACCAGACTTTGATCCCCATACTCCTAAGGTCATCCAACGTTTTCTTTGCGCTTACCTTATCAAACATTAGGGCCGTTTCGGTTACTTCTATATGTAACCTTGTTACTTCAACTTGATGTTTTTGTGTTTGATATTGGAATGTTCGGAGTGCTTTATTGCCATAGAGCTGCTTTGGAGACAGGTTTATCGCAACATAAAATTCGGGAGGAAGGTGATGTCTAAAATCCCACTCCTGAATATCTTTGCAGGCTTGCATTACTATCCAATCACCAAGTGTATGAATAATATCCGTGGCTTCAGCGATAGGAATGAACTCAATAGGAGAAATATTGCCTTTTGTAGGATGGTGCCAACGTATAAGGGCTTCAACTCCAACGACATGCCCTGTTTTCAGGTCAAACTTTGGTTGATATAAGAGCCTAAACTGAGAGAAATCATCGATAGCGGCTCTAAGCTCCTTTTCTATGACTCCCCTTGCTAGTATCTTCTGTTCGATTTCTTGGTTGAAGAAACAGTACCTACCTTTACCGTTCTCTTTGGCGCTGTACATTGCCATGTCCGCACTTTTCACCAAGTCTTCAGAAGTGTTTCCCGAGTCTGGATATAAAGCAACGCCAACACTCGCTCCGACCACTACCGATTCACCTACGGAACTGAGGTAAATCGGCTGTTTTAGAGAGTGCACAATATCAGAGGCAAACTTAGATACTGTATCCTTTGTCTTAATTCCTGATAAGCGAAGTAAAAACTCATCCCCCCCCAACTCTTGCAATCATGCATTGAGGCTCTTCCTTTGTAGTCATTTGCCCCATTTTTTTTAGCGAGTTAGTTAATGTCTGAGCCACTTCACTTAACAGCTCATCTCCAGCTTGATGTCCAAGGTTGTCATTGACACGTTTAAACTCGTCCAAATCGATAAAGAAAACCGCAAAGACCTCTTTTGACTGTTTGCATCGATGAATACATCGCTCAAGACATTGAATAAACTGAGAGCGATTCGGTAACTTAGTCAGAGGGTCGTTGTAAGCTAAAAACTCAACTTCCTCATTCCGCTGCTTGAGGCTTGAATCCATCCTGTCAAACGCCAGAGCAAGCTCTCCGAGTTCATCACTGCGCTGGATGTTGTTTGATACTAGGAAAACCCCTTTACTGATGCGTTTCGAATGTTGTAGGAGTTGATTAATCGGACGAATCATCGTCTTAGCTAATAACATGGAAAAGAGTAGGCTGACCAGACACATGAACATTGTCAATATTATGCTCAATACCGTGCTATAACTTCTACTCGAGTCAGTTATATCCTTGATAATGGTATTGTTTTTCTCGATATCGCCTTTCACGGCCTCTAAGGAATAGCTCATCACTATGCCTCCTAGCCGAGTTTTATTCATCGTGATTGGACGCGCAACAATCAGTGCTGATGAATTGATTTCAGTATAGTTTTCTTGCTTACTCAAGACATTTTCTTGCACCCTTGGCATATCCAAGTTGGAGCCATAACCGAGTACTACATCCTCTCCGGTATGAACTATCAAACCATTAGCATCAAAAACCTTTATGAATATGACATCTTTATTTTCAAAGGCAGGCTCTAAAATGGAGTTAATATTATCGATATCATGAAAATACATCGGATCAAAAAGTGCTTCAGAGAGGTACTCAACCGTTTGTTCTGCCTGACTCTGTGCTTGGGAAGTAAAGTTCTCTGCAATATTCGTTGCCGTTTCTTCCAGAATTTCATCACTATAGTATGAAGATATCAGCCACTGAGACAAGGAAAGGCAACCCATGGTCAAAACGACCATAAGCATGTTTCCGAGTACAAGTTTACCTTTTAACTTCATAAGCAACGACTTCTCTAGTTAACGGGAGATGTATTCATCAACCAATAGCTTTTGCGCTTCCGCCCAAGAAATGCTTTCTAAAATCTCTGGTGTGATAGCATCAAATTTTTTCGTCTTTTTATAGACATTCAAAGCCTGTTTGCCTTCCTCACTTTCATGGGCTGAAAGTAATACTAAGAGCATGTTTTTCTTAAATTCGGAGGAGAGATCAGGGCGTATCAGTACGAGTGAGCGGGGGATGGCTGGAGAAGTATGGATCACCTGTAACTGTTGTTTGACCTGCTCGGGAATTTCTTTCTCCCAGTCGAGATGACTAAAAGCAGCTGACGCAACAATGTTACGATGAACCCAGCTCATCATATTGGATTCGCCGCCAGACTTTGAATACTCATCGGAAAAAAAATAACCCACCTCGTCTTTCGGTGGATGCTCTCTAGGGGAGCTTAACTCATAGAGTTTATATCCTTGCCCAAGCAGTATCGCCGCAGGGACAAGAAACGCACTAGTAGAACCGACATCCTCAAAAACAACCGTTTTTCCACGTAGATCACTTAGGGAGTCTACCCCATTATTGCGTTTGGAAAAGAAGATTGAATGGTATTCCGCCACACCGCTTTTCCATCGTCTTGCTAAAAGTTCAGCACCCGAATATTGCATTAATTCCTGTGCTGCAAACACCGTTTCAGAAACCAGATCTACCTGACCGCTTTTTATCCAGCGAGCCATTTGATGAGAGTCGCGGGCGACAACAACTTGGCCTGTTTTGATACCATAGGTAGATAGATTTTCAGCTAAGTAATCAGCAAAAGGCTGTGCACGTTTGAATGCTTTTTTTGGGTTAGAGCTAATAACCCCTATGATTATTGTTTCTTCACGCAAGGTGCTTTTCGTGTCTGCACTAGCGGATACCGTGAAAAGCGAACAAACAATTACTGTTAGCAGTAAAACGAACTGTTTACAAATGGACTGACAACTAACCATGCACGCACCGAAATGTGATATTTATCTCAATATTAGACCTATAATATTCGAAAATCATAGAATCTGCCATCTTGTATTAGCGATTAATGGTGTAAGCACACAATCGCGAATAAATTAATCTCATTACGTTGACAACAAGTTGTTATTGCGGATTCTTACGTGAAAATTTAGAGCAAATTGTCTTTACTCTAAGATCATAAACATGGTCACGAACCATCTAACAATAAATTCGAAAACATCTTTGATGGCTTAAACATTCCCACTAACATCTGCATTATTCCTCATACTGATCCATTTCGCTCTCATCAAAGTACAAGTTATTAATAATTCGATGTAAATCGCTTTCTTTTTCAAATTTTTGTCTACAGTTTTATAGAGATTGTCGCTTCGGTAATAGCCACAAGTAACGACACCTTTTGATGGTTAGTTTTGGTTATAAGGAAAGGAGAGGAAATGGAAAGCCCAATTGTCACACTCACCCATGCCAGCAAAAGCTTTGTTGATGGCAAAGATACCCATCACGTATTGGAAGGTATCGATTTCGCTTTGGCGACAGGGGCAAGCGTGGCTTTGACAGGGGCGAGTGGCAGTGGGAAAAGTACTCTACTGAATATCATTGCGGGGTTTGAACCTCTATCCGGTGGAACGTTGTGGCTCGATGGCGAGAACACATTAGATTGGAAAGACCCACAGTGGAGCCGATTCCGCCATCAAAAATTGGGTGTTATCTTTCAGCAGTTCAACTTGTTAACGCCACTCAACGTAAAACAAAACATCGCCTTCCCGCTCCATTTAAATCAACAGAAATGGAGCGACTGGTCCGATTATTTAGTGGATGCATTGGGCATCAGTGAGCTACTCGAAAGACACGTATCCGCACTCTCTGGCGGTCAGCAACAACGAGTCGCAATAGCACGTGCTTTAGCTCACAACCCCAAACTATTGCTTGCCGACGAGCCCACAGGCAACCTCGACCACAAAGCAGGGTTAGAGGTTATGAAGCTGCTGAGTGAAATCACCACTCAAGGCAACACTGCGGTGCTTTTGGTTACGCACAGCCCAGAATGCGCCAGCTTTATGCAGACAAAATTGGTGTTAGATGATGGTTGTTTAAGGAACGCGGATCTAACCCCAAGAGCAGCAGCGTTGTGAATAAGCCAATGAAGCAAACTGGCTTCGCACAGAACCAGCTCACCCATACCAAACTGACTCTGAATCTATTCGCAGCGCACTATCGTCAATCGCCACTGCAAGCCGCAGCGATTCTGATCGGCATTGTGTTAGCGGTCACCTTGTTTGTCGCAGTGCAAGCCATCAACCTCAATGCCAAGCGCAGTTATGCAGAATCAACCGAGCAACTTAGCGCCCAAGCACAAAACCTTATCATTCCACCAGCAGGGCAAAACTATTTGCCGGAATCGCTCTACTTCAACTTAAGACAAAGTGGATTAAGCGCAGCGCTACCCGTTATAGAAGGGCGAGTAAGAGACGAACAAGGCCGACGCTGGTCAGTTCAAGGCAGTGAGTTGATCGCCGCCCTCACTTCAAGAACTCGCCACTCTCGCGTCGACGAAAGAAGCAATACTCAAACCATAGAGCCAAACATTTCCCTGCTCGACAATGCCTTACCTTTGCCGCCACTCTTAGCGGGTGAACCCATTGTGATGATGAGCCAGTCGCAACACCAGAACTTGGGAGAAGTAGACACGCTCACTTTGGATGAAGTGCTCACAAAAGTCGTGGTATTGCCAGATGAATGGCAGTTAGGTAGCCGAATGTTGATGGACATTGGATTCGCTCAGCAACTGCTTAACAAGCAAGGGCAACTGAGCTATATCGCTGTTTTTGATATTAAGAACAATACTCAGGATAAATGGCAAAGCCTCATCGGTGATCAAGGGCAATGGATTTCCAACAACCAAAGCACAGATCTCGGATCTATTACCGACAGCTTTCACCTCAATCTCACCGCCATGAGTTTGTTGGCGTTTTTGGTTGGCCTGTTCATCGCTTACAACGGTGTGAAGTACAGTTTGCTCAAGCGAAATCGGCTGTTAGTACAAATTCAGCAAGCTGGGGTTACGCCAAGCATCGTGTTTTCAGCTCTATTAGTCGAGCTGACTCTTTTAGTCACATTAGGTGCTTCGCTTGGATTCATTCTCGGTATTCAACTCAGCCATTGGCTACATCCAACCGTCGCAATCACGCTCGAGCAACTTTACGGCGCAACACTGCTTCCCGGCACATGGCAGTGGCAATGGTTAGTTCAGGCACTATTACTCACGTTGGCCGCAACGCTTATTGCTTGTTGGCAGCACTTTAAACAGCGGGTGCGACAACCACTCTCCTCCCATGGTGGTTTCTATCAAGCGCCGGAAACGTCTAACGAAAATCAGCTGTTTGTTATCGGGTCAGTATTAACTATTCTCGCGTTAGCAGGGTTATGGATGAGCGAACATCATCGCTTCACCATGGCATGGCTCGGAGTGTTAGTGGTGTCGATTCCTTTGTATTTGCCCAAAACACTCAGCGTGCTAGCGAACTGGAGCGAAAAACGCACCCAATCGGGGTTAATACAATATCTGTTCGCTGAGCTGCGTGAACTTATCTCCCCTCTCTCCCTTGCCATGATGGCGTTGCTTCTCGCCGTCACCGCCAATATCGGAATGAATACCTTAGTCGGCAGCTTTGAATCCACGTTAAAGCAATGGCTTGAACAGCGCTTACATGCCGATATTTACGTTAGCCCTGCCCAAGGTGAAATCGCGAATGTGGAACGTGCGTTAGAACAGTTTGAGAACGTTGAAACCGTCTATAAGCAATACTACGTCGATGATAACTTGCAGGGCTTGCCGACTTTGCTCGGCACTAAAGACAAAGACACACTTGAGCAAACCATGGTGTTCCAATCCCGCGTTGATGACTTCTGGACGCGCTTTTACCAAGGTGAATTCGTGGCGATCAGCGAGCCTACCGCGATCAAGCTCAGATTATCATTGAATAGCAAACTTGAACTTGATGCGATCCAAGACAAAACACTCATCGTCGGCGCGATTTTTCATGATTACGGCTCACCCAATGGCGAAGTGTTACTTGCACCTAATTTATGGCTCGAAAGCGGATTTACTGACTTGCCCACCAGCTTGGGAATCAAAGTATCTGGCGACCCACAAGTGGTGTACGAACAACTGCGCCAGAAACTGAACCTGCACCCAAGTCAGCTTTACGATCAAGCACAGATCAAATCGATCGCTTTAGATATCTTCTCACAAACCTTTGCCATCACTCGGGCGCTTAATGGCGTCACTTTAATGGTGGCGGTGATTGGGTTGTTCTGCGCCTGTTTCATGTTACTCGATGCACGCAAAGCCGCTATTGCAAGGTTGTATGCGCTCGGCGTTAGCCAGCAAAAATTGATGGCGATGGTGATCGGGCAAATCGTAGTTCTGGTCACCTTCACTCTGGTTATCGCCTTACCACTCGGCGCTATGGTCGGTTATGTGTTGACGGACATCGTTACCCTGCGCGCCTTTGGTTGGAGTTTAAATTATGCATGGAATTGGAGTGATGCACTCGGCATCGCAGCCATCACCATTTTAGTGGCTGTGTTTGCGACCTTGATTCCACTGTGGCGTTTGGTCAGTAAACCCGTGGTATCCAGTTTGCAAAGTGAGGTGTTGTGATGAATCGACCAATAAAAGTTTTCGTTCTCACAATTGGCATCTTGCTCCTTTTAGGATGCGACGAGCCTAGACAGCACTCAACAAAACTATCAACAAAACAGTCAGCTCAAAATATGGGTTCGATACTCGGCACTGGAACACAAGCCGAGAATGAAACACAAAAAGAGACTGAGCAATTCACACCAGTAGTAAAAGGCGTCGAGATCACCTTCCCTGCCGACCATCAAGCACACCCTGATTTTCGTCATGAATGGTGGTACTTAACCGCCAACCTCATTGATGAAGACGGCAATGCGCTAGGCGTACAATGGACACAATTCCGCTTCGCGGCTGCACCAAAGGACAGTTCGAATAGCGCTAAGCAAACGACGTGGCAAAGTCAGCAAATCTACATGGCACACAGCGCCGTAACCACGAAAGACAAACACTACGCCGATGAAAAATGGTCACGTGACCAAGCTGAACTTGCGGGTGTTAGCGATTCGCCGTTTCGTGTTTATCTTGACGACTGGCAATGGAACTCTTCAAGCGATGACCTATTCCCCGCAACCTTGAACGCTAATTCCGATCAGTTTGGCTACTCGCTATCGCTCACCAGTAACGCGCCTTATCAAAAACAAGGTGAGCAAGGCTACAGCACTAAAAGTAGCGATAGTAAAGTGGCTTCCTATTACTACAGCCAGCCATTCATCGATATATCAGGCGAGGTAACTATTGATGGCGTCACCCATCAGGTTTCCGGTACAGGTTGGATAGACAGAGAATGGAGCTCGCAGTTTTTACTCGACTCACAACAAGGCTGGGATTGGTTTGCGTTAAGGCTGAGTGATGAAACCAGTTTGGTGGTATTTCAGCTTCGAAACTCAACATCAGGCAAAGCTAGTTATTCCCATGCGAGGTTGATGAATCAAGATGGCTCCGGCCTCGCAATTAAGCAACAAGGCATCAACTTAACCGCCATCAGGCAAACTGAAATCGATGGGCGTGACTACCCAACAAAGTGGCAAATTTCGATTCCAAGCCAGCAAATAGAACTGACTGCTTCAGCGCTTAATCCAAATGCCAAAATGCCGCTGTCGGTTCCCTATTGGGAGGGGCCTATCTCAATTGAAGGAACACACTCCGGTACGGGTTATATGGAGCTTACGGGGTATTGATTGGAAAATACTACCTAACACATATTGAGTCATTAAGAAGGGGGGCTGAATTGAACTAGCACCACTGAAGACTTAAATAGATTCTAGTAAAACCATTGGCACAATAAACTGTCCCAACACGTTCAGAGCTAATCATTTGGGCTCATTAACAATAAGATTAAATACAGGAACAGCAATATACGGACTTTGCAAATGGCTTGGGTGACTCTCCAATATCACCTATCGCAACCTAGATACTATCAATTACTCAATATCAAGGTCGTTCCGATAGTCCTATTAGAGTACAAATATGTTCCAAACCTCAAGTAACGGTGACATATACAACTTTTTATAAACCATACTTATATTTATGTTCAAGTCGGTTCGACACAGACTGACACACCTGCGGACAAAAATGAGTTTGCGTCATTCGCGTTGAACACTACAATGAAAGACTCTCAATAGTTAAGAGCTGACGATGAAAGAACTTCGCGATTTAGATTTAAACCTACTGAAACTATTACAAGCTGTGGTAGAAACACGCAACACACATCAAGCCGCAGACAAACTAGGGATATCACAAACCAGTGTCAGCCGTGGTCTGGCTAAGCTAAGAGAGACGTTTGGTGATCAACTTTTCATTCGTAAAGCTCACGGTGTAGAGCCTTCTGAGCTCGCTGAAAAATTGGCTGAAGCGGCCGATGAAATGTTCACACCACTATTAAAAGTTGTTGAGTCGTATAATAATTTTGAACCGCTGCAATTTACCGGTGAAATTACTATCGCAATGAACATTTATTTACTCGAACAATACGGCGATGACATTTTTAGTGCACTAAGAGAAGCACTGCCTACTGCCAGTTTTAAACTAGTTTACTGGCAAGAACAAAGCTTGAGTGAAATGCTGAATGGTCAAATAGATTACATGCTCCATTTTTCTGATTTCCCATTGCCACAAGAAGTTTATCAACACCATTTAAAAGAAATCAAACTCAGTATCGTTGCTCGAAAAAACCACCCAATACTCAGCAAGAGTAACGCCTTAGAAGATATCCATCACCTCCCTATTACTCGTATAGTAGTGGATGGAATCAACTCAAAACGAGCACCCGCTGAAGACTTTTATTTAACAAAAGGTTATAAGGCCAATATTGTACTAACTACCCACAGTATTCGAGTTTTGCTCAACAAAGTGAAGAACTCTGATGCGATCTTATTCGGCAGTACATTTCTGACTAAGGATGAGCCTGAGCTAAGCTGTTACCCGCTTCCTCTTCTTCCAAAAGAGATGAGAACGATACAAATCAATGGTGGTTACTTGCAATCAAAACGTGGTTTCCCACTGAACCAACTGTTGCACCAAACCATGCAAAGCTTCTTCGATAGCGTTGTTCAGCCTGAGATATAACTATTTAGTCCATAGAGTAATTTAACTTCTGGAATAGCTTAGCTCATAGAATAAGAATAACGGCGCGGCTATAGAGTGGAACCATCGCTACAGAGTCACTTGACATCACGTATGTTGTCGGTCGTTTTTCATTCATGAATCCATGAAAATTAGCTAATGTGTCTATCGCACAATTCACTGTTCTGTTTAAGTGCACCTTCCGATTCAGCCATGCACTCAACACCTCCATTTGTATAGTCACCATGACACAGACTATCTGCACATGATGATTAATCCCCACATCAGCTTTGCGTAGTAATCGCTGTATTCCAACGGTATCAGTAAGCAGTCACTCTCAAGTACCCGAAAACGGTTCTCCATCAGCATATAAATCACACGTTCCACTGCTGATTTAGCGAATTCAATTTCGAAGATATAGAACATAGATTAAAGGGCTAACGATAAGCTTAGGCACAAGAGTCATGGGATTAAATTTAGCCGATAGGATTTTGTCGAATCCTTTGATCGCAAAGCCAAAGGGAGTTTATGAACTCGACTTGCCGCTTGTTTAAGCCAATATTGAAACCTCAAAACTAGAACTCGACGAATTAGAGAAATTCAGCGTTGGGGTAGATATAAACGCATTTATGAATTTCTCAAATTCATACTCAGACTTTCCGAACCACCATAAACTGCGAGTCGAACACTACCTTATGGAGGAAGTAGTGAACATTCGCAAATTAACAAAGTCAATAGGAACTGACGATGTTGGTGCCAAACGAAAAGCTCAAAATGTATAAGACTTTGAAGCAAGAAAAAACACTGCTCATCGGTATTTTGACTGTTATATTTTTCAAGACTTTTGGTGAAAGCATGCTGACCTCAAGTCTCTCAATCTTCTCTTATGTCATCACTACTGCCGTACTCTTTTATATCACAATGACCGCAATTTTCGCGGTTGTACGCCACTCAGACTCCCTAGCAATCAAACTAGGAGACCCATTTGGTACACTCATTCTGACATTGTCGGTAATCTCATTAGAAGTGATTATGATCTCTTCCGTTATGTTAACTGGCGATCCAAACCCTGTCCTTGCTCGAGATACGATGTTCGCTGTGATCATGGCGGTATTGAATGGATTTGTCGGTATTACCTTATTAGTGGGTGGGATGAAGTATCACACTCAGTCCTATAATTTGGATGGCATTAAAGCGTATTTGGTTGCCATTATTCCACTCGCAATGCTTTGTTTGATCTTGCCTAACTTTACCAGCAGCAGTGAGAACGGAAACATGTCATTGAGCTTAATGGGCACACTGGTTCTCGCATCCATTGCGTTGTATGGCGTATTTCTGTTCGTACAAACACGTAGCCATATTCATTTCTTCATTGATGCCGACAATAAAAGTGTACACGACCACCACGGCCCGGTAAGTAGCAATCTATTTCACACCGTGATGTTAATTGGCTACTTGCTCATCGTTATACTTCTTGCAAAAAGCTTAGCCATACCTATTAACGACAGCATTAGCGTTATGGGCGCCCCGCCTGCCCTTGGCGGCCTTATCGTTGCGCTTATTATTCTTGCACCAGAGGCCGTCGGAGCCGTCAAAGCAGCCCTCACAAACCAACTGCAGCGTGCTATCAACCTGTTCTTTGGCTCAGTATTAGCAACGATTGCGCTGACCGTACCTGCCGTTTTACTCATCTCAGGGGTAATGGAGCAACCCATTAAATTAGGCCTAAAGCCTGCAGAAATGGTGTTACTGGCCGCCACACTTCTCATGACCAGCGTTAGCTTTAGTAGCGGCAGGACCAACTCACTTAATGGCGCGACCCACCTTGTCCTTTTCTTCGCTTATTTAATTTTGATGTTCGATTAACACGAAGAACAACAGCCAGATCATTCGATCTGGTTGTTACGTCGTTTGATACCATTAAGGAAAGAGTATGAATGAAATATTATCCGCCATTTGGGTACAAGATTTTGACACGTTACTTGAGATCAACTCACTCCATATCTTGCTGCTACTGCTTGCGGTTGTGTTATTTCTAGAGTCGAGTTTTGTGTTTTTACCTCTTCCCGGGGACGGACTGGTCTTGTTTGTAGGTGGACTGGTTGGATTAGGTGCTGTGGATTTTTATACCGCCCTGACTGCTCTAAGCTTATCGGCTTGTTTAGGTACCATTATCGGTTATCTACAAGGGCGCTGGTTAGAAGGTTCACGCTTCATGAACAAAGTTGAAGTCGTACTGCCTGACGACTCATTACCTAGAGCAAGGCGCCTTCTCCATAGATTTGGGTTCCTATCGTTGTTCGTGTCTCGTTTTATCCCTTTTGTTCGTGTTCTAACCCCGATGCTGATGGGCGTTGCACACCTAAGCTTTATCCGCACAGTCATGATCAGCATGACCAGTTCAATCGTGTGGGTGTTAACACTGCTTTATGCAGGAAAATCCATTATGCGTCACCCATTTCTCAGCCAGTATCAAGAGCTAATCACTAGGTGGTTTCTCTTCACCAGCTTGTCACTAATGGCAATTGCTTTCATCACCCTGTTTATCCGAATTATCCGTAAACGAAACCACATTGCAGTGTAGCCAATTACTATGACCTTGATAGCCGTACCACTACCTAACACTGAAGCCGAACTGCTGTACGCCGAGTTAATTTCAGCAATGCAGTTCGGTACTAGTGACCGCATTATCAAACAAATAGAAAGTGCAAACCTAACCGATCTTCCATTCGTGATTAGAAAGTTCAACAGCGCTGAATCTGAACAATTTTGGGCGTTGCTTTGTACTCAAAAGCCTAATCTGGCTGCTGACTTTCTGGATTATCTAACAGAGCCAGAGCGTGCACTCTTATTTTCAAATCTTCCTATCAACAGTGCAAAAGACATTCTATTGCATATGCGTTCAGACGTTCGCCGCTCTCTATTACGCAGCTTACCGAAACCTCTCCACAGAGCCCTTGAATTCTCATTGCCCGAAACCTGGGAACACGAAGAAAAAGCAGCGATGTCATTTCCTAATGGTTCTGTGGGGCGAATTTGCAAGAACGAGGTCATCAAATTAGAAAACTGGGCAACCGTTTCAGATTTGGAAACCATCTTGCGTGAAGGCGAGCAAAGCTCTGAACGAATTGAATGGCGCTACATTTATTTGCACGACAAACACGGTAACTACTTAGGAGCGGTGAAAACCCGAGAACTGTTTCTCGCTCAATCTTGGGATAGATTACTTGATCATATTGATACAAGTGTTCCCACCGTACCTGCAGATTTTGATCTCCAATCATTAAAAAGTGTGCTCGACTCAACCTCACACTCTACCGTTCCTGTTATTAACGAACATGGCTTTCAAATTGGCATTGTTGGTCACACCCAATTAAACCAGGCGTTATATGAAAAATCCGAACAACAACAACGTGAGAGCAGCGGTATATTTGGCGGCGACGAGTTTCGTACCATGCCACTACTCAAGCGTAATATCCGACGCCTCACATTTTTTCTGCCATCGGTCATCTTGAGCTATACCGCGGTATCGATCATCGCTTCCTTTGAACATATTATCGAACAAGTTGCCGTATTAGCCGCAATTTTACCTTTGGTGGCTAACTTATCCGGTGCCGCGGGTAACCAATCTGTTGCCGTTTCTATTCGAGAATTATCAACAAAGCATATTTCCGCTAGAGACTGGTTATTTGTTGTCGCCAAAGAGTTCCCGATTGGTGCTATCAATGGTCTTGCTATTGGTCTAGTTATTGCTCTACTCATGTTGATTACCCATGGTCAGCAAAGTCATTTATTACCAGTACTTGTTGCGGCGGCCTACACAATATCGTCCACTTTCGCAGTCATGATCGGTGGCGCGTTACCTCTGCTTCTCAAACGCGTAAACCTCGATCCGGCCATGTTATCTAGCCCACTACTTACCACATTAACCGATGCGATTTCATTCTTTAGTGTTCTGTATCTTGCTCAGTTAATGCTTCTTTAACCTAGTTAGCTAGTCAGTCATTTAGTCATTTAGTCATTAATTTGATTCGAGATTAAACCGAAACCTAATAATTTAACCACCACCCAATGACACAAAAACCCACCCACACTTAAGGAAACCGTATGCATTTAGAAACGTTATTCACTTATTTAACTCTCACCGTTCTTGGCTTATTGCCGATGATGAACCCTCCAGCAGCCGCTACTGTTCTTCTTGGTTTAAGTAAGGGACGAGACAAAAGTTACATCGTTTCACAAGCGAAAACTGTTGGGATTTATCTGTTCATTGCCATGTGTATCACCTTCTTCATCGGTGCCTCCGTTTTAGAGCTGTTTAGTATTTCAATTCCGAGCTTACGCTTAGGTGGCGGGATTATCATTTGTGCTATTGGCTTTAACATGCTGTTTCCAAAACCAGAAAACATGGATGGTAGTGTCGGGCAAGATTCCATCGCATTGGTACCGCTTACCATTCCATCGTTGTGTGGCCCCGGAACAATGGCACTGATCATTAGCCTTGCCGCTGAAATCGCGTCTAGCGAGGAAGAGTTAGAAAAGATAAGTATTTATACAGGAGTAATTGGAGGCTTTGGTGTCGTTAGCTTGGTCGCCGCTTTTATTTTGAGTATGGCTTACCCGTTACTTAAAGCTTTAGGGCAGAATGGTATTAACGCGTTTACTCGTATTATGGGTTTTCTGCTTATCTGTATGGGTGTGCAATTCTTTACTATCGGTATTACTGAGATCGTACAAGACATCAGCGCATTGCTGTAGTTTTTCGTATCAAACCCCCACACTTTAGATTGCTTATTGTGTGGGATTTTCTTGTTTGTAAGCACATCCAATTTTCATCCTATCAGCCGACAATACTATCCCCCTCAAGATACCCACACATTTTCTAATCGCTCTACTTGATCTTCGTTCTTCTATGTAAGTGCTCCACTGATCCAGTAAACATTGAACCAGTAAACATTGACGGACTAGTAAACATTGGCTCCTTCAACGAACATCTGCTTAGGTTTTCCTCACAAAGATTCGATAGCAAGGTATGGACGTTTTAAGGCTGTCACACAGGTGGTTTTCTAACTAACTCAGACAATTGATACATTGATAACAACACGTATCTTTGGTCGAATTTGAGTACTAAATCGTTCATTTTTCTAGCTAATACAAACGAAAAAGCTGATACCAACATTGTTAGCATCAGCTTTATCTTGAACAACTCTGGACGTTCTTTCCTAATGAGAAGTATTGAACATTGAGGTGTTAACGATAGCTTACTCGATACAGCAAGGCATAAATCACAGGCAGCACCACTAATGTTAGTAACGTAGCAAACCCAAGCCCGAATATAATGGTCACCGCCATCGACTGGAAGAAGGCATCAAATACCAACGGGATCATACCTAACATGGTAGTAATTGCCGCCATGCACACAGGTCGAACACGACTCACACTCGCATCCACAATCGCACGGTTAAGGTTTGAACCTTGGTCGGTTTCGATATTGATTTGCTCCACCAGCACAATACCATTCTTCACAATCATGCCTGATAAGCTCAATAGCCCTAGTAATGCAGTGAACGAGAACGGAATATTCATTAATAGTAAGCCCGCACTCACACCGATCAATGCCAGAGGTACCGTCAACCAAATCGCCAAAGGCTGACGAATAGTGTTAAATAACAATACCGTAATCAAGAACATGATCAGGTATCCCATTGGCAATGAACCCATTAGGTTGTTGGTAGCCTTTTGCTGACTTTCATATTCACCGCCCCACTCAAAATGATAGCCTTGAGGGAGTTCAATCGCTTCGATTTGAGGAGCGACCAAACGGCGTAAAGACTCAGCCGTATCATCACCAAATGGCGTCACATCGGCCATAACGGAAATCACGCGTTTAAAGTTACGACGAACAATTAGAGAGTCTTCCGTCGTTAAATTAAAGTCGGAAACGACCTGTGTTATTGGGATATAACGACTTTGATCTTGGCTCCACACTTGTAGCTCAGGTAATCTGTCGATATCAAAACGTTCTTCATCTGGCGCGCGTATCACAATCGGCATGATATGACTGCCATCTCTGAACAAGCCAATCTGCTCACCATTTAAATTGCGTAACAAGGTTCTATCAAGATCACTCTTGGTTATCCCAACTCGCCTTGCTGCTGCACCATCAAGTTGCGGTTCAAGCACTTGAGTTTTTTCTCGCCATGAGTGACGAACTGCGGTTGCTTTTGGCTCATTACGCATGATCTCACTCGCTTGAGCAGCAAGTTGTCTCAACACCAGTGGATCCGCACCATAAAAGCGTGCTTCTACTTTAGCGGCAGGTGCAGGGCCCAAATCCATTAACTTAAACTTAAAATCAATATCCGGATGTAGACTTTCAAGTCTTGCTTTCATCTGGGGTAACATCGTTTCGATCGCGGCTAAATCTTTCGCTTCAACAATCAATTGTCCGTAACTGCTGTATGATTTTTCAGGTGCATACGTCAGAATAAATCGCTGAGCACCCGAACCTACGACGGTCGTGACATTATGAACGTCATTAAACCCGCTCACGGTACGTTCAATTTGCTCTAGGCGTTGTTCTGTTTCACGAACGTCTGTGCCTTGTTGCAGCCATACATCCACATAGAAAATTGGCGTATTAGATGGCGGGAAAAAGGCTTGTTTTACAGAACCAAACCCGATCACAGCAGAAATAAGCAAGACCAGAGTGATGACCATAGTCGCGATACGGTTTTTTAGTGCGGTATTAAGAACCGTGCGATACAGGGTAAATATCAACCCTCGATAAGGATCGATATGCTCTGACTCACCTTCGGCGATTTCTTCTTTAAACATCAGTTCGCAGAAGAACGCCGTTAACGTAATAGCAAGCACCCAACTTAGTAATAAAGAAATCGCTAATACTTGGAATAAAGACCCTAAGAAATCCCCCGTTGCGTCGGCAGACAAGCCAATCGGGGCAAATGCAATAATACCAATCAGTGTTGCACCAAGCAGGGGCCACTGGGTCTGTTTAACAACGGATTCAATGGCTTTACGTTTGGTCAATCCACGTTTCAGGCCGATTAAGACACCTTCAGTTATCACTATCGCATTATCAACCAACATTCCCAGTGCAATGATCAAAGCTCCAAGTGAAATGATTTGAATCTCAACGCCTAGAATACTCATTCCAATGAAGGTACCGAGGATAGTCAGTAATAAAATAGCCCCCATTAAAATGCCTGAACGCAAGCCCATCGCAAATAACAGCACGACAATAACAATCAATACCGCTTCGACTAGGCTCATCACAA
Organism: Vibrio syngnathi; assembly: GCF_002119525.1. Lineage (NCBI taxonomy): Bacteria > Pseudomonadati > Pseudomonadota > Gammaproteobacteria > Vibrionales > Vibrionaceae > Vibrio > Vibrio syngnathi. The sequence continues at coordinate 275,849 of NZ_CP017917.1, read as the reverse complement.
AGTCAGATACCGATTTATCAACCGCATCGCCTTGGTCGTACACTTTGTTTAATTCAATGCCGATTGGGCGAGAAAAATCGAGTTCTGCCAATTTATTACTGACACGTTCACTCACATCAACCACATTGACGCTGTTCGCAAACGAGATCCCAAGAGAAATGGCTTGTTCACCATTGCTACGATACAAGGTATAAGCTTTATCCTGAAACTGACGGCTTACCTCTGCGATATCACCTAATTGGATCAGGTCATTGCTTCCCGGCGGGCTAAATTTAAATGACTTTAACGCTTCAATTTCATTAAACTCACCAGAGGAATGGATTCGGATCGATTGTCCATCAAGTAGCAAATCACCGCCGTTAGACACCATATTCTGATTTTGAATCAAACGAGAAAGCCAAGCAGGATCAAGATTCAACGTATTAAGATCTTGCTGGGCAATCTCAATCACAATGTGTTCAGAGACTAGCCCAGCCAAGTTAACCTTCTTTACCCCTTGAATGGAAAGAAGCTCACGCTGAAGATATTCACCGTAATTTTGCAGTTCGCGATAAGTGTATTCATCACTCGTAATGTTGTAGAGAATGCCATATACATCGCTAAAATCATCAATGACTTGCGATGGGTTCACTCCCGGCGGCATTCTAGGTTGAATATCATTCACCTTACGACGTAATTCATCCCATACCTGAGGTTGTTGTTCTGCTTGTATGGTTTCTTTTAATATCACCGCAATCTGAGACAGCCCTGCACTGGTAAAAGATTCGACATCTCTAACATATTCGAGCTGAGAAATCGCACGCTCAAGCGGTAAGGTGACCTCCTCCTCTACTTGCATTGCAGAGGCACCAGGGTACGTGGTGTTAACCATGGCTTGTGGAATAGGGAATGCTGGAAATTCCAATTGCCCTAAACCACGAAACGAAAGCACGCCGCCCACTAATAAGATGACAACCACTAGCCAACTTATGACTTTGTTTTTAATTGCGTAATTAGTCAGGTTCATTATAAACCTCGCTCACGAACAATAGGCGTGACTCTCATACCCTCTGACAATTGACTGACACCAGCACTCACCACATAGCTATTCTCAGATAAATTTCCAGAAACAATCGCTCCACGCGTCGACACGCCTTGAATGGTGATATCTAACGGAGAAACTAGCCCGTTCTGAAATACCCAGACTTGAGGTTGACCAATCAGGTCATTGTCTAAAATGGCGCTAGCAGGAACGACAAAACGTTGAGCACCTTGCTTATCGGCAATGATTTTATCGATATCAAGGTGTAACGTTGCTCCCATACCTGGATACACAGTATGGTTATCTTTTGGCGCGACCAGAGTAAAGGTCACTTCATAGCTTTGTGTTCCTACTGTTGCTTGCGTTTTATGCTGTTTATAAGTCACAGGGTATGAAACCGACGAGACGTTAAAAGTCGCTAAGGGCTGATAAGATGGGTCAATTCTTTTAGCATCCATCTGGCTAAGTACGTTCTCAGGTAACTGGATCGTGACATCAATCATTTCATGGTCTTGTAAAAGGACAATACCTTGGTGAGCTTGCACTTGTTGATGGTTTTCAATGTGAGTCGTTGCAATTCGACCACTGTAAGGCGCAGTAATGACGGTATCTTTCAACCTGTCTTGTGCAAGCTGTAAAGCCCCCTGTGCAACTTGAAGACGAGCTTGAATGCCATCAAACTCCGCTTGAGCCAATAGATTCTTTTTCATCATTTGGGTCGCTCGATCTAATTCCCTTTTGACTAAATCAAACTCCGATTTTTTCAATGTGACTTCAGTTTTAAAATCTCGCTGGTCAAGTCGAGCAATGACTTCGCCTTTTGTCACTCTTTGCGATGGCTTTAAGTTAAATTCCACGACTTCACCACCCACTCTAAAAGCGAGCTCGACTTCCTTCGACGCAGAAACTTTAGCAGGAAAACGTCTTATTTCTTGATGACCCACGGCTTGGACTTCAGTCAAACGAACAGGGCGAGGCGTATCTCCGATCAGTGGTGAGTCTTCGGTCGAACATCCTGTTGACATAAGTAAAACAGATAAAGAAAGAAGTATGCGCGAAGAACGAACACGAGGCATGGATATCTCCAAAGTAGCTTAAATATTTGACGCTACTTTGGAGTAAATAGAAGGTAAACACGATGAATTAGAGAAATTCAAATTAGCGATAATAGCCTTGGGTAAAATGTGTTCTTTTAACCATTAGCATTTGCTCGAACCGCTGAACTCTTTGCTGGATACATAATGCTGTCTTTAATCCCATCTTTAAATTCATAACTAAAGTCAGGAAATGGGTAGTTATTATTTTCTTGCCATTGCTTAACAGTTTCGGTCGCTTTCTCTTTTAGTTCCTCATCAATGGGTTTAAGTCCCTGCGTAAGTTGGTATTGATTAGAGAACGCCAACTGAGCACCTACGGCTTCAATTTGCTGCATCACAGAAAACATCACGTCCTCTTGAACTGCAAGAAACTCGTCATGGTCTTTGCATATAATATAAGCGAGTAAATCGATGTGTATCGCAAACTCACCGACACCCACAAACCTTGCCCTCACAGGATCTTCATCGAGTTTAGGGTGTTGTAATAGCAATCGCCTAATACCAACAACAAGGAGTTTCAGTTGGTCTTGAGTCAGCTCTGAACGTAACCTCAAACGGTGACTCATCCGGCGCTTGTCACGGCGTTCTAGATTATCAATTTCCATGTTGGCAAACTCGGAATTGGGAATAGTGATTAAAGAGCGTTCTAATGTTCTGATTCGCGTAGAACGTAGCCCTATGCTCTCAATCGTTCCTAAATTGTCACCATAGCGACAAAGCTCACCTATTTTAATTCCACCATCAGCATACAAGGTAAGCCCATTAATCACGTTTTCCAGCACCGGACGAATAGCGAGTGCCACCGCCAAACCACCAACGCCTAAACCAGTAACAATAGGGGAGATTGAAAAGCCCATGAAGTCGACCACATAGATGCCCAAAATAGCAATCGTGAGGCCGCCAAAAATACGCGCGAGCACCGTAATTAAAGAAGAGTCGACATACTTCCCTTCGTGCTTATTAAACACATACAGCTCAGCAAAGTAATTGAAGATGGTCATGATCAACCACGAAACGAAGAAAAACTGTCCAATCAGAAAAGAGGTAGACAAAAACTGGTAGATACCTCCGGTGATCCAGATTCCGTCATCAATCACCTTTCGGGTAATAAACAGTATAAAGACGACTCCAACGAGAGATAGCTGGCGGCCAATTTGCCATTTCAGCCCATTTCTATACCAATGTAAGTTCCAACGTTCGCCAAAAGAAAAACTTAACTTGATCATAAATCGACATAGTAAAAATACACTCACTAAGGCGAACCACTGCCAAAGAGGAATCGATGCGTACAAGGTATTAAAGCTTTCTGGTAAAGACTGAATCACTGAGATTGAAAACAGCGGGCCAGGGAGAATTAAAAATTCATGATATAAATCAACGTCATGCTCATTTTTCTTAGTGGACGTTGATATCAAACGATACCATTTAGATAAGCTGTTAACGGATGTGGCCGTAAATAGGTATTGTCCGACTTTCTCGCCACTCATCTGCTTAGAAATTAAGATGTCTGTGTTCGCAAGACGCCACTGGATCCCAGATTCACCTTCTATCGACGTAGTTTCTGAAGGGTGTAATTGAACATCTTCCCCTAACCTATTTAGAATTTCGTGCAGCAAAATGATTCTTTCCATCACGACTACGGTTCTACTGCGATTAGGAAGGTTTGACAAATCCATGGTACGAATTACTTGGGCATAAGCATGCTGAGCTTCAGGTAAATGGAGTTGTTCAAGCTGCCAATAATGGAGCACGTGCCCAGAATACGTAATAAAACCAGACAGGGTGCTATTGGGCGTTGAGGTATCTACGAAGCCGAGCTTGTCTTGACCGTGAACCAATGAACTAAACAAAAGAATTTGGGTTGAAAAGAAAAGAGTTAAAAGTCGAGTGACCATAATTGACCTTTGATTTAGTAGAGAGGATCTCTCTGGGTTCATACAGTTTTCACTGACGCCGCCAATAATAAGTAGCATAAATCAAGAATGGCTCTTGGCGACTTGAGTAACAATGAATTTCTCTAATTCATGTTTCACTTGAAGAAATCATGCGATAAATAGTCATCAAAAATTGATGGAGATAAACCATGAAATACTTCCCTCTTATTACCATTATTCTTGGTTATTTGATTTTCATGTCATTTTTAACGTTACGAATATCATCATAAGTATATTTCCTCCTTAACTGTCGCATAGCGGATTACTTCACTATGCGACTAAACTTCTCTTTGCAATTAAACTTATCTATGAAGACCATTTTCTTTAATCCATCCCTCCTATCAAAAACAAAAAACCACACATAACAATTACATAAGAAGACAAACCAAAATAAATGTATTTGAAGGGAACTTTTCCATAAAGAATCAATGGTTGAGCAGTTATATTTCCCATATATAGTCATACCTATTACTTAACATTTTCATTAAACGTTACGCTTAGCTAATAGTCAATTTAACTATCATTTGTTAGTTACTGGTTATTAGCTAAACATATTATTCATTAAGTAACTGTACACTTCAAAATCAATGTAAATACAGTCACCTAACAAAGGGGGATTTTTTGTGGGAGCTTAAAAGCTCATGTTGTAACTGATACCAGTATGGTGATCATTATTTTCATCGTAACGGTATGTTGTTTCAATAAACTGATTTGGTGCTAGTTTGAAACCTAAATTTGTTTCAATAGATAAATCACGGTAACTTTCTTTACCGCCGATCTTCTGTTTTTGATCGTTAAAGCTATAAGTGTATTCTGGTGTAACATCAAGCCAAACGACGCTTGTGAATGCGTAGGTCATGGTCAGTGCGGCATTAGCTAAATAACTTGTGTTTGTCGATAAGTCATTATTATTTAAGCCCAAACCAATTTTTGGCGAAAGGCTGAAATTAGAGTCAATAGAGGTTGTTTTTATCGCATTGATAAACACCGTGTGTGAGTTTTTGCTTGTATCGCGATAATCCGTATCCCAAAGGTAATCCAACTGAAGAGCGGCACCGCTATGACCATTTGCCAAGGTCGCAATAAAGTTATGTTGGTAGAAATCATTCGACCCAATGTACTCAAGCATGGCTGAACCATTGCTAAAATCCTGACTTGCAGCGATGCCTGCGGTAAACCCATCATTATCATAACCTAGATTTGCATAAGAGTACGTCGACACTGGGTTTGAAAAGTCGATATTCTGGGCTGCATTTAAAGCAGCTGAAAGAGTTAAAGGTAAAATAGCAGAGATAGTTAGTGCGATTTTTTTCACAATGTTAACCTTAATATTTAATGTTGACGTAATTGTACTTAACCAGCTATTGTTTACGACGAATTACAGAAATTCAAAATAGAGCTCACTGTAAATCATTAATAAAAACACATTCGATAGCATGAGCACACTACTATTTTAAATTTTTAAAACCATTCCAAACAGTCATCCATAGAAAGTCTAAAATATAAAGTCAATTTGGTACATTAGACGAGATTGATAAATACTTCCTTTAGAACAAAAAAGCTCCAATATAGGAGCCATAAGTTTTCAATTAGCTATAAACGATGAGCTATTAACTATTAACTATTAACTATTAACTATTAACTATTAACTATTAACTATGAACTATGAACTATGAACTATGAACTATGAACTATGAACTATGAATAGGATTACCGCCTTCATCTAACAAAGGATCTTTGGGCTTATAATGCTCAGAAGACAAGCCAATCATTTCCGGTATTGCGGTTCCAATCACCAGCGAAGACCAAGTACCCACAATAATCCCTGCAAACAATGCAAACGCAAACCCACTTAATGTGCCGCCTGCGATAAGGCCGATACTGCTTACTGTCAATAACGTCGTTCCAGATGTTACTAGAGTCCTAAACAACGACGCTCTTATCGCTTGATCCGTTGACTCACTGGTACTTTGATTCGGTCTACGCGTCAGGTACTCACGGATTCGATCTCCGATCACAATAGAGTCATTGAGTGAATACCCCACGACCGCAAGCAATGCCGCAAGAGCGGTGAGATTAAATTCAATCGAAAACACCACAAACAAGGCTAAAACCACCAGCACATCATGCAGTAGAGCAACAATAGCCCCCAGAGCTAATCGCCATTCAAAACGCACAGTTAAGTAAAACATAATGGCGATAGACGCAACAATCAGAGCCAAGCCACCTTGTTCAAATAATTGCTCACCGACTTGCGCACCAACAACCGAGCTCGACACTAGATTAAGGGGATGACCTAGTTCCAATTCCACGGCTCTCAACCACTGCAACAACTCCAACTCACCCGTTCCGCCGATAGGAAACTGTAACTGCCAAGTTTGGTACGTAACATCCGGCACCAGATTGGGTAACTCACCAAACACTGTATTCAAAGCTGACTGCATCGCTTCCAAAGTCACTGGAATATCTGCATTGACGACATGAGAGATACCACCGGTAAACTCAAGCCCAAGCGTGAAACCTTTGGTAGATATCAGGACAATTGATATAAACATCAACCCAAGTGAAACCAATAAACCGTTCCACCTTACTTTTGACCACTGAATATCAGCGACCAACTGGTTAAACTTTGTCATTCTCATACCCCCAAAGTTTTGTCATCCACATTTGGCTATAAAATAATCCCGTAAACATACTAGTCAACAGTCCAATCCCGAGTGTTATTGCAAAGCCCTTCACTGCACCATAACCAATCGCAAATAGAATAATCGCAGTGATCAATGACGTAAGGTTTGCGTCAATAATCGTACTTCTGGCCTCTTTATAACCTCTAGGTATCGCACTCGCTAGCGATCTTCCTGAGCGCATTTCTTCTTTGATTCGTTCGAAGACCAGTACATTTGTATCAACCGCCATCCCCATAGTTAGTACAAGTCCCGCAATCCCCGGTAAAGTAAGCGTTGCTCCCGGTATCAATGATAAGAAACCCACAATCATGACAATGTTGGTGATAAGCGCGGCACAAGCAATAACACCAAACCTTCGGTACAAAACAAGCATCGACACAAATGTCAGAGCCAAACCCACCAATACAGCAAGTAGACCTTTTTGAATGTTTTCTTCACCTAAGCTTGGACCAATCACTTGCTCATCAATAATGGTTACAGGTACGGTCAATGAGCCAGAACGTAAAATTAGCGCCAAGTCTTGTGCATCAGAAATTTGCCCGATACCCGTTATTCTAAAACGACTTCCTAATTGGCTTTGGATGGTAGCAATGTTTATCACTTCATGGCGTTGAACAAGTTGGTTGTTATGATCTTGATGATATTCGCTGTATAAGGTCGCCATAGGTTTACCGATGTTACTACGTGAGAAGTCAGACATTTTGCTGCCTCCCGCACTGCTCAACACTAGGTTCACTTCAGGTTGTCCAAACTCGCCAACCGATGCGGATGCACCAATAATGTACTCTCCCGTTAACACCGGCTGCCTAGACAGACGTACAGGTTCTCCATCACGCGTAGTATGAGTCTGTGCAGCTTGGCTTGAATCAACAACCGTATGAAAAGAGATCGTCGCCGTCGCACCAATAACACGCTTCGCAGCTTGAGGATCTTGAACGCCCGGAAGCTCTATCAATATACGGTCAGCCCCCTGACGCTGGGTGACGGCCTCAGTGATACCTAAACTTTCAATACGCTGGCGCATAATATTTAGGGTTTGCTGCATAGCGAGGCTTGCCTGCTCTTCTTTAATGCTTTCATCAAGCGTAAAACGTAATACGTTGTCGTTTACACTGATTTTCCATTCAGAAAACTGTGAACGCATGTGGTCGGTTACGCTTTGAATACTGTTTGAATCACGACTACTTAAATTAGTAATAATGACCGAGAATCCATTGTTATCTATGTCAGCAATTCGACTGCGAATCCCTTCTGCACGAGCCACGTGGCGAGCATTAGTCGATGTCGCTTCTACCAAACTTCTCACGCTATCATCTATTTCAACTTGCAGCATGAACTGCACGCCACCACGAAGATCTAATCCAAGGTTAATGGGTGTTAGCCCTACTTGGCTAAATAGCTGAGGTGCAGCACTGACGAATGAAAAATGAGAATGAGCTAACGGAAACGCCAATGACAATACCTGTTGCGCTTCTCGCTGTTCTTTTTTACTTTCAAAGATTAATGTAGTTTCGTCTTGTTGGTTCTCAACACCTAACGGAGTTATCTGATTTTTAACTAATATGCTTAGCAAAGGCTCAATGGGTAATGAACTATCAACGTGATTAAGAACCAATGCAGGCTTTTCGCCAAAAAAGCTCGGTATGGCGCTAATCAATAAGAGAATTAGCAGGAAATAGGCAAATATTTTTTTCATGTTCTCTACCCTATAAGTACACATACTTCACGAGATAAAAGCTACCTTCTGGGGCTTGTAACCAGTTAGTAGCGTTCACATCACCAGGTCGGTACTTCGAGATTTTGATAAGTAAGCTGCCATCGAGTTCTCGATGGAAATTCATATTGTCGATATTAGTAATCAATTGCTGACCACCATCTGCTATCTCGTCACTTTGTCCGTCAATAATAACAATCGACCACAAATCACTTTCGGCTTCTTCCTTTGTAATTCGATACGTCAGAGATTGATTATTACTGATTTTTTTGACATCACTCGTCGCTTCAATTTGAGGTTCACTGTCATAAATGAGCTTGGCTATTGCAGACACGTCCTCCAACATTGAGCTCGAAGACCATGCAAAACTTGAGAAAAAGCCACTTACGAGAAGAGAGAGTAACAAGAGGTATTTATTGATTTTTTTCATAGGGTTAACAACTGTGGATTGATGCTACTTAGATTCTTTTTTGAACCTATCTCCTTTGCCGCATTAAGTTTCCTTTCCTAGAAAACCATGAATGCGGTAATCATAAATAACCAACAGTGCCCTGAATATGGTTTACAGAAATTCAAATATGACTAGAGAGATTCACATTTGAATTTCTCTAATTCTTTGAGTCTTTAAGTGAAGTTAAGCAAACTCAATTCAAACGACATTGAGTTAAAAATTAACGTCTAATCCCAACTCAACATTTTCATTTTGGTTGATTATTTAAATCCCGAGGAATCGATAACATGAAATTCAATATTATTTATCTCAATGATCGACGCTATAAGATCTACGATATCGGAGAGGGCCAAAGTGTGATGTTTATTTTCCACAGAGAGAAAAGCATGTCCGATTTAGAAGATATTGTAAGATTGAAGCTAAAAAAGCACCAACGAGTAATCATCATCGATCTCAGTGATGATTTCCCTAGTGATATTTCAAAAGTGACTGAGGAAAATTGCCAAGCATTGATTGAAGATCTTCACCTACTTGCTGATATTTACTGGCTTGACGACGTAGCAGTAGAAAGCGATTACATTAACAAACCAATTATCGCAACGTTAACGACCCTGTTAGGTAACAGGTGCGTTGCTTTGACTACGTTATAATTGTGTCGAGAGGGAGGCTTGTCATGTTAGCCATACGAGAGCAGCACGGGTTACAACAAACGGTTCTTATACTGTTCTGGCGTTTGGTTCGCGTAACGTTTGAACATGGTGATAAAAGGGCTTGCTTGGTTATAACCCAATGTAAGAGCGACCTCTTTGACCGATTGGCCGTTTCTTAACAAGTCCATCGAGTAAAGGTAGCGCACTCGTAGCCGCCATTCTGTAAAGCTCATTCCGAGCTCCGTCTGGCAGTGGCGAGAAAGGGTTCTTTCCGTGGTGTGGACACGTTCAGCCCAATCTTTCAGCGTCACTTCATCGGTTGGGTTTTCTTCAACAGAAGCCAATATAGGCGCGAGGTACTTATTGTCGGTCGAAGGTAAAAAGTGGTGTTCAACCTCACGTTGCGCAAGTTGGTCAAGCAGTACCTGGACAAGCCTTTGATCTTGTTCGCTTTCCGCAACATTGATCCCACGATCGCGAAAATCATCGATGATAGAAGACACAATAGGTGTGATCTTTATAAGGCTGGTTTTATCTGGCAGATGTTGCGTTAGCTCTGAGGCGATATTTAGCGAGCAGTAGTCCAAAGGCTTACGGTTATAACTGCAATGCGTCACCCCGGCCGGTACCCAAATCGCCAAATGTGGTGGCGCTAGAAATCGAGTGCTTTCCGCTTCCATCTCTAATATACCGCCACTGATCAATTGAACCTGTCCCCATGAATGGCTATGAACTCGGGTTTCAGTGTTCGAAAGAAACGCTTCAAAATTCATAAATACGTTGGATGGTGCCTTATCAATTGATAAGGATGGGTGAAGGTTTCTGGAGTGTTTTTTCAAACTTGTCTTCCTATCGCGCCTGATGTCTTTCTAAAGATACTTGTAAGTATAACGACCTGTCAAACTAGCCGCATCAACTCATTTGCGACGGAATTCACATGTATTATCTCTTACCATTTTTTACAGTCTGTATCTGGGGCGCCAATGCAATCGTCAACAAGCTTGCTGCAAGCACCATAGAACCTAGCGCGATGAGTTTTTACCGTTGGTTTTTTGCGATGTTAATTCTCACGCCTTTCTGTATTCGCCCAGTAATGAAACAGTGGGCTGTCATTAAACCAAACCTATCAAAATTAGCGTTCCTCGGCTTTTTGGGCATGGTGTTGAACCAATCTCTAGGTTATTACGCGGGCTTAACCACAACCGCTTCTAACATGGCACTGATCACTTCTTTGGTTCCATTGATCAGTGTATTTTTAAGCGTCCCTCTGTTGCACAAGTCGATTTCTAGTTTGAGTATTGTTGGCGGTGTGTTGTCACTGTCAGGCTTAGCTCTGATGTTAGGTAAAGGCGACCCGTTATTCTTCATGCATCAAGAATTGACTCAAGGCGATGGCTATATGTTAATTGCGGCCTTTGTTTATGCTTCTTACTGTGTGTTATTGAAACGCTGGAAAATGCCAATCAGTAGCTGGGTGGTGATTTACATTCAGGGTCTGTTTGCTGTCGCGATGCTTACGCCACTTTGGCTTACCAGCGAACAGCTTTTACCACCGCAACAAGCGATCCCATTGATAGCTTACGCCGCGGTGGCCGCTTCAATTTTAGCGCCTTGGATGTGGGTGAAGGCGATTGACACGATTGGTGCTGACTCAAGCGCGATGTTTATGAATTTGATGCCAGTTATCGCGATTGTATTAGCTTCCACCTGGCTGGGCGAAAAGATTAACCCGTTCCACATCGTTGGTGGTGTGATGGTGATTTCCGGTGTCATCCTTGCTCAAATCAAAAGAAAACCAAGGCTTGAGGCTCCCTTACCTCAGCAAAACTAACCCCGCTTAACCTGCGACAATGCCCCATTCCATTCTCCACTCAGTACCTGCCTCGTTAGCAGGTACTGTTGTTTATTGTCGATTTCTCGATTCATGCTCTCTGATTCTATTTTTCGTTCACGAAGCTTTTAAGTACGCATAATAATGGTGTTTACTATTGCAATATCTCAGCAACTTCCGTTTAATGCACTAAGTACGGTTTAAGTGTTCAAAGCGTTAGAATAGCTCTCCAGAGAGCAGGTAACTGTTGCTCAAATCGCTCTCCTATGGTCACACGGCTCATGTAATCCAGGTCACTATGAGCCATTTAGAAAAGCTATAGCAACAAAAGAACCGTCTAGTTACTTTGGTTTATACAAAAGTGAATACTTTAAAATTGATACCAATTTAGTTTTAACACCTTAATTTCCCAATAAATACAGATTATTACTGCAAAATTCATTAAAAGAGTTTTCTAGCAATAATACGAAAGGAAATATCCACGCGAAGGTTCTATACTTTTCGAACAGAAAGTGAGCTTATAAGAAAACAATCAAAACTATCGTTTTGGGATTAATTAAGATACCATCACTTTTACTAAACCAGATAAGCGACGGTTAGTTGGCTAACTCAAAAAGATACCGATATGAGTACCACACGGCTTAGAAACACCTAGCATTCCGCTATAATGCCGATCGTTTAAGAAGACTTGAACGATCTTGCAGTTAGCAGATAATCCCCATCAACAACGTTGATGGGGATTTTTTATGCTTGAACAAGAATTAGCAATGGCACACGAGACCATTGAAGATGCCGACAATTATGAATCTGTCGTCGACGCCATTCAGATTGAGTGGATAGAACAAGCTCTTCTTGAAACCAATAAAGCGAGCATAAGACGACGCCGACTTCCCGCTCAGCAAGCTGTCTGGTTAGTTATTTGGATGGGGCTGCAACGCAACATGTCTATCAAAGAGGTATGCAGTTCATTAGACATTGCACTTCAGCCTAAACCTGAAGATAGCTGGTCTCGTGTTGCACCCAGTGTCCTAACTGATTCACGCCGACGTCTAGATGAGAGTCCGTTAGCGGCTCTGTTTCACACAACGGTAAAGGCTTGGAACGGAGATATCCTTCAACAAGACAAAGACTTAGAACTTAATGTTCTTGCTGTCGATGGAACAACATTTCGGTGCCAAGATTCCCCAGAGAACGCTGAAGAATTTGGGTTCATCTCCAAAAAATTGAAACCTTACCCTCAACTTCGTTTAGTCGCTTTGATGTCAACAGAAACTCGAATGATTATGGGGGCGGCTTTTGATGGTTGTCATGTCGGTGAAACGACCTTAGCTAAGCGCCTATTCAATGACATCCCCGCACACTCATTGACCTTATTTGATCGTTGTTATTTCTCGGCAGACCTTTTACTGTCCTGGCAAGAGAGTGCTGAAAATGCCCACTGGTTAATGCCTGCAAAACGTAAACTACGCTATGAAGTGTTGGAGAAATATGCGGAGAACGACATGCTTATCTCAATGCCTATCTCTCCTCAAGCTCAACGGCAGAATCCGAATCTACCCGCACGTTGGGAAGCCAGATTAGTCCTATATCAAGAGCCAAAAGGTGAGATAAAAGGTTTTATTACTTCACTTACAGACCCTAGCAAATACTCGCTAGAAAGCCTGCTGCGTATTTATTGGCAACGCTGGGAGATTGAAGAGGGTTATGGTGAAATTAAACAGACTCAACTTCAAAGTCACGTCACTTTACGAAGTCGTTTTTCTGCCGGTGTGAAGCAAGAGCTTTGGGGCGTATTACTTGCCTATAACTTAGTGCGATTAGAGATGGTTAAGATAGCTTCAGAAGCCGGGGTTCGAGCGACTAGGGTCAGTTTTACCGCCGCAATTAACCTTATTGATGCGCAATTACGTTGGTTAGCTTTAAGTCCAGACGGAACTTTACCTGTAAAACTGAAAAGGATGAGAGAAAGTTTGAGTCACTTCATTCTTCCAGATAAAAGAAAGGACCGAACGTTTCCACGTTCAGTCCTCTTTGTCCCAGCCAAATATCCGTTCAGATTCAAGCAGTAATGCTTATCCGAACGGCATTATAGCATTCCGCTAGGTGTTTTTTTTTGCAATCGACCCTTCGGCCAACTTGCTCGATAGAGTACTCCTCTGTTGGAGCGTCACGTCCACCTCCTTTAAACATCAATAGTCATCAGCTCGCCATCTGTTTGAAAAAATAGTCTTGTTCGTGAGATTATCCGCTTTAATTTATGTCATCTTAAGTATATTGTTATTATCAAGTAACGAGCATGTTACGCAGTACAATAATAATGAAGGAAGATTGATGAGCAGTAACAATAACCGACCAGATGGTAAACGAGACGTTACTCTGCGTTTTTTAGCTGAACCCGGGGATGTCAACTTTGGTGGTAAAGTCCATGGTGGTGCAGTAATGAAGTGGGTCGATTTAGCGGCTTATGCTTGTTCTGCGGGGTGGAGTGGTAAGTACTGTATTACTGCTTATGCAGGGGGGATCAGATTCGTTGCTCCAATCCATGTTGGTAACCTTGTTGAAGTCAGTGCGAAGGTCATCTATACGGGTTCATCTTCTATGCACATCGCTATCGATGTTCAAGCCAGCGACCCGAAAGAACTCAACAACCGCCTAACGACTCACTGTATCGTTATTATGGTCGCTGTTGATGAAAATGGTAACCCGACTAAGGTGCCTGAGTGGGTACCAGAAACACCTGAAGACATTGAATTACGAGATTCAGCCATTCGTCTAATGAACATGCGAAAGCAGATTGGTGAAGAGATGGAAGCGCACGTAAAATATCTTAAATAAACTCCACCAGCAGCTCGATTTACAACCTTATTACGATGCCAAGCAGTACTTGTTTGGCATTTTCCTATCTAATTACCTCTCCATACACAAATAATACCGCTGTACATTTAAGACAGACGATTGAACGTGATACCCGCTCAAAAGTTAAAATGAATCGGCACTTGTTCACGGATTTATTTTGACTGTAATAAAGTCGTCATTTTGCTCTGTTTAAATACCGCCAATCATATTGGATGTATTTGAATTTCCTGGAGCCACTTTTGAGCACGACATTTCCCACCCTTTGCGAATCTACACTGACGAATTTGAAGGCAGTTGAGTATCAATGGGTTAGAAGTTTGTACGTCGAAGGCTACGACACTAATGAAATTAACCACTATATCCAAGCTTGTTTTGGCGGTGATCAGACGTTTGCGGATCTGTTTCGCCGCGTCGCTCTTTATCAAGACAGCATCTATGTTTTACTTCAGCATTTAGGTTGCGCACCTTCTAGCAAAGAGTTCTAGTCTCACACCACCTCTTCCTTTTCTTTTCCCCTTTCAGGAATATTTACCACCAAATCAATAACTACCGCGAATAGCCACCACAAAACATTAACACGAGCCTGCCTTTGTAAGCACTTTCTGTGTAATCGACCGATCCGTTGCATCCAAATTATTGAAGTATCACGCATGGAAATATTACTCATATATCAATAGAGCTACGGCCCCCTATACTGAGTGTCTGATTTGTGAGACTCGTTGATGTCTTCAATTAGAGAGATGAAACCGGAAAAATCCAGGAAAGAGGTACTTCAGTATTTAATGACTGAAAGAAAGCAAAAAGACTGAGATAGAGATAGAGATAGAGATAGAGATAGAGATAGAGATAGAGATAGAGATAAAAGTAGCGGGCATAAAAAAACCCAAGTAAGTACCTGGGTTAGAGTTACAAAAACCACTAATCATTAATAGCGTAAGGAACCTGATTAGTAGCCAGCTATGCGTAACCTGAGGGTTATTTTTATTACTGATCGGCGGCCAAACCAAATGATGTAATAAAAATGCCAATATAGAGCGACCTAACGGTCGCTCTTTTGTCTTTCTTATAAGGACAGCTTATCCTTTTACACCACCCGACGTCAAACCGCCAACTAACCAACGCTGAGCCAGTAAGAACACGATAGTAATCGGAAGTGCAGAAAGTACCGCCGCTGCCGCAAAGTCACCCCATAAGTAATTCTGAGGATATAGGTACTGCTGCATACCTACCGCTAGCGTGTAAGAGTTCACGTCCGATAATAGGATGGAAGCAACTGGTACCTCACCAACAACACCAATGAAAGAGAGAATGAATACAACTGCTAGGATGGGTACTGACAGTGGTAATAGAACCAATCTGAACGCTTGCCAAGGTGTTGCCCCATCCAGTGCTGCAGCTTCTTCCAAAGAGTTATCAATCGTCTCAAAGTAGCCCTTAATCGTCCAAACGTGCAATGCAATACCGCCCAAGTACGAGAAGATCAGACCGCCGTGCGTGTTCAAGCCTAAGAACGGGATGTATTGCCCTAACTTGTCGAACAGCGCGTAGATAGCCACTAGAGCCAATACCGCAGGGAACATTTGAAAAATCATCATCGCTTTCAGGATAGTTTCTTTACCTTTAAAGCGCATACGAGCAAATGCATAAGCCGATGTTGTCGACAGTGTCACAATCAGAATTGAGGTAATACCCGCTACTTTTATCGAGTTCCACAACCAAGTAAGAACTGGGAATGGAGGTGGCGTTACCGAGCCATCAGCATTCGTCACTGTCATGCCCAAAGCTAATTTCCAGTGTTCCAAAGATGGATTGTCTGGAATCAGGCTACCGGTTGCGAAGTTACCTTCACGGAACGAGATAGCAATAATCATCAGTAGTGGGAAAATAATTAGCGCTAAGAAGCACCACAGCGCAATATGCGTTGCCCATACTCGGTATTTAAGGCTTTTACCTTGTACCATAGCCATTGTCGTGCTCCTTAATCTTGAGTCAATTTAGTGAAACGAAGGTTTAGTAACGCTAGTGCACCAACCAATAGGAAGATAAGCGTTGCGATTGCACTTGCTAGACCAAAGTCTTGACCGCCGCCGCCTTCGAATGCAATTCGGTACGTGTAGCTTACAAGCAAGTCTGTGTAACCCGCTGGCTCAGAAGTACCAATCATGTTCGGGCCACCGTTCGTCAATAGTTGAATCATTACAAAGTTATTGAAGTTAAAGGCAAACGCTGCAATCAATAACGGTGTTAGCGGTTTAATCATTAATGGGAAAGTGATTCGCTTGAAGTTATCAAGGAAGTTAGCACCATCGATTGCTGACGCTTCGTACAGATCTTCAGGAATCGCTTTTAGTAGACCCATACATAGAATCATCATGTAAGGGAACCCTAGCCAAGTGTTAACGATCAACACCATGGTTTTCGCTAAGATCGGGTCGGAGAACCAGTTTGGGCTTAAACCAAAGATACTCTCAAGCACCATGTTGATCTCACCAAAGCTCTGGTTGAATAGGCCCTTAAAGATAAGAATCGAGATAAACGCTGGTACGGCATAAGGCAAAATCAGTAGAACACGATACACAGCACGGCCTTTCAGCTCTTCCCACTGCACAACGTTTGCCAGAACCAAACCAATTGCAAGTGTGAAGGCCACCGTACAAATGGAGAATACAACCGTCCAAATAAAGATGCTGATAAACGGTTCTTTAATGCCGTCATCTTTCCACACACGTTCAAAGTTAGCGGTACCAATGTCTACAACAAACCCTGGAGAAATAGTGTTACCGATAAACTCGCCTTTCTCGTCGACCGGTTGGTAGAAACCCACTTCCATGTTTGGTTTCAAGGTTTCGCCAGATTCATTGTTGTACAGCGTTTCCCCGTCATCTTGAAGGGTGTAAAGCGGCGCAACAGCTGCAAATTTACGCAAGCCGCTCATGCGGATGTCATCACCATTTGGCAGATGGAAATCAACACCGCTGATCACAGAGCGATTTTTGATGATCGCTTTGATCTTCTCTTTTTCACCTTGTACAGATTCGATTACAGATAGATCCATCTCTGTTGATGTCATACCTTCCAGAGAAAATACATCCGTTGCTAACAGCTTGTCGCCATCTTTCACAACGATCTGGTGACCGTTATCTGTTTTGTACAGAGTAAATGGGTAGCTTTCACCGCTTTGGAATGAACGGTCTAAAAGAACGGTTTGAGTACGCTCTAGAGAGAGCTGGTTTTTTGCGCTGTAGTTAGTAAACGCAAGCCCTACGGTGTATGCCAATGGGAAAAGAATGAATAAAATCATTCCGGCAATACCTGGGTAAATATAACGGTGGGCGTAAGTTTTCTTACTACCAAAAATGTAAAGTGCCAAAGCCGTTAAAATCACAGTAAGCAACGCAAATGCGAGCTCACCGCGAGAATACATTAAAATTGTAGCGTAGCCGTTTATTAAGCCAACGCTACCAAGCAACCCCCATTTGATGAAGACGCTTTTACTGCCTGGAAGGCTTGATGGTGCCGGGATCGCATCTGAACCTTGAACTGACTGCATAGAGGAACCTGCTAACGAGATATAAAAATAGAAAAGTAAGGAGAGGTTGCCCCCTCCTTAAAGGTAAAGCTTGGTTGTTACTTAGTCATTCGAGCTTCAGCACCTTTTAGTGCTTGCTCTACTGATTGACGGCTATCAACTACGTTGCCGATAGCTTCTTCCATGCTGTACCAGAATGTTGTGAACTGAGGGATGTTAGGCATGATTTCACCATTCATCGCATTATCCATTGTTGCTGCGATACGAGTGTCGCTGTCTAGTTGACGCTGGAAAGAGTTAAGAGCAACAGCACCTAGTGGTTTGTCGTCGTTCAGGCTCTTCATGCCTTCGTCAGTAAGTAGGTAGTTTTCCATGAACTCAACCGCTAGGTCACGGTTTGGAGAGGCCGTGCTGATACCACCCGCCCATACACCAACGAATGGCTTAGACGCCTTACCGTTGAATTTAGGTAATGTTGCTACGCCGTAATCTACGCCCGCTTTCTCGATGTTTGCCCAGCCCCAAGGACCGTTAATTGTCATTGCAACGTTACCCGCTACAAATTCAGACTCAGCAACTGAGTAATCCATGTCTGCAGAAATAACTTTGTCTTTTACCATCTTCTCAATGAAACCTAGAGACTTCTGAACACCGTCAGTCGCTACGCCTGCATCTTTAATGTCGTAACCTTCAGCTGTTTGCTTGAACGCGTAACCGCCGTCAGCTGCAAGTAGAGGCCATGTGAAGTAAGCGCCGCCACGTAGAGGCCACATGATCGCTTTCTTGCCGTCTTTTTGAAGCTTGGCGTTAAGTGCTGGGATCTCTTCCCATGACTTAGGTGGGTTAGGAACAAGTGCTTTGTTGTAGATAAGAGAAACTGACTCGACTGCAACTGGGTAAGCGATTGTTTTACCTTCGTAAGAAACAGCATCCCATGCGAAGTCTACGATACCTTCTTTCGTTTCCTTAGAAGGTTTGATATCAACAAGAAGACCCGCTTCTGCAAAACCACCAAAACGGTCGTGTGCGTAGAAGATCATGTCTGGGCCATCGCCAGCCGCTGCAACCTGAGAGAATTTCTCTTCTAGTTTGTCTGGGAAAGCGACGGTTACTTTAACACCAGTATCTTCTTCAAAGCGTTTACCTACTTCAGCCATTCCTTCATAAGCTTTGTCGCCACCAACCCAAATAGTTAGTTGACCTTCTTCGATAGCAGCGTTTGCACCAAAAGAACCCAGAGCAACGATTGTGCCTAGAGCTACAGCGCTTAGAGCGTTTTTCATGTCAATATCCTTTTTATATTTATACGTAGGGCGCATTCAATTAAGACGAGCCAGTTTTCGAAGGCTATGATCTGAGAAAATCAATGACAGCTCATCATCCTAGCCACTACGCCCTAGCTATTATGGCCTAATTTCGTGATCGTCATCCGGTAAGATTGGCGAGCGAAGTCACAAAGTGGATACTCATCGTGATCCACATCACCGTTATGCGATGGATTTATTTGAACTGGATCGCCAATTATAGATAACCCCCTTTATCTACTCCTCCCCTCCTACTCCCCCTAGTTAAATTTCTATTAGGAGGATGTACCATTACGCGAATTCACCGAAACTGCATTCATCCAAGAGTGGATAGTAAGAACCCTTTACCAGTGGATGTATGCGTTGACGCATTCTTCATTTATCTGGCTTCACTGCCCGCTGGTGTCTTAATTAGCATCGAGCTAAATCTGTGATTGAATCACGGGGGAGATTTAGCTCGGCGTGGGGGAATTTAGGCACGAGTTTGGCTATGACGGGTGGGCTTGATTGAAAAGCCAAGTCCCACCCACTTTTTTCTTACTCACTCAATACTTACCGATTCCTACAGTTACTGCTGACCCAAAAATTCCTTATAATGATAAGCAGTAAAACTTAAAATTTGATCGATCGAGGACAAGCTAGATGGCGAGTGTCACGTTAAAAAACGTTTATAAATCATATGGTGATGTACAGATTTCTAAGGACGTAACCTTAGACATCAACGAAGGTGAATTCGTAGTATTCGTTGGACCATCAGGTTGTGGTAAATCGACGCTATTACGCTGTATCGCAGGTCTAGAAGATATTACGTCTGGTGATTTGTACATTGGTGATCAACGCATGAACGATGTTGAGCCATCAAAGCGTGGTGTGGGTATGGTATTCCAATCTTACGCGCTCTACCCTCACCTAAATCTCTACGACAACATGTCTTTTGGTCTTAAACTAGCGAACGCCGATAAAGCTGAAATCGACAAGCGTGTTGAACATGCTGCAGAAATCCTTCAGCTTGGTCACCTTCTTGAGCGCCAGCCTAAAGCGCTATCGGGTGGTCAACGTCAACGTGTTGCTATTGGTCGTACTCTGGTTTCTCAACCAAACGTATTCCTACTTGATGAGCCTTTATCTAACCTAGATGCAGCGCTGCGTGTTCAAATGCGTTCGCAAATCACGAAGCTACAGCGTCAACTAGGCTGTACCATGATTTATGTAACGCACGACCAAGTTGAAGCGATGACAATGGCGGATAAAATCGTTGTGCTTGATGGTGGTTTTGTTTCTCAAGTCGGTAAGCCTCTTGACCTTTATCACTACCCTAAAAACCGTTTCGTTGCTGGCTTTATTGGCTCACCAAAAATGAACTTTATGTCGGTTCACATCGAGCAAGCTGAAGCAGAACGCGTCTTGGTACAACTTTCAAACGGCATGACTTTCTGGATCCCAGTTGATGGCACGACAGTCAACGCTGGTGACCGTATGTCTCTAGGTGTTCGTCCTGAACACTTGTTGTCTGCTGAAACAGGTGATGCGACGATTGAAGCTGATGTGATGATGGTCGAGAAGCTCGGTAACGAAACTCAAGTTTACCTCAACCTCGACAGTGCCGATGCTGACGTTATCTATCGCCAGCCAGACACGTTGACAATTGAGTCTGGTGACAAGCTAGCGATTGGTATTCCTGCACACCGTTGTCACTTGTTCCATAGCGATGGTCGCGCATGTCGTCGCTTGTACAAAGAGTACGGTACCGACTAATCGGTTCGTCTTTTTAGGATATAACTTGCCCACATCGAATCCCTCTTACCAAGTAAGGGGGATTTTTTTGTTTAAAGGCGCCAACTACTTTCGCTTTGATTGTTTAATTTTGCGCACCGCTCAGTTAGCTTTTTCGAGCGGCAATAAAAAAGGCCTAGCAATGGTTATAATGCCGATCGTTTAAGAAGACTTGAACGATCTTGCAGTTAGCAGATAATCCCCATCAACAACGTTGATGGGGATTTTTTATGCTTGAACAAGAATTAGCAATGGCACACGAGACCATTGAAGATGCCGACAATTATGAATCTGTCGTCGACGCCATTCAGATTGAGTGGATAGAACAAGCTCTTCTTGAAACCAATAAAGCGAGCATAAGACGACGCCGACTTCCCGCTCAGCAAGCTGTCTGGTTAGTTATTTGGATGGGGCTGCAACGCAACATGTCTATCAAAGAGGTATGCAGTTCATTAGACATTGCACTTCAGCCTAAACCTGAAGATAGCTGGTCTCGTGTTGCACCCAGTGTCCTAACTGATTCACGCCGACGTCTAGATGAGAGTCCGTTAGCGGCTCTGTTTCACACAACGGTAAAGGCTTGGAACGGAGATATCCTTCAACAAGACAAAGACTTAGAACTTAATGTTCTTGCTGTCGATGGAACAACATTTCGGTGCCAAGATTCCCCAGAGAACGCTGAAGAATTTGGGTTCATCTCCAAAAAATTGAAACCTTACCCTCAACTTCGTTTAGTCGCTTTGATGTCAACAGAAACTCGAATGATTATGGGGGCGGCTTTTGATGGTTGTCATGTCGGTGAAACGACCTTAGCTAAGCGCCTATTCAATGACATCCCCGCACACTCATTGACCTTATTTGATCGTTGTTATTTCTCGGCAGACCTTTTACTGTCCTGGCAAGAGAGTGCTGAAAATGCCCACTGGTTAATGCCTGTAAAACGTAAACTACGCTATGAAGTGTTGGAGAAATATGCGGAGAACGACATGCTTATCTCAATGCCTATCTCTCCTCAAGCTCAACGGCAGAATCCGAATCTACCCGCACGTTGGGAAGCCAGATTAGTCCTATATCAAGAGCCAAAAGGTGAGATAAAAGGTTTTATTACTTCACTTACAGACCCTAGCAAATACTCGCTAGAAAGCCTGCTGCGTATTTATTGGCAACGCTGGGAGATTGAAGAGGGTTATGGTGAAATTAAACAGACTCAACTTCAAAGTCACGTCACTTTACGAAGTCGTTTTTCTGCCGGTGTGAAGCAAGAGCTTTGGGGCGTATTACTTGCCTATAACTTAGTGCGATTAGAGATGGTTAAGATAGCTTCAGAAGCCGGGGTTCGAGCGACTAGGGTCAGTTTTACCGCCGCAATTAACCTTATTGATGCGCAATTACGTTGGTTAGCTTTAAGTCCAGACGGAACTTTACCTGTAAAACTGAAAAGGATGAGAGAAAGTTTGAGTCACTTCATTCTTCCAGATAAAAGAAAGGACCGAACGTTTCCACGTTCAGTCCTCTTTGTCCCAGCCAAATATCCGTTCAGATTCAAGCAGTAATGCTTATCCGAACGGCATTATAGCAATGGTTAGACCTTGATTTGTGTAGTCAGGCTAAGCCCAACTGTTCATTCCACTCTATCTAGACAAAATGAAATTGCCTTAAGCTTAGAACTTAGAACTTAGTGAATTGGCGTATCACTTGTTTTATTGAACTGGCCAAAATGCTGTTCTAACACTTCAGGTGTCAGTTTGCCTTCCGCTTCTAGTCGCTTAAATTCAGCAACGATCGCTTTTTGCTCTTCAAGTGATGGAAGTTTCACTTCAGGCTCATCGCCCACCTCTTGAGTCATCTGCTCTAGTTCTTTTTCAAAATCGCTCATGATACTTACCTAAATATTAAACCTAATCAGATTTTACTCATTTACGCTCTATGATGCTAGGGCGATTAAGTGCAAAGCCCGAAACCAGATCAAGTGAACGTCAGCTTAAATGCAAAGCTGCGGTCTGAATGGCGACGTTCGACGTAAAAAGCGATACCAAACGTAACAAGCAGCATCAGGCATAAAAGCCATACCAAACATAAACTGCCTAACAAACATAAAGAGCCCTATCAAACGAACAAACATATCACACGTAAAAAAGCCGGATTCACGTGAAATGAATCCGGCTCCAATTATAGTTCTGTAAGTTTATTGGCTATTAAAGCTTAAACGAACCAACCATCTTATCTAGGCGAGAAGAAAGCTGTTGAAGTTCTTGGCTCGCTTCAGCAAGCTGCTCAGCAGTACCCGTTGTCACTTCATTGATTGCGTTGATTTCTTCAATGTTCTGGTTGATGGTGTGAACTACGGTTGATTGCTCTTCCGTTGCCGTTGCCACTTGAGTGTTACGGTCAGTGATATCAACGATACGGTCTGAAATGCCACCCAGTACGTCCACCGCTTCATCCGACGCCGATACGCCTTCAAGTGTAATCACTTTACCCGCACTCATAGCCGTTACGGCATCTTTAGCATCGCTTTGCAGTTGGTTGATCATCTTCTGAATCTCTTCCGTAGAATCTGCGGTACGGCTTGCTAGGTTACGAACCTCATCAGCTACAACGGCAAAACCACGACCTTGTTCACCCGCACGCGCAGCTTCAATAGCCGCGTTCAGAGCTAGTAGGTTGGTTTGTTCAGAGATGTCACGAATTACACCCAAAATAGAACCAATGTCTTGAGTCGTTGAAGCTAACTGCTCTACCACTTGACCTGTACTTTCGATGTCTTGTGCTAGGCGGCTGATCGCGTCTTTTGCTTTATTAACCACAGTGCGGCCGACTTCAGTATTACCTGAAGCCTGCGTTGCCGTTTCCGCTGCGGTTGCCGCATTCGATGCAATCTCACTGATTGTCATACCCATTTCGTTAATAGCAGCGACTACTTGAAGAGTTTGATCTCGTTGCTCTTGGCTATTGTCGTGGGTGATGTGCGCCTTATTAGAAACACTCTCAGCAGCGACTTGAAGCGCTTGGCTTGTAGAGAACACCTCTTTCATCGACTCGTGAATCTTTTCGATGAATCCATTAAAGCCCTTTGAAAGCTGTGCAATTTCATCGTTGCCTTTCACTTCGATACGCTGAGCGAGATCGCCGTCACCTTCGCCAAGGTCACCGAATCGCTTAGCTAAAAGTTTAATCGGCTGAGTAATACTGTTTGCTAGCACTACGCCCATCAGAATAAAGATTAGCGCCACAACAGCGGTCATGATCAGCATCTGTTTAGCGGTTGCATCAAGCTCAGCAAAAACTTCGCTCGTCGGAACTTCACCAACAACGAACCAATCCATTGACGGCACATACAAACTCGCGACAAACAACTCTTGTCCTTTATGTTCCGTTGTAATCAAGTTAAATCCTGACTTGTTTAACAACTGACTAGATTGAGGACCGTAAAGTTGTTGAAGTGATGAATCACCGAGCGAACGCTCGCGATGAATTTGGACATCACCTTGGCTATTCGTCAAGAAGACAAAACCTGTATCTTCAATCTTAAAACTATTAAGTAGGCTTACCATGTCACCCATCGATTTCGATAAGCCAGACATCGCCAAACCAGAAGGCTGTTGGTAGTTAGCGAACATTTTCACTTCGCCAGTCGCTTCTTGGAACATACTGACCATTGTCTGCTGGCCAGATTGCGTAAAGCCAAAGAACCAACCATCTTGTTGTTGATTGAGTTGACGCAAGAAGCCATCTTGGTTCCAGTAGTAGGCCGTTTGACGGTTCGCTACTGAGGCATCATTTAGCTGGTATTGGTTACGAACATTGTTCAACTGTTTTACCAACTTGCTCTCTAACACTGCATCGCGATCGGTCGATTCGATAGCGTCAGAAATGAATTCATTTGAAGCAATTTGTTCCGCAGCTAACAATAGCTGAGAGACTTCACGGTCAATTTCACCATTAATTCGCTCTAACATTCCCGGAAGCTCAATATCGACTAATCGATGACTCAAAACATCTCTTGCTTGCTTTTGTGCCATCGCACCGACAATCACCGTAGATGCAAGAACCGCGAAGGTAATTCCGAGTACCACTTTTTGTTTAATACTCAAAGAGTTAGTTTTCAACATATTTGGACCTTTAAAAAGAATCGCTTGTTATTTATATATCCTGAAAAGGATTTTTCGGGTGCACTTCAACCAGCAATGCACTCCCTCAGCTATGTATCGGCACCCCTCCATTAAACTAGAGGGGAATATCGCAAAAATTTGTAACATGGTGAAACGACGAAACCCTTTATTCTTTAGCGGAAACAATTAGCAAGGTTAATGCACCGAAAGTTAACTATTCGCTTTAGTTATCTGAGTAATTAAGTTTCACTAACAACGCACAACGGCAGAGCCTTGAAGCTTTGATATATAAAAATCGATTGGTATGGTACAAACTACTGATTGATGTTTTTTCTCGTTAACCTCTTGTAAATAATTCCAATTTTGAAAAAATAAATTCCGCAAACGTACTGGAACTTTTTCCTAGTAATCAGTGACCAATACTCAAAATAAAAATCAAATGGATACCCAGAGAGTCCAAAATGCACAAAACAAATTTCGAAGTCCTTCAAAACTATCTAGAGTCTCAAATCATTGGTCAAAAAGAGCTCGTTAAGCAGCTGATGATCGCCCTTTTGGCCGATGGTCATATCCTCGTTGAAGGGCCTCCCGGGCTAGCAAAAACTCGCGCAGTAAAATCATTGGCTGACTGTGTCGAGGGAGACTTCCACCGTATTCAATTCACGCCAGATTTGTTACCTGCTGATTTAACGGGTACCGATATATTTCGCCCAGAAACGGGAGAGTTCACCTTCCAGTCTGGCCCGATTTTTAACTCGTTAATTCTCGCGGATGAGATCAACCGTGCTCCTGCGAAAGTGCAAGCCGCGATGTTAGAAGCGATGGCTGAGAAGCAAGTCACGGCAGGTCGTAAAACCTATGCACTGCCCGATTTGTTTTTGGTAATGGCAACGCAAAACCCGATTGAACAGGAAGGTACTTACCCGCTACCAGAAGCTCAATTAGACCGTTTCTTGCTGCATTTAGAAGTGGCTTATCCTGACATGGAAAGTGAGCTCGAGATTCTGCGACTCAACCGTGGTGAAGCTCAAGGCAACGAATCAACTCAGCCACAAGAGCTATCTCAGCAAACGATCTTTGAAGCGCGCCAAGAAGTGCTCAACATTCACATGGCAGACACCATCGAGCAGTACATTATTCGACTGGTTATGGCGACTCGCCAACCTAAGCAATACAGTGATCAACTTGATCAATGGTTAGATATGGGTGTCAGCCCACGAGCGACTATTGCTTTAGACCGCTGCGCCCGCGCACATGCTTGGTTAGCTGGTCGAGACTATGTTACTCCACAAGATGTTCAAGCGATGGCATTCCCTGTGTTACGCCACCGTCTACTGCGCAGCTACCACGCACAAGCTGAAGGGGTCACTGCAAACCAAGTGATCGCACACCTTATCTCGTTGGTTGGTAGCGCCTAGGTGACTCGCGCATGAATAATCAATTACCCAACCATAGTGACGGCGTCACGTTAAATCTAGACGAACTGCTGCAATATAAAGCGCAGTCTGTTCGCTGGTTGCCTCCAGCCAAGAGCCTTTGGTCGCAGCTTAACGGTCAACATGAGAGCAACCGTAAAGGTCGCGGGATGAATTTCTCTGAGGTTCGTCAATATCAGGCGGGCGACGATATCCGCAGCATTGATTGGCGCGTAACCGCGAGAACAGGCAAGGCGCATACCAAGCTGTTTTCTGAAGAAAGAGAACAGCCTGTGATTTTGTTCTTAGATCTGTCGAGCAGTATGATTTTCGGCTCAACCTTGCTACTTAAGTCGGTTCAACTCGCGCACTTTGCCAGCCAACTGTGCTGGCTAACCGTCGCTCAAAAAGACCGGATTGGTGCTGTGATTGATACTGGCCAAGAGATCGTTGAAATTAAGCCCAGTGCGAGTAATCACGCGCCATTACGCATTCTTAAGAAAGTCATAGAAATCAATAATGCAGCGCTCACTCGCCAAGACAGTGATAGCAAAGCTTTCAATAGCACCACCTTCGACAAAGGGCTCAAATCTCTTCAGCACCTTTGCCCAAAAGGCAGCGATATTATTATCCTCAGTGACTTTGTGCGTTACCAAGAAAGTGACTACTCACTTGTCAGCCAAATTCGCAGGCACAACCGAGTACGCTTGGTGCATTTCTACGATCCGCTAGAGCAAGGTGAAACCGCCTATAAAGGTTCTAAACAGGTCACCGATGGTAACAAAACTCAATGGTTTAACTTCTCCTCGAATAAAGAAAAGGAAAAACTTAACCATGCGTTTTCGTTAAAGAAACAGCAGCTACAACAGATGGGGTTGTCTCTCGCGATACCTTATAGCTCTCTGTCGAGTGCACAATCATTAATGAGCCAGATATCAGGAGCTCAGTCATGAGTCAGCCCTTAGATTTAAGCCCTGTCATTGCACCAGACGCACCGACTTGGTGGCCTTTAGCGTGGGGTTGGTGGGCATTGATTATCACGGCCACCGCTCTGATCGCCTTGGTGTTTTTCATGGTAAAACGCAGACAAATCAATCAACAGGCGAAGCAAGAAGCCCTTGCTCGCTTGCATAACAACCAGTCTTCAAATGCCTTGTCTCCGAGCACTGCTCAAGACATCGTTCGTCAAGCAGCGCTGAGTTATTTCCCACGCGAAAAAGTCGCAGGCTTAGCGGGTGATGATTGGTTGAAATTCTTAGATGCGCAATTAAAAAATCCATTGTTTGTAGAAAAACAAGCCCAATGGCAACAGTCGCTTTATCAAGATCCAACTTCAATGAATGACGCACAGCGCAAGGTTCAACAGCAATTAGTTGACGACTGTGAAATGTGGCTTCGTAAAGCCCTTCCTCCAAAGCGAGGTCGTTATGAGTGATCTTTTAAACTCTATGTTTCTAGGCAAGAACTTACTAAATATCGAGTTTGTTTGGTGGTGGATGTTTTTCCTAGCGCCATTACCACTCCTTGTTTACTTGTTCTCACCAAAGTCAGAATCAAGCAGTGCTCTAAGGCTTCCATTTTTGCCCAAAGACAGTCATACCAAAACACCTAGCAGTCGCTTACCAAAGACGTTGTCAGTGATTATTTGGCTTCTGCTAGTAACGGCAAGCGCGCGTCCAGTTTGGTATGGCGAACCTGTTGAGTTTCAGCCGAAGCATCGTGATTTGATGCTGGTTGTCGACCTCTCTGGCTCGATGAGCCAAGAAGACATGCAGTTCAATGGCGAATATATCGACCGCTTGTCGGCTGTGAAACATGTATTGAGTGACTTTATTGAGCGCCGTAAAGGCGACCGAGTTGGGCTTGTGCTGTTTGCCGATCACGCCTACTTGCAGACGCCGCTTACGCTAGACAGAAGTACGCTTTCACAACAGCTCAATCAAGCGGTGTTAAAACTGATTGGTACTCAAACTGCGATTGGTGATGGTATTGGCCTCGCTACCAAAACCTTTATCGACAGCAACGCTCCTCAACGAGTGATGATCCTGCTTAGTGATGGCAGTAATACCGCCGGGGTATTAGACCCATTAGAAGCCGCAGATATTGCCAATAAATACGACGCGACGATTTACACCGTAGGTGTCGGTGCCGGCGAGATGATGGTCAAAGAGTTCTTCATGACTCGTAAGGTCAATACTGCTCAAGATTTGGATGAGCGTACGCTAATGGAAATCGCTAAACGCACTGGCGGTCAGTACTTCCGAGCTCGAGACAGCAAAGAACTGGCAACGATTTACGACACCATCAATCAGTTAGAGCCTGTGACGAATACCACTAAGATCTGGCGACCACAACAAGAATGGTTTGTCTGGCCTCTGTCTGCGGCAATGTTCTTCGCATTTATGCTGTTAGCCATTAGGAGAAACAATGTCTAACTTTACTTTTATCTACCCATATTGGTTCTTGGCTCTTGCCGTGCTACCCGCTATTTGGTGGCTTAGCAAGAGACAATCCAAGCAAGGGTTATTGGCGTCACACATCGCCCGTTATTTGGCACCTGAATCGAGCAAGCCATCGAAAAACCGCAGCACTTATTTCGGTGTTTGGTGGTTAGTGGGCGTCATCGCATTGACTGGTCCAAGCTTTGAAAAAAACGAACAACCAAGCTTTGAAAAAACACAGGCACGAGTTGTGATCATGGATATGTCGATGTCTATGTATGCCACTGACATTAAACCGAATCGTTTAACACAAGCCCGATACAAGGCTCTGGATCTACTTTCATTGTGGAAGGAAGGGTTAACCGGAATGGTGGCGTACGCTGGCGATGCTTACGCCATCAGTCCGCTAACGTCTGATATCAACACCATCAAGAACCAAGTGCCGAACTTGTCTCCGGAGATCATGCCTTACCAAGGCGGTGATGCTGCATCAGCAGTCAAGCTTGCGGTTGAGATGATGACTCGTGCTCATATCTATCAAGGAGATCTGGTACTGATTGGCGATGATATCGATGCTCAAGAGAAGAAAGAGATCGATTCGCTACTCTCTGGCAGCAATTGGACGTTATCAGTGTTGGCTGTAGGCACAGAAAGTGGCGCACCAATCTCTTTGCCAACAGGCTCAATGCTTCAAACTGACTCAGGGCAAACCGTGGTTGCGAAAACCAACATAAGCAATATGCGCGACCTGACTCGTCGCTCTGGTGGCACGTTCACTGAAGTGCAATTTGATAACTCAGACGTTGAGCACATCGCAAGTTACCTCGACCGAGTTGCGACAACGTCAGAGGTGACTAAAACCAATAACTCACTCAACACCAGAGTCAACAACGGTTTCTGGCTATTGCCGTTTCTGCTACTTCCTGCACTTGGCCTGTTTCGAAAAGGAGTCATTTGGTGTGGCTTAGCTGTGCTTGTATCGTTCAGCCAGCCGAATACTGCGTTTGCGAATCCTTGGAAAACCGATGATCAAGTCGGTTATCAGTTTTATCAAGATGAGGACTTTCAACAAGCCGCAGAACAGTTCAAACAGCAAGAATGGAAAGGCATTGCGCAATACAAAGCCGGTGATTTCGAAGCGGCCGAACAGACGCTACAAGGTCTTTCTGGCGAAGATGCTCGCTACAACCTCGCCAATGCACAAGCAAAGCAAGGCAAGTACGACCAAGCGATTGAAGAGTATCAACGTATTCTCGAAAGCAACCCTGAACATGCTTACGCGAAGAAGAACTTAGAGATTGTCGAACAAGCTCAGAAGCAACAGCAACAGCAACAGCAACAGCAACAGCAACAGCAACAGCAACAGCAAAGCGATTCTGAATCCAAAGACCAAAACGACCAACAAAATCAGCAAGGTCAGCAAGGTCAGCAAGGTTCTGCAGATAATGAAAACTCGCAGAACCAAGCTGACAGCCAATCTCAAAGCACAGACCAAGGGCAAGCTAAAGAGCAACCGGATGTAAACGCCAGTGAGGAAGAAAAAGAGCAAGCAGCACAGTCTAAGCAACCAAGTAAAGCCGAGCAGTCACAAGAACAGAAGCAAGATGGGTCGACACCTCAAAGTACGAGCGCACAACAAGCTTCAAGTGAAAAAGGTGAAGACGATGCTCAACAAGCTGTAGCACAAACCTCAGATAAGCCGCTATCGAGTGATCCGGATATGCGAAAGCTTGAGCAAGTAGAAAGCGCCCGTGATCCGAGCCAACTGCTTAAAGCCCAAATGATTTTACAAGCACGACAAAAAAGTGCTCCTAACAACCAAAACAAAAAGTGGTAACCATGCGATCTTTAAACAAGCCATTTTTCTCAATACTCCTGACTTTGTTGTTGGGCGCCTTCTCGTCCTTCTCTGCATTGGCAGCAACTGCCGTTGCGAGCGTTTCACAAAACAGCGTCACTAAAGATGAAGTGTTCCTACTCAGAGTCGCAACCGATGAAAAGGTCTCTTCGGATGCTCTAGATCTAACGGCTCTCCAACAGAATTTCTATGTTGGTAGACCAAACTTTGGCTCATCGATGCGAATCGTCAATGGCAGTCGCACCGTATCTAGCGAATGGAATATCACCCTTGCCCCACTTCGATTAGGCCGATTAGAAATACCTAGCTTTGATATTGAAGGTGCGAAAACCCTACCTATCACCATCAACGTTTCGATTAATAAAGCCGCTCCAAAGCAGAGTGATATGGCGGAGTTCCAATTAAATCTCAGCAAAAACATCTTGTATCCACAAGAAGTCGCCGAGCTTGATGTAAAGCTCATTATCAAAGCAGATCCAAGAAGATTACAAGATCCCCAAATTTCTCTACCAAACTCATCAAATTTGGACGTGGAGCCCATCGGTGAGTCGAAACAGTTTCAAGACGTTATCAACGGAAAAGAAGTGACGGTTGTTCAGCAGTCCTTTCGCATCTCATCGCAAAAAGCAGGGCAATTTGAACTGCTTGGCCCGAAGTTAACAGGGGCTGTTGTTTACTCAACCAACAACTCAAGCAAAACTCGCCTTTTCCAGCTCGATACGCCTGTTGAAAGCTTGGATGTCACCGTCAATCCTGTACCAAAAGGCTATCAAGGTGAGTGGTTACCAACCTCTGACTTCGAGCTGCTACAGAAATGGTCAGACAGCCAAGGCAATGAGCTAACTGACAGCAATGGTTTCGATAACAATAAGCAGAGCTTTGAATTGGAAGCGGGCGATTCTCTAACTCGCACCATCACAATGACGGCGAGTAATTTAACACAACACCAACTGCCGAAACTGAACATCACCTACCCTAAATCGATACGTGTTTATGAAGAGAAACCGCAATTTGGCACAACCCAGTCTGGTGATGCTGTGGTGGTTTATAAGCAAGTCTTGATTCCGAAAGAGGCTGGAAATATCTCGCTTCCTGATGTTTCCCAATCTTGGTTCAACACCGACACTCAATCGGAACAAACCAGTAAAGCACTTGGCTTAGAATTGTCGGTACAAGCTAGCGACCGCGCGACTTCTAGCCCCACCCCAACTACAGCACCACCAGCCCCGCAAGTCAGCCCGACAGTTGTGACTGTTGATAGCCCGGGGTTCTGGCCTTATCTCACTGCTCTGTTCGCAGCCTTGTGGGTGATTAGCTCAGTGATGGCTTTCTACTTCTGGTCACGCCGCGGTGCAGCAGTAAAACCAAAACGCCCAGTTCCACATCAATCAGATACGGCAGACGCTCTTATTGAGGCGCTGAAAGCGAAAGATGGTGTAATAACCAGAACCCTGCTTGAGCAATGGAAAACAGAAAATCCAGACTTAAGTGATGAAACATTAGAGGCAATTGAAGTCGAGCTAACGAAGCTCAATCAAAGTCTCTATGGTGAAACCAATTCAGCAAGCCAAGTATGGGATCCTAAAGTGGCAATCAATACGATTAAGAAACCAAAGCGTATCTCTAGTAAAACGAATAAAAGCACACTAGAGAAACTCTAATTACATCAATCGTAGTAAATAACAGACCGAAGCCGTGGCAATCACTCTTTGATTACCACGGCTTCGTTTTTGAGAAGGTAAGAGTAGCGAGAAAGCCAAATCGGAGCGATTTAATAAGAAGTTTAAGTAAAAATCTAAGAACTAAGAACTAAGAACTAAGAACTAAGAACTAAGAACTAAGAACTAAGAACTAAGAACTAAGAACTAAGAACTAAGAACTAAGAACTAAGAACTAAGAACTAAGAAAGCGTAGTCGCAATCTTTCTCCGCTTCAAAGCAGAGACAATCGTATTTCGTCCCGAATCTTTCGCCTTATACAAAGCCTTATCAGCCTTGCCATACAACAAATCAAAATCGAACTGGCGCTGATCCGAAGTGATCGACGCATAACCCACAGATGCGGTTAAATATTGACTAGTGCTGCTTTTACAATGAAGAATTTTTGCATCTTCAATACTTTGTCTAATCGACTCTGCACGCTGCTTTGTTGTTGCGTGATTGGTACCGATCATCAACAGCATAAACTCCTCACCACCAATACGACAAAAGGTTTCCTTATCGCTATGAACATGGGCATTGAGTATCTTGCCGATGGTACGCAGAGCAGCGTCACCTTCTGTATGCCCATAAACCGTGTTGTACAAACCAAAATGATCAAGGTCGACGAGTATCAATCCGAATGTAACTTCATGTTGTATGGCAAACGCCCCTTGATCGTCGCAATTTAGATCATCTAACACCTGCGACAACATACGCCGATTTCCAAGACGTGTTAGCGGGTCTAATTTAGAGATGATATCCAACTGCTCATTGGCTCGTTCAAGTTCTTGAGTGCGCTTACTGACCTCTTGCTCTAGCGTCTCATTAAGCTTTTTGAGCTCCTCTTGCGCCATGGTTCTTTGCAATACTTCAGCAAGGCTAGAGGCGAAGATACGTATCACTTCACGCAGTTGTGAAGTTAAAGGGCTTCGTGTTAGCAAATTATCTGCAGCAATAAATGCAATAGGATCACCGGTATTCGTGGTAAGCATCGTCATTGCCGTCCAGCCAACTCCGACAATATTATAATCATGATAAATTGGGACCGATTCTTCAAAAGCAACTTGATTAGGGCAAGTACGGGCCGCAGATACAATGTCGCGCTCGACTAGCTCAGAGCGATAATAGGATTCATCGACAATATCGCCTTTTATGTCGGTGCCCCATGTACCTTGCATATAGCTACAATTCTTGTCGGTAAGGAAAACGGCTAATCGGTCGATGCCTAAGTGCTGAATAGCAAAACTGACTGCAGACTTGCACACGGCACTGACGCTATCGCAGCGAGATAACTCAACCATACTCGAATGCAGCATTCGGATGTTCAGTTCTTGGCGTTTACGAATGTATATCTGAGACAGCAGAGAGCCGAACGATTCAAGCATCTGCTTTTGGTAATTGGTAATTGGCGAGCGGTGCATGTAGTTGTCCATAGCAATCCAACCTACGGGTTTATCCCCTTCACGCAAGATAAGCATGCCATTCCACCCTTGCCCTACAACCTTACCTTCAGTGTAGAGCGGAGCATGTTCAATAACGACCAAGTTAGTGTGGTTGTCAGACAATGCCTCGATATATTCCGATTCAAGCTGATGCAGGTCATATTGAGTGTGATGTTCGCTGTTGGTTTTTCCTAGTTCATCGGTGCCGTAGGTGCCACTAAAGCAACGCTTTTTCATATCAAGCAACATAAATATGGCGCGATCAAAACCAAGTCTATCGCGTACCGCCTCTACCGATGCTTTGTAGAGTGCATCCAATGATTCAGGGTTCGATAGCTCCAACGCCACCTGATGAACCAATTTCATATTCTCGACAAACAACTCTCGAAGCTTAATTTCATCAAGATATTGCGCTTCACGTGTATCCCTATGCTTAATCTCGATAGCTGCATTTTTTTCTGCGCGAATACACTGCCAGCGAGCTGCCGCTAATTGAAGGCCATCCAGCCCTTGGTCAAAGGTTTGATTAACTTTTTCTGCGATGCAATTTTGAATAATTAAATAAGTTCTACAGGCTGGTGCGTTGTCGAGCATCATGATGAACGACTCTCCACCAAGCTCTTTACTGTGCTCCCACTTGCACGTATTGAGCGACATCGGTAACACACCGTCTGCAGTGTCGAACTGTGAAACCCAGGGCCAAAATGTTGAAGGGTAATGATCAAGAGAGGTTAATTCACCGTAGGAAAACAACGGTGACGGGTCACTTTCTGGTATTGGCTCTGAAAATATTCCGACCCCTTGGGGACCAAGCATTTTAATCAGGTAGTCAAACAGAGACTCAGCCAATAAACGGTGATCACGCGTAGCAGATATCTGTTTTGCAAAGGCTTTAACATGCACGGCGTTGGTCCATTGGCTAATAAGAATAACGCAAAAATACAGAAGCCTTGATATGCAATCAATGTAACTAAAAATGAGATGTTAAGTGGGTCGCAATTTGACCTTTTGCATTATCACAAGCATGAGAAGGACTACAAAAATGGGATTTCCTGCCCAAAATTTCGTCGACATGTGATGCTTTTTAACAGCATAAAAAAGCCCCACCTAAAGTGGGGCAAAACTTCCATCGCTTATAGTTATAGTGATAATTCTGTAAATCGAATCGATTACCTAACCTGCGTTTCAGTTAGTGGTATTGACCACGTTATCGATTAAGCAATTAACCAAAATCACCGTTTACATAACCTTTAGTGCGATCATCTTTTGGTTCGCTGAAGATAACGCTGGTTTCGTTGTGCTCTACAAGCTCTCCCATTAGGAAGAAAGCCGTGCGATCTGAAATACGGCGGGCTTGCTGCATAGAGTGCGTTACGATAACGATAGTGAAGTTCTTCTTCAGATCTTCCATCAACTCTTCAATTTTATGAGTCGCAATTGGATCAAGTGCTGAAGTAGGTTCATCCATCAAAATTACGTCTGGTTGCATTGCGATGGTGCGAGCAATACACAGGCGTTGCTGCTGACCACCAGACAAACCGAATGCGTGTGCTTTCAGACGATCTTTCACTTCATCCCAAAGCGCCGCACCGCGAAGTGAACTTTCAACCACTTCATCAATGTGCTTTTTGTCTTTGATACCTTGAGCACGTAGTCCGTATGCCACGTTTTCATAGATGCTCATTGGAAATGGATTTGGTTTTTGAAAAACCATACCGACTTTAATACGTAGATCAGCCACATCAATATTGCCGTAGATGTTGTCGCCATCCATCTCAAGAAGGCCGGTGATTTTTACACCTTCAATAAGATCGTTCATTCGGTTCAAACAACGTAATAGCGTTGATTTACCACAACCCGACGGGCCAATCAAAGCGGTCACTTGGCGCTCTGGTACGGGTAGATTGATTGATTTAAGCGCTTGGTTTTCGCCGTAAAAAAGGTCTAGGTCTTTAATATTAAATTTGTTCATATTGGTAATCTCGTAATTCGTCAAAGTCTGTACTGTTTTTGTTTTAGGAGCTCATTTGGCTCAAGAAAACCCTGCTTAGTAAGTTGCAGTATTAAAACGTCTTGCGATCAACTTCGTGAGTGTGTTGATCAGCAGTACAAGAACAATCAGTACTGTTGCTGTGCCGTATGCTTGATTCCATTCTTCAATGGTAAATAGCTCCGTCGTTAGCTTATATAAGTGAACGGTTAATGTACGGCCAGAATCCAATAGTGAATCTGGGATACGAGCAACCATACCTGCGGTCAAGAATACTGGCGCTGATTCACCAATAACACGGCCAATACTCAGAATAACTGAAGTGATAATACCCGGCATTGCACTTGGTAGAATCAAACGCCAGATTGTGTAGATTTTAGAAGCACCTAAACCATATGAGCCTTCACGATAAGTTTGAGATACCGCCATCAACGCTTCTTCAGTAGTACGAATAATCACTGGAAGAATCAAGATACTCAGTGTCAACGCGCCCGATAGGATAGAGAAACCTAAACCTAAAATAGCCACGAAAAATGTCATACCAAACAGACCGAAGATGATTGACGGAATACCTGCTAATGACTCGGTACAAAATCGAATGATCTTAACTAAGCGACTGCCTACTTTTGCGTATTCAGTCAGGTAGATTGCCGTCATGATGCCAAGAGGCGCCGCAACCGCTATCGAAGCAATAACCATGTAGATCGTCGAGATGATCATCGGGAAAATACCGTGCTCATCGCCCGTTCGCGTGTAATCATCCGTGATGAAATTCCAATCAACATGCTGTAAGCCGTTTGAGAGGATGTACCACATAATCCAGAACAAGAAGCCCACCGTTAACGCGGCAGCAGCCCATATAAAACCACTCAGAACGGCGTCTTTACGTGCGCGGGCTTTCTTTAACGCGATTTTATTCATCGTCTTACCTTGCGAATTCGTAGAGTTAGCTTGAGGTGCTACGTTATTTTCTAAAGACATAATGTTACCTCGCCTTCTCACGGTTCAAGTAAAGGAGAATTGCATTCAGAGACATGATGAAAACAAGGAGAACAACACCCGTCGCATATAACGCACTTGCGTGAATACCACTCGCGTAAGACATTTCAATCGCAATGTTCGCGGTTAGTGTACGAGCTGAATCTAAGATACCTTCAGGCATCGCTGGCGCATTGCCCATCACCATAATGATTGCCATCGTTTCACCAAGAGCACGGCCAATACCCAAAATCACGCCCGTCATAATACCTGAGCGAGCAGCCGGAACGAGCAACTTAAAAATGGTAAAGATCTTTGAAGCACCTAACGCTAAAGAACCTTCTTTGTACGTTCTTGGTACAGCACGGATTGAGGTTTCAGAAACCGTAATTACCGTAGGAAGGATCATCACACCCAGTACAATAATACCCGCCAAAATCGTGTTACCCGCGGGCACTTGAAATACATTTTGAATAAGGGGAACGATAATAACGAGGCCGAAGAAGCCGTAAACTACCGAAGGAATACCCGCTAGCAATTCGACAGCAGGACGAATGATGTCCGCCAGACGCTTTGGTGCGATTTCAGCAATAAAGATTGCCGTTAATACACCAATCGGCACACCGACCACTACCGCACCTAATGTCGATACGACAGATGCCACAATCATGGTAGCAACACCGTAAAGTGCTGGTGGGAGCCAGTTCTGCCCTAGAACGATGCCCGATAGGCCCGCTTCTTGGAATGCAGGGATACTTTCTCTAACGATGAAAAAAGCAATAACAGCAAGGGATACGATGCCGATGATTGCGCTAGTAAGAAATAAGCCGTGAAAAATACGCTCTTTCCAATCTACGCGCTTCTTTTTACGTAAGCCGCGTTTCAGTTGAGTCGCTTCGCTATTCATAAGCTGTTCACTATTCGTTGCGATGGTCATAACAAGTCTCACATATCGAAATCCTTAACACGCTGTCTAAGCGTACGGATTAACTCGAAGTGGGATAGAAAAGGCTCAGCCTGAAAAGGTAGGCTGAGCAATATTTAATTAATTTAGATATAGATTAGTTAACTGAGATGTAGCCTTTGTTCTCAACAAGAGACTGAGCTTCGTCCGTTAGCATCCAATCTAGGAACTTTTGAGTTTCAGAAGAAGGCTTACCTTCTTTGTAAAGTACTAGGAAAGGACGAGCTACTTTGTAAGAACCGTTCTTAACGTTGTCTACAGATGCTTCAGTACCGTCAATTGCAAGCGCGTTTACTGAGTTATCTACTGTACCTAAAGAGATATAGCCGATTGCGTAAGGGTTAGATGCAACCATTGTTTTTAGTGCACCGTTACCGTTAGCAACTTGAGCACGTTGAGAGATTGCTGATACTTTCGTGCCAGAAATCTTCATTTTAAGAGACATGATGTCTTCGAATGCACCGCGAGTACCAGATGCTGTATCACGAGTGATTGCTACGATTGGCTTGTCTGCACCACCAACGTCTTTCCAGTTTGTTACTTCACCTTTGTAGATAGCCGTTACTTGCTCAGCCGTTAGACCGTCAAGGCCATTCTTAGGGTTAACCACGACTGCGATGCCGTCACGAGCAACCACTTTTTCAACGAGTGTTGTTTCTTTCTCGCTATCTTTAAGGTTACGAGAAGACATACCTAAATCTGCACTGCCGTTCTTCGCCGCTTTAACACCAGCAGACGAACCTGGGCCTTGTACTTCGATAAATACGTTTGAATTCGTTTTCATGTATGTTTCAGAGAAAACTTCCATCAGTGGCGTCACGCTGCTTGAACCAACTGCTGAAATAGTTTCTTTAGCTGAAGCTGGAGTCACTGTTAGTGCACCTAAAAGAGCGATTGCACCGATAACTGTCTTTTTCATCACAAATTTCCTTAAGTGGCGTTATTGCCGTTGTGTTTAACTTGAACGGTGCCCACTTTAGAATCTGAATGTGACAGTTGTGTTTCATTAAATTGAAGCCTATATGACAGCTGACATTTATTTTCGTCTTTTTTCGTGTCAAATAACCTTGAAGCAATAAGTTTAAATAACTCATAAACGTTAAACATTTATTTCAATCTATTTAACCCAAATCGTTCAACATTCCACCAACACCGAATATTACCAATTACCGCACAGCCACCCAGAACGGGTAAGCCATAGAGAAATATAGAAAAATGCTCATTTTGCACAATAAATAACCTTATTTTATCGATTATCTATCGCATATATCTAAATCGAATGTATTACTGATTGAATTGTCATTCTCAATAGTTAGAATCACTGGATAATTATAATAAAAGCAATTGCATCTACCCATTTACTTATTTTTAGAGGGACAATACATGCGCCAACTTCTCAGTGGCTTATCAATTAAAATACAAATTCTTATTCCAGTGCTCTTTTCCGTCGTATTACTTTTGACGGGTGTCATCATCGGGGGTGACAAGCTGGAAAACGCATTTAAAGATGTATCAACAGCAACAGATCAACTCATTTTACATAAAGAAGAACTCAGCGAAATCGTCGACAATAGTTACGGCATGCGTATCAAAGCAATCTACAGCTTGTTCAATCCTGATGACGTAAACACACTCGTTGAAACGCTTAATCAAAAACGCGATCAAAACTCACGCCTACTGAGCTCATTAGACACAGTGCCCGGAATGCAAGATGAAGTCGCAGCAATGAGCAAGGCGATGGACCACTACGTTAACTTTTCACGCAATACCATGCTTCCCCTGTTAAAGGCAAAACACGGTAATTCAGTGCTACCTTCTGACTTTGATACTCGTTACCAAACGGCAATTGACCAATACCGCCATGCTGGTAATGAAATGGTAAAAGCAATCGACAGTCTTTCTAAAAAGCTAAACTTGCTTGCTACTCAACAAGTCCATACCAATGGTCAGCAACACACTAGCACCCTAAATACTGCGACTATTGGGCTTTTAGTGATTCTTTCTATTGCTCTTGTTATTAGCTGGACACTGGCTGGCATCATTGTTAAACCAATCAACAATATTCAGGCAACCATGCGCGAAGTAGCAAAAGGTAACCTGCTAGTAAAAGCCGAAGAACATGGAGACAATGAGATCTCACGTCTTGCGCAAGACGTAAACAAATCCGTTGAGCAATTGCGTGACACGGTAAGTTCACTGTCTCGAATCAGCATCGAAGTTGCGTCAGCATCGACTGAACTAGCTGCTGTAATGACACAATCAAGTGCGAACTCAGACCAAGAGAAGCAAGAAGTGGAACAAGTTGCTTCTGCCGTGAATCAACTTGAGAGCACAGCAGCAAACGTCAACGAAAATGCAGTACAAGCCGACTCCGCATCTAAGCAAGCTGACGAAATGGCGACACACAGCATGAGCTTGTTTAATGAAAGTAACCAAGCAAACGAGCAAATGGCGATTCAGCTTAGCGAAGCTGCGAACGTTGTTGGCACGCTAAAAGAGCACTCAGAGAAGATTGGTAATGTCATTGAGGTTATTCAAAGCATCTCAGAGCAAACTAACCTTCTTGCGCTTAACGCCGCCATTGAAGCCGCTCGTGCAGGTGAAAGCGGACGTGGTTTTGCGGTTGTAGCTGATGAAGTGAGAATGCTAGCAGCACGTACACAAGATTCGACCAAAGAAATCCAAACCATCATTGAAGGCTTGCAGGTTCAATCTGGTAACGCAAATGAGAGTATGAGCAGTTCGCTGTCTATGCTGGAACATAACCAGACACTTGCGGGTGAGGTAAGCTCTGCACTTTCAGGCATTGCTAACTCAGTAACGGATATCACTGAAATTAATACCCAGGTCGCCTCTGCTGCAGAAGAGCAAAGCCAAGTAACTTCAGACATTAACCGCAATATCTCAAACATCTACAGCTTAGTAAGCCAAAACGTAACAGGCATTACCCAAGCTGCTGCTGCAAGCCAAGAGTTATCAAACCTCGCAGAGCAACAAAAGCAGCAGTTAGGCTTCTTTAAGGTTTAAGGGGTAAGGGCGAATAAGCTTTAAGGTTCA
Organism: Vibrio syngnathi; assembly: GCF_002119525.1. Taxonomy (NCBI): domain Bacteria; kingdom Pseudomonadati; phylum Pseudomonadota; class Gammaproteobacteria; order Vibrionales; family Vibrionaceae; genus Vibrio; species Vibrio syngnathi. The sequence goes on along the minus strand of NZ_CP017917.1, from coordinate 235,045 downwards.
GCTGTAACGGCTTATGGTATAGGCTCTAGGATACAAAATTTAAGCCTTAAACTGTAAGCACTTACTTACCATGTATAGATTGCAGTAACCGAGCTTCATTATTAAGCCAACTATTGAGTCATCAGTAGTTGGCTTTTTTAATTTCTGGAGATTAATGATCGCTCTTAGCGGCTCTGATTCTTTCAATCGCTTCGACTCTGCGAAGTTGTTTTGGCTGAAAATGCGTAGTCCGAAGCTGCGCGATAGTCTCTTGTAGCTCAATGTCAGAGAGTGCAGAGTCATTCAAAATGTCATTTCGTTCAACAAAGTAAATTTCTAAAGCTCCATCAAAGTCCGCCCTTTGTTGATCAAGCGCTTCGAGCCTCTGTGTTGCTTCTTCGCCAACCAGTTCGTGTCTCTTCAAGTACCAGCCTTGTTCATCTAAGCCCTTAGAGCTAGATAGTTGCTGCAATAACACCTGATTTTGATGACTGGCTTGAACGTAATCTGGCTGTTCAGATAGATAAGACTCAAGCCTTTGCTGATATTCTGACTCGTCTAGCCCTTCTTGTTTCAGAAGTAACTTTTCTAAAGCGATTTCCCTCATTCTGTTGTCATGGGTAAACAAAATACTTATCTCGCTCTCACTGAAAAACTGCGCTTGAAGATCGAGGAGAGCTTGATTCAGTGCGCGTAGGTCCTCTGCGGAGATTGAGGTGGTATCAAATTGGACATCTAATGATGTCAGTGCCGACTTGTACTCAAGATATTTGGCAAACAGTGCCTCATCAACGATCGCGACCTGTGATTGCTCGTGGTGTTTTGCCACATTGTCACGGATATCTTCAAGGGTTAATTCGGTATTGCCTGACACGAAATATTCCATCATGTCTTTGGCTGATGCATTGTCGATTTCGGTGTCTTGTTGAGAGCTAACCTTCAATGAAGAAGCGCTGTGTTCGTTGTTATTATATGGACTGGTATCCTCGTTCTTTAGATATAAAAAGACCGCCGCTGTGCTCATCAGGGCTATCGTGGTTATCGACAAAATAGCGGTCTTTTTCATTGTGCTTTCCTTGCTCTCTTTAAGAATGACTATGTGATCTATAAACCGGCCAACTTCAATCGATTGGCGTGTTGGCGATACAAGGTCACGGGATCAGTCTCAAAGAGATGATGGATACCCAACAACCCATTAATCTCGTCTAGGTGGTTCATTTTGTAATCATCACCAATCACTTTGCCCAAATGCGCGCTACATGCTCCCACTAACCCGTCATTAGGTTCATTGAAGGCCAAGCCAAGGATGGTCATCGCTCCGTCAGTAGGATCAAGAAGATTGGTAAAAGTGGAAGACCCTGTCCATGAATAATAATAGACACCGTTGCTGGCTTGCCATTCACCATCGCCACACTCAGACGTCGGCACGCCTTCAGGGTAAAACTGGTTGAACGCAAGCGAACCTTCAGTGGTCAACGCTTCAAGAGACGCAAGGCCATCTTGGTCAAGATCCGTTCCACCAGATAACAGGTTGATAAGCGCCGTCAATCCACCAGCCAATTTAACCGCGATACCTTCTGAAACTGACCCTTCAGATACCGTTCCGCGAACGAGATCAGCCACTTTAGATCCTTTATGAACACCACCAATGCTCGTCACCGAGGCAACAAGATCAGGTCGAACCGATGCGACATAGCGCGCAGTAGGACCACCGTGACTATGACCAACTAAATTCACTTTACTTGCGCCTGTTGCGGCTAACAATGTCTCTACTTGAGCGAGTAACTGTTCACCACGAACTTCGGAACTGTTGGTAGCAGAAACCTGAGCAACGTATACGCTAGCACCATCTTTAGTTAGAGACTCCGGTACGCCATAGAAGTAATCCACGCCTGCTAATGTATCGAAACCAAACAAACCGTGTACCAGCATAATAGGGTATTTCGTTGCAGTGTATCCGCTGGTTTCTAATGCTGATGCGCTTGTTCCGGCATATACGCCAAAACTGGATAGGCAGGCTATCGTCCAAATTAATATCTTTTTCAATGCTCTTTCCTTAAACAGATTAGACCTCTGATGAGTAAGAAAGAACATAGATGCTTATTTTATAAAATAAAAAGTGGCAACTTGATCTTTGTGATGGCGAACTTGAATTAAACAGTTGCGATGAACATTAGAAATGCAACATAGCTTGAAATAACGAACAATTAAATCATTGATTAAATTAAAATTTACCTCCCCCCCTTCTAATAACGTTTTCATTTAAGCGTTCAATAGACAAATCATCCCGTACCGGTCAATGACGACGTGTTTACCTGCGATAGTTCGTTAAAATCAAATGTTAGATATTAGCTATCTCATTTCGAAGCCATTGTTTTTCAATCAAAAAGTGGTTGGAACTTTGACACTGATGCCAGTTATGAGCCGCTAACAAACTGAATGTATTGACGAGAGTTATTGATTTTAGATATAGGTCATACCAGTTATTAGCAATTCAGTTATTAAATCAGTCACAAGCAACAACGTTTTGTTTGGCTCACTAAATATAAAAGAGAATACAGTGATGAAAAATACGGCTTTTATACTCGCGTTAACCCTGCCTTTTGGTGCTTATGCAGCTGAAGATTCAATACCGACACCTGAATCCATTACATCCGCACAAGTACTTAGTACACAAGGTTCAGAGACCTATTCTTATGTTCGATGTTGGTATCGAACCGATGCCTCACATGACTCTCCAGCCACCGACTGGAAATGGGCGAAAAAGGAAAATGGTGATTACTACACAATCAATGGATACTGGTGGTCTTCTGTTTCTTTCAAAAACATGTTTTACAGTGATACGCCCCAGCCTGAAATCAAGCAACGTTGTGAACAGACGCTCGACATCCAACATGACGCCGCAGACATCACTTACTTTGCAGCAGACAATCGCTTCTCTTATAACCACTCGATTTGGACAAATGACAACATTGTCCAAGCGAACACCATCAACCGTATCGTCACCTTCGGTGATAGTCTTTCTGACACTGGTAACCTATTTAACGGTTCTCAATGGGTTTTCCCGAACGCTAACTCATGGTTTTTAGGGCACTTTTCAAACGGTTTAGTCTGGACAGAGTATTTAGCCAAGGCGAAAGATGTGCCTCTTTATAACTGGGCAGTAGGTGGGGCAGCTGGCACCAATCAATACGTCGCATTAACCGGAGTATATGACCAAGTCACCTCTTACTTAACCTATATGAAAATCGCCAAAAACTACCGCCCAGAAAACTCGTTGTTTACTTTAGAGTTTGGCCTCAATGACTTTATGAACTACAACCGAGAAGTGGCCGATGTAAAGGCCGATTTCAGCAGCGCTTTGATCCGCTTAACGGAATCTGGTGCAAACAATATCCTGCTGTTCACCTTGCCCGATGCAACCAAAGCACCTCAATTCAAATACTCAACTGAACAAGAGATTGTTAAAGTTCGTGGCAAGATTTTAGAGTTCAACCAATTCATCAAGACGCAGGCCGAGTATTACCAAAGTATGGGTAAAAACGTGGTGTTGTTTGATGCGAGTGCGTTGTTCGCCAGCATTACCGATAATCCAGAGCAACATGGCTTTCGAAACGCGAGTGATGCCTGTCTTAATATCAATAGAAGCTCAGCAGCCGACTACCTAAAAAGTCACAGCTTAACCAATGATTGCGCAGCGCACGGATCAGACAGCTATGTCTTCTGGGGAGTAACACACCCAACGACCGCCACCCACAAATACATTGCCGACCATATCTTAGCGTATTCATTCTCAACCTTTGATTTCTAAAGCCTTTCGAATGACTCTGTAACCTGAGACAACACCTCTCAGGTGCAGAAACCAGATACAAAAAAACCGCCCTTCATAGGCGGTTTTTATTTACGCTAGCTTGTATAAAAATCTGTTTTTATAAACATAATCTTTTAGCTCACGCGAGTTGATTACTCGTCGTCAGTTTTTGGCGCAACTTTCTTCTTAGGGATAAATACGGTATCACCCACTGCCACATTCTTATGGAAGCTCTTATCGCGCTTAACCGGTTTTTTCGGCGTTTTCTTAGCTTGAGTGTTGGTTTTCTTCTTCGCAGGACCGCCTTTAGCAAAAGCAGGTTTGCGCGGCTTAATACCTTTGAACTTACCTTTTAGTCCTTCAAGTACCGAGAAGGTAAGATCTTGTTGAAGGTAAAGCTCAACACGCTTGAAGCTATCCCAATCCTTTGGACCAACCAAAGAGATTGCATCACCTTTGTTACCCGCACGACCAGTACGACCAACACGGTGCACGTATTCTTCTGTATGCTTAGGCATGTCAAAGTTAATAACGTGGCTTACGTTTGGAATATCAATACCACGTGAAGCAACGTCTGTTGTTACCAAGATCTTGTAAACCGCACGCTCGAACTGGCTCATGATTGCATTACGTTGCGTTTGGTTTAGGTTACCGCTCAATGCCACCGCTTTAAGCTTCTTCTCGTTTAGCTTCTCGGTTAGGCGATCAGTATCAGCACGAGTTGCCGTGAAAATCATCACCTGACGGTATTCAGCTTCTTCAATAACACGATCCAGAATTGCTTCTTTATGATCTAGATGGTCACATAGGTAAAACTTCTGAGTGATATCAAGGTGCTGTTCGTTAGAAACACCCACTGAGATTCGTTTAGGCGAATCTAGCATTTCATTTGCAATGTCGTTCACTTCCGCGTGATCAAGTGTCGCAGAGAACATCAACGTTTGACGGCGACGGTGTTTAGCTGCATTCGCGATACGACGCAATTCAGGTGCGAAACCTAAATCCAGCATACGGTCAGCTTCATCAAGGATCAGCGTTTCAACACCATCTAAAAACAGTGAGCGGTGCTCAAGGTGATCCGCAAGACGGCCTGGAGTCGCAACAATAAAGCGAGGGTACTTACGCAGAGCCTTAACTTGGTCGTTAAAGTTTTCACCACCCAAAATAAGTGTCGCTTCGTAAGATAGACCACCAAGCATGCTACGCAGCTCGCCATAAACTTGTTTTGCTAGCTCACGAGTAGGAGCCAAAATTACACCACGAGGATCTTTAGCAGAAAAAGCTTTTGTTTTTAATGCTTTATGTATCATCGGCAACACAAACGCCAATGTTTTTCCTGATCCCGTTTTTGATGAAGCCAATAGATCCTTACCGGCAATAGCAACAGGGATCGCTTTTGATTGGATCTCTGTCGCCTTCTTGAAGTCGTAATGTTTTAAGTTCTTCAGTAAGCGGTTATCTAAGCCTAAATCTTTAAAGTGCAAAGGACTCTCCAGTCATGATGGTATTGAATAAAATTAATTTAACGTGACATGATACCGCGAAAGTACTTTATAAGGATAGAGATCACAGAAAATTTATCCCTTTATCTCTCGTTTGCTAGAACATTGTATGCATTGATCGTAAAGAAATAACTCTCCAAAACACATCAAAACCGGCTCTCACCCCTCCATCTCATAAACGAGACATAACGTGACGCTCAGCTAATTACCTCAAAAATTTAGTAATTTCTCTAGTTATTGTTTTTGCAGTTAAAAGATTAGTCGCTACAATCATTAATGAAGCGACTATATGATAAAGAATGTATAGCGCATCTTTTGATGATAAATAAGCAAGGAGTTCTTATGAATAAGACATTAATCGCAGCTGCAGCCTCAGTTTTCATTTTAGCTGGTTGTTCTTCTGAGCCAGAAGAAGCTGCAATGTCACAAATGGATCAATTGACTAACCAAGTTGCTGAGCTAACCAGTGAAGTTGAAGCACTTAAAGGCGATAAAGCGGCAGCTGAAATGAAAGCTCAAGAAGCAGCTGCAGCCGCTATGGCAGCAAAAGAAGAAGCGGATCGTGCTAACGACCGTATCGACAACATCGCAGAGTCTTACACTAAATAGTTTGAGAGCTCAGTGCGATGAAGCTGTAGATTAAATCAGTCGTAAAATGCAGTAAATAGACAGCACCACCTCTTAACGGATGTGGTGCTTTTTTTTGGGCGTTACTAGTTCGAATAGAAGGCATTAATTCGAGTAGAAGGTATCAATTCAAGTAGACAAAAATAAACGCCCCTTATTACAGAAGAGGCAATCAAATTAGAACTCAATCACAGGTGGTGCTATCTCAACAGGCACGCCATTTTGAGCAAATATCACCGCTTTCGCTTTTGAACTTGGTAGATCCGCATCTTCAAGCCACCATTTTAATTCAACGGGGATTTGCAATAATTTCTTAGAGCCGTCGCTTCGCGTCAATGGTTCGTGAGCTTCAACAAACACGCTCCTATCTGGCTCTAAAGACACTTTGATAGGCTCATCGATTATTGTGACTTGCTCACCACGACTAACCTGTTCAAAAAGCCACTCAATATCTTTAGGTTCCATACGAATACAGCCGGAGCTGACTCGCAAGCCTATCCCAAAGTCTTTATTGGTACCGTGTATCAGATAATCACCTGCACCATAAGCAAGTCGTAATGCATACTCGCCCAGAGGGTTTTCCGGCCCAGCAGGAACCACTTTTGGTAGCTCAATCCCTTTCTCTAGATACTCTTTACGAATTGAGTTTGGAGGCGTCCAAGTCGGATTGGGTCTTTTTTGGCTTATCTTAGTGATCATCTCTGGGGTATCCCGCCCCACTCGACCGATGCCAACAGGAAATACGTGCACCTGATTTTTCTCAGGTTCAAAGAAGTACAACCTTAACTCGGCAAGGTTAATCACAATGCCTTTTCTCGGCGTATCCGGCAGAATCAAACGGCTAGGGATACTTAACACATAACCTTCAGCAGGAAGAAAAGGATCAACGCCTTTGTTTGCCGCCATTAAAGAGAGAAAACCAATATCGTATTGCTTAGCAATGATAGCCAACGTTTCGCCAGCAGCCACTTCGTGTTGTTGTATTCTGCCGACGATACGGCTTTCAGCCGGAGGCAGTACAAAGGTCGCCGCAGACACACACGACGAAGCCATCGCTGCCACAAGCATGGTGACCCTCACTAGAGGTAAAGCTACCTTACGTATCTGTGTTCTCATTGAGTGCAAAGGCGTCGAGTTAGCGCAATACGACATACAATTCCTTGGTTTGTCTTTTTATCAAAGTTTAGATTATCGCTGATCAAACGTCGCGACAACGTATTGTTGCTCCAAGCTGATATGCAACAGGCCTTTATTTGTCGTTTTTCGTCTGGACATAGCGTAATTTAACCACACAAAATCGATTGCCTCTAAACTTTCAACATATTTGGTTATCTATATGAATAATACTTTAAAGGTAGAGCAAATTTGTGACAAACATCTCACGGAGCCTCGTTTTAACTCGCTAATATTGCCTCAACAAAACGAATTCAATTCAACAGAATCGGTAATTAATAAAATCCTGTTCCTATAATTACCGTTAAAACTTTGGAGAACGACCATGGCTACACCTCATATTAATGCTCAAGCTGGTGATTTCGCAGAAACTGTACTTATGCCAGGCGACCCGCTTCGCGCAAAATACATTGCAGAAACATTCCTTGATGACGTGAAGCAAGTTTGTGACGTTCGCAACATGTTTGGTTACACAGGCACTTACAAAGGTAAGAAAGTTTCTGTAATGGGCCACGGTATGGGTATTCCATCGTGCTGCATCTATGTACATGAGCTAATTGCTGAGTACGGCGTAAAGAACGTTATTCGCGTAGGTAGCTGTGGTGCGGTACGTGATGACGTTAAACTAATGGACGTTGTTATCGGTATGGGTGCATCGACTGACTCAAAAGTAAACCGCATTCGTTTCAACAACCATGACTTCGCGGCAATCGCTGATTTCGGTCTTCTAGAAGAAGCCGTAAACCAAGCACGTGCACAAGAAGTTCCAGTTAAAGTTGGTAACGTATTCTCTGCAGACCTTTTCTACACTCCAGAAGCTGACCTTTTCGAAAAAATGGAAAAGCTAGGCATCCTTGGTGTTGATATGGAAGCAGCTGGTATCTACGGTGTTGCTGCGGATCTTGGTGCTAAAGCCCTAACTATCCTAACAGTATCTGACCACATCATCCGTGGTGAGAAACTAAGCTCTGAAGATCGTCAAAAATCGTTCAACGACATGATGAAAGTTGCTCTAGAGACTGCAATCAACATCTAACGAATTGATAAGATACATTGAAAAGCGTTACCCCGCAGCCAAGCTCACTTGGCTGCTCAAATAATCCCGAGGGGGAGATCGTGTCTAACGACAAGCTGCCAAAAGATGCGGATGGTTTGCAACTCAACTTTTGTAAAACATTGGCGTGTGACAACTTTGGCTTGAGCGATGCAAAACGGTATGTTTTGCAACACGCAAACCCTAAGCGTCCAGCGATGGTTTGTCGTGAATGTGGAGCTTTCCCCCCCTTACTTAACAATAGTGAAGTGTTAAGCGAACTTCATCGCCTAAGACAACTTCACAGCGACGGGCTCCCTGCTTGTCGTAATGATGATTGCGATAACTTTGGCTTATCGGTTCATACCCACAAACATCTTTATCATGCCTTCGGCTACAGTGGCGATAGGCAGCGTTACAGATGTAAAGACTGCCAATCAACCTTCGTTGATAAGTGGTCAGGATCCAACAAAAAACTTCAGTTTCAAGAGAACCTCATGGGCTTATTGTTCATGGGGTATTCAGTACGTGAAATTTGTAGAAAATTAGAGATCAATCCAAAAACTTTCTATGATCATGTTGACCATATCGCCAGTCGCTGTCGTCGCAAGTTGGCGATGATCGATGCTCGTTGGGTCAACCATGCTAAAGATTACGAATTCGCTTCTCACTACCAACGCCTGCAACCGAAAAGCAACAATGGTGTGGTATGGATAGCGACTGGCGAGGCACACTCTGGCTACATCCTTTGCCAACACGTCAATTACTCTCAAAATGAAGAACCATCTGGAAGTGCTGATCACAATCCTTACGATGACGTTGCACGCTTTGTGTCTAAAGAGCATTCTTCAGAAGCAAATCTCGAACTTCCTCAACCGTCTGACAAACTGAAAGAGCGCATTGAGCAGCAATATCAAGTAATTCTTGCGAGAGGCAATGTAGAGGATCCAATGGGGAACCTTACGACATTCAGTTACCCTTCGAAGGGCGCGCTAATTCGACCGCCTTATACTTCCTATGCTCACTTCCTACATGTGCTTGATATGTGTGATGAGAAAAAGCATGTCACGATCTATATGCCACAAGATCCATTACTAAGATCTGCCGCTCTAAGCGTTTGCTTGCCACGCATTCAGAGTCAAAATGTTGACCTTATGTATGTAGAGGAAGACTCAGGTTGGCAAGATGACCAAAATTTTGAAAAGATCGACATCGTTCATATGAGTTGGTGGCGCGATCGTTGGGCTATCGCGAGTCAAGGTGACAACCAAAAAGGTATCTGCTACCTAACGGGTAATAATCCAGAACCAAAACAGTGGTTTAATACAGCCTCAATTCAGCAAACAAAGTTCTATCAACAACGTTTTCAGTTGTTATTCGACAGCTTCATCAATGAGCCAAGACGTAAACTTCGCCCTGGGGGCATTCTTCCATTACTCGACATATTTAGATCTTGGCACAATCTGTGCTACCAAGATAAGGAAGGGTTGACGGCAGCACAACGCTTAGGTGTGACAGAGCAGCCATTAACCCTTAAGCAATTGCTTTCATAGGGGTGTACATCTAGAGGTGCACTCTAGAACTCGTTGATTTAAAAGCAAAAGCATGAGATAACACCCAAAATTGGAAAAGATACGTGTCCCCTTTATGCTCAGCGAGAGATAATTGATGCTTATCCTCAATCACACTCCTATAATGATTGTGTTATCAATATGTTCGATAATTATGGATCTAAGCCTTGGACAAAAATCAGTACCTTCTTGAAACCGAACTAGAACAACTCAAAACTCGCGTTGATTCTGAGCCATTGGTGATCCTAGAGATTGCACAACAATGCCTAGTCAGATCAGAGCAAGTTCTGTTTGAAGAGGGCGCTATCCAGTCATTAATGTTAATGGCAAGATGTTGTTGGAACCTTATGGATTACCAGAAAGGTTTAAAATACATCAAGGAAGCCTACAAGCGCCAAAGCCGATTAGATACCGATCATTTTCTCCCTGAAATTCTCCACTTACACGCACTCCAATTCTGGGGACAAGCCAAGTATTACTCCGCCCAGCAGTTCTGGATCAATGCATTAGAACAATCTGCACTGGTTGATGAAGTGGAGATTCAAATTGAATGCCTCATTGGCCTTGGCAACATTTGGCGAATGACTCACGAATATAAACTTGCACGCTCTACCCACCAGCTCGCTGTAAAAGTGGCGAATAACAGCCGCATTGGTTGGTTAGAAGGCAAAGCAAGAATACTTCTCGCATGGGATTACTACCTGCTCAACAACTATGTTGAAATGCTGTCGGTGCTCGACGGTGCAGAAGAAGCACTAAAAGAATATAAAGATAATACTTGGCACGCTGAAGTATGGGATTTTCGAGGCCTTGCCCTACTTGGCCTTGAACGTTTAGATGATGCAGAACGGGCCACAGCCAAAGCGCACAAGCTAGCAGTAGAGCACAACCTGGTATGGATGAAAGCGCATTCCTACATCAGCAGAGCTAGACTGGAGCTCTTAAGAAAGAGACCAGAACAAGCCGCCGAGTTGCTAAGGCTCGCAGAAGAGTCAGCAAACGAATTCGATAATGGCGAACTGCTTAGCCAAATTTGTTATCAACAGTCTTTAGTCGCAGAAGAAAATCAAGATTTTGAAGCCGCATTGATCGCTTTTAAGAAGTACCGTCAATATTCTACCGGCATGCTTAAAGAACAAACAAATCGTGTCGGTTTAGACAAAGCGCGCAGTTCAAAACGCCAGCTTGAACAAAGAGCTCGTAAGCTAATTAACCGCATTCGAGGTCAACACGAACACGACCCGGAAAAGCACCTCTCTTATGTCGTTTCCGAAACCTTCTGGTGGGAAAAACTGGTACTATTTAAGACGGAGCTTAAACGCTCTAACCACTGCATCATCATGTTCCATCACATCGATACCGATTACTTAGATGTCTGTACCGAGATAGCACATACCTTGTGTAATCAGAACGACTTCATTGCAAGGCTAAGTTCGGAACGTGTGGCTCTTATGCTTTCCGAAAAAGACGAAGCTGCTGACCAGATCTTCAAAACTCTGACCACCATGCTAGATATCTATCCATGGCACAGAAAAGGATTAAAAGGTTCGAGACCGACCGTCAGCCTCAACGATATTTTGACGTTCCCGTTCACTCTTGAACAACTAGAAGAAGACGATGCTGAGGTAACAGAATGATGGAAACCCTATTAAGCAAGATTACAGATGCAGGTCTAGATCCTTCATCGGTATCGGGTGAAGAGGCGATCATATTCTGGAATCATATTCGCCAACACGTTTCGACGACACAAACAGAACAAGCACACTGTTACATCATCAGCTCTGAGTACCGCGCCGAGTTACAACAAAATCAAACCAGTATTGATGAATTAAAACTGGCACTCGACCTACTCCACCTTCCTACAGATATAGAAGATATTCTTACTGTAAAGACCAGCTTAAGTAATCGCTTGGTTGAAATTGGTGATTACACGTCGGCACTGAATGAATTCGTCAGCTCATCGACAATCGCCGTTGAGCACGGACATATCGATGAATATGTAATGGCTATCTTAGGTATGGGGAACCTGTGTGACGCTTACGGAGACCACAGCAGAGCTCTTCGCTACTACCAAAAAATCAATAGCATAGATCACGCGATAAGCAGTCGATCACTTCGTCTGAAATTCAAGCTTTATATGGTAGCAAGTCTGCTACTGCTCAACCGAATAACGGCGGCCAGCGACTTACTGAACGAATGCGAAGAACTGAGCATTTTAGTGAGTGATAAGCTACTCACAGCTCAGATACTGTTGTATCAAGCAAAAGTGCTCCGTGCTAAGAAAAAGCACCATGAAGCGCTTCGTTGTCTGTCAAAAATTCAATATCCAGCCAACAGTACTCAAGCAAGTTGGCTCGCGACCATGACTCGTCTAGAGTTAGCACATTGCTTGAGTGCGACCGGAAAGCAAGACTATGCAAGTATGATCTTGTCGAGCACCCACAAACGTGTGAAGCCCGGCTCGTCACCAGTGCTTGCGAAGCGCTTCTATGATTCCCTAAGTGATGTGTGTATGAATCAAGGGCGTTTTCAAGAAGCGCTGAGCTACGAGAAGAAAGGCTACCGAATTGAAACGGATCTGATGAAGCAGATCCCGATCAGCGAACTTGGTGCAAGCCAACTGCGCCGTCTATCTCGATTTGAATTACAACTTAAACTCATTCTCTCCGAACAAGAGAACAAAGAGCTTAAAGAGACAACAGAGCAACATAAAAATACAGTTGCTCAGCTACAACAAGATGTTTTCACCGATCCACTGACTGGGTTACACAACCGTCGCTGGTTAGATGTAAAACTGAAAGATCTACTGCTACACGAAACGCCTTTTGCATTAATGGTTATCGATATCGACCACTTTAAGTCAATCAATGATGAACTGAGCCACTTAGTGGGCGATAAAGCGATCGTCAACGTTTCTCAAGAACTGCGTTCATACTTCAAGTTTAGAGGCGCGTCATGTGTCAGGTTTGGCGGAGAAGAGTTTCTCGTCATCCTTGAGAATACTGACCTTGCAAAAGCAGAAATGCACTCAGAAAATTATCGAGAGCGTATCTTCCAATTTGGGTGGCATGAAATACTCGGCGAGCGCGGTTTAACCGTGAGTATCGGTATCACTTTGCATCGCGAGGGAGAAAATACTCAGCGTACCTTCTATCGTGCAGATAAAGCCCTATACCGAGCAAAGGCTAATGGTCGAAATCAGGTCTGTACTGAGTAGTTGCAATCGATAGAGCATGATCTGAGAGTAACTATATAGATGAGAGAAAATACAGACTAACTCTCATTCAGTGCAGCACTACTCTCAAATAACCTTCAATCTAGTTAGGTTAGTGATAGCAATAGGCTATTGATAGAAAAACAGAGAGATCCCCCCCAGAGCGACAAGTGTCCCGATTAGACTTTGTTTTGACACCTTTTCCCCTTTAAGCGCATAGATCACCAAAATAAAAACCGGACTAGTCGCAATTAATGTTTGAGCAATCGCTGGATTAGCATTTTTCAACGCCACTTGCTGAAGCCATAGAGCGAGAAACGTCCCGACAAAGATTGCCCCTAATAACCAAAGTTTATCGAGCTTGGTCATTGCCCATAAATCTCTTTTTATCGATGAGTACGGCTTCTTTTCAACGAAAGGGATAATCAGCATTACAGCAAACACGCCTATCGTCAGGCGAATCAAAGCGCCTAACAGAGGTGGAACATCACCTGCAACTAACGCGTAGTGGGAAATCACCACGCCCGACGCCTGACAAACACTTGCCATAAGCCCAAATCCAATACCACTCCATTGTGCTTTATCTGTAGAATCACCGTTCGCCGATTTCGACGGCTGAAAGACCACAAAGGTCACCGCTAATGTTGTTATCACGACACCGAGCCAACTCTGCAATGTGAGTGCCGCGCCAAGAAACATTAATGCCAAAACACCAGAAAGAGGGGGAGCCAGAGATTCCAGCAACAAGGTCTTATTGGCACCAATTCTTTTTAATGCCGCAAAATAAGCACTGTCACCAACTGCGATACCAATGACTCCCGAGATCGCCAAGATCCAAAAATGGTTAGCACTCAGTTCGAATTCAGGCATCGGTATTAACGGCATGACTAAAAGCATCATGCCGGAGGCTACAACACCCTTAACTATATTCAACTGCATCGCAGAGAAGCGATGCCCAAACTGCCCGTAAATCCATGTTGCACACGCCCACACCATCGCAGCGCCAATGGCCGCTAATTCACCTATATACATCCGCATTTATCCTTTGTTGTATGTGGTTATTGTGGCAATGCGCGCCGTTTACATCAGAACTGTCATCTTGTCAGCAAGAATACCAACAAGAAATCCGAAATAACTATTCAAGTTCAATTGAATTTTATAAGACCCATCAATGGTTTTGTTCTCATTATCAGCGGCAACATATTATTTGCAGATTGGTAAATCATTTTGATAACAATTACTTGGATGATAGCGTAGTATATTTATAACTAACATCTAACATTACAAGGATCTGTTATGTTTTTAGACTACTTTGCACTCGGTCTACTGATTTTCGTAGCATTAGTTATCTTTTACGGCATCATCGTTATTCACGATATTCCCTATGAAATTGCGAAAGAACGCAATCACCCTCATCAAGATGCTATCCATGTATCAGGCTGGGTTAGCCTATTCACTTTACACACTATTTGGCCATTCCTTTGGATTTGGGCTACGTTGTGGCGCAAAGATCGTGGTTGGGGTTTCGCTAAGCTTGAAGAAGAACAACACGATATTCATCACCGAGTCGACACTCTCATCGACCAAGTGAGTACACTTCAGAACGAAATCGCACAGCTAAAGCAAGCGGGCACTGAGCAAAACAGCACAGAGATAGAAACAAACAACGTTCAAGATCAGGAGACTAAGTAATGGATTTACTGCTGATAATGACCTACGCGGCACTTTGTATTACGATTTTCAAAGTATTCAACATCCCGCTAAACAAATGGACTGTCCCCACTGCCGTTCTGGGTGGTGTTGTCCTCATCGGTACTTTGATTCTATTGATGAACTACAACCACCCTTTCACACAAATCGGTAATCAAGTTTACTCAACCACACCGATTGTTTCTGGGGTTCGAGGCAAAGTTATCGAGGTTCCGGTTGAAGCGAATAAACCTCTCACGAAAGGCGATATCCTTTTCAAGATAGACCCAATTCCTTTTGAAGCTGAAGTGGCTAAGCTGCAAGCCAAAGTAAAAGAAGCGAGCCAAGGCGCCTTAGGTCTAGAGTCCCAAGTTGGAGAAGCAGAAGCCGCCAAAATCAAAGCCATTGCCGAAAGAGATAAAGCTCAGCGCGAGTTTTCTCGTTACAAACGTGGTTTTGAGAGTGGTGCATTCACTGAACAACAATTAGATACTCGCAGACAAGCTTATAAGGGTGCAGAAGCCGCAGTAAAAGTAGCCGAAGCGAACCAGCAACAAGCTCAGATCGCACTTAACTCTGAGATTGGTGGTGAGAATACCGCGGTAGCAGGCTTACTTGCTGATTTGCGTAAAGCTGAATTCAACCTTGACCAAACGGTGGTAAGAGCACCAACCGATGGCTACGTAACTCAACTAGCACTGCGTCCAGGTGTAATGGCTGTACCACTACCATTAGCGCCTGTGATGACCTTTGTTCACACTGAAGCACAATTTTATACCGCAGCCTTTAGACAAAACTCACTACAACGCCTGCAACCTGGCTACGAAGCTGAGTTTCTATTTAGAGCACTGCCAGGAAAAGTGTTTAAAGGACGCATTGATGAAGTGATCCCAGCGATTGGTGAGAGTCAATTCCAAGCTCGAGGCACACTTCTAGGTACTGACGCACTGCGTACCAGCGGCCGTGTATTTGTTAAGCTGACCATCACTGATGACCTGTCTGAGTACCATTTGCCTATGGGTACTGCCGTTGAAGTAGCCGTTTATTCTGACAGCTTCACTCACGTATCTATCATGCGTAAAGTACTTATTCGCATGAAGAGCTGGCAAAACTATCTATATCTAGACCACTAACCGTATCTAGACCACTAAATGGTCGTCAGTATACGACGAACCCTCTTAACATATTGTTAAGACGAATGAAAAAGCCAGACTCGTTCTGGCTTTTTTGTTGCTTGATTAACCGTAAAGTCGCACTTTTTACGCCGCACCAGCCTACTAAGGTGGAATTTTAGACATCTAGACACTTATCTTCCCTTATGGAAGGGTTCTACTGTATAATGCGCGCCTTATTTTTTATATTTGCCCAAAAAACGTTCTCATTGAGACGCATATTAATAATGGCGAATATTATGCTTTATTTTCAGTATTCGAGGTTATCTATGAACTTTTCAGCTAAAACAGTCGTCGTTATTGCTATTGGCGCGGCACTGTACGGCATTGGTGGTTTACCTATGTTTGGTGTCCCAGTGTTTGCTAACACGACATTGAAACCAGCAATGGCAGTTCTCGCACTGTTTTCTGTTTTGTTTGGCCCTATCGTTGGCTTCTTGGTTGGCTTTATCGGTCACTGGGTAACGGATCTGTTTGCAGGTTGGGGGGTATGGTTAACTTGGGTATTAGGCTCAGGTATTGTCGGCATGGTTATCGGCTTATTCCCAATGATAACTAAGAACCGCCTCCAACAAGGCGATCTGCCAATGAAAGATTTTGCACTGTTTGTGGTACTTGCCCTTGTGGGTAACGTTGTGGGTTACGGTAGCTCTGCGTTCCTAGACACCATCCTATACGCAGAACCGTTTACTAAAGTCTTCACTCAACTGTCTATCATCGCTGCGGGCAACACGATTCTGATCGCAGTTGTTGGCTTCCTGATCCTAAAATCAGTTGCTAAACGTAACAAGCAAAGTCGCAACCTGACCGAGGCATAAACGCTAATGACTATAGCATTTTCGAACTTCTCTTTTAGATATGAGTCGCTGGATAAACCGACGCTAAAAAATATCAATCTAAGGATAGAGAAAGGAGAGAAAATCGTCATTATTGGGCCAAGTGGTAGTGGTAAATCTACCCTAGGTCAGTGTCTCAATGGTCTGATACCTCATGCAATCAAAGGTGAGGTATCTGGGTCTTTAGAGATCAACGGTAAGAATATCTCTGAATTTTCAATGCACGACTATACCGAGCAAGTAGGCACAGTATTACAAGATACTGACAGCCAATTTGTGGGGTTAAGTATCGGTGAAGATATCGCGTTCGCATTAGAAAACCAGTTAATGTCGAACATTGATATGTACCCGTTAGTTAAATCGACTGCAAAAATGGTCGACCTAGCGGATATGCTTGAGCGCTCTCCTCATGACCTTTCAGGTGGTCAAAAGCAACGAGTATCGTTGGCAGGAATCTTGGTCGACGACGTCGATATTTTGCTGTTTGATGAGCCTTTAGCAAGCCTTGACCCGAAAACGGGCAAAGCAACGATTGAGATCATCGACCAACTCCATAAAGAAACCAACAAGACTATCGTGATTATCGAGCATCGTCTTGAGGATGTTCTACATCGCGATATCGATCGTGTGATCTTAATGGAGCGCGGTGAAATCGTCGCGGATATGACTCCGGATTACATCTTAGCGTCCAAGTTACTAGAAACTCACGGTATTCGTGAGCCTCTTTACTTATCCGCACTTAAAGCAGCGCAAGCCCCGCTCCGAAGCGAAGATAAACTGTCAAACCTCAAAGCTTTGGATTACAAAAGGTTCCGCCCAGCAGTTCAAGCTTGGTTTGCTGATCGCCCTGCCCCAGCTGCAGAAAAGCAGTATCAACCTTTACTCGAAGTTCATGGCTTAACTTATTCTTACGATGGCGAAAAGAATGCACTCGAAGATGTGAGTTTCAAAATTGGTAAGGGTGAGTTTGTCTCGATTCTGGGCAAGAACGGTTCGGGTAAATCCACTATCACCAAACTCATCATGGGTGTGATCGATGCTGATTCAGGCTCTTCCTATCTAAATGGTCAAGACTTATCTGAACTT
The DNA here is from genome assembly GCF_002119525.1 of Vibrio syngnathi. NCBI lineage: Bacteria > Pseudomonadati > Pseudomonadota > Gammaproteobacteria > Vibrionales > Vibrionaceae > Vibrio > Vibrio syngnathi. The sequence goes on along the minus strand of NZ_CP017917.1, from coordinate 217,352 downwards.
TCCATCTTTGAAAGAAGCCAGAAAGTCGGTGTAGTGATGCAGAATCCGAATCATATGATCTCACATCATATGATTTTTGATGAGATTGCTTTTGGTCTTCGTAACCGCGGTATTGCAGAGCAGCTGATTACAGAAAAAGTAGAGCACGTTCTTGAACTATGTGGGTTAAGCAAGTTCCGCCACTGGCCCATTGAAGCTCTGAGCTACGGTCAGAAAAAACGCGTAACGATAGCTTCTATCTTAGTGTTGGAGCCTGAACTCCTCATCTTAGATGAGCCTACAGCAGGCCAAGACTACCGTAACTACACATCCATGCTGGCATTCATCCAAAAGCTTAACCGAGATTTAGGTATTACTGTTGTGATCATCTCACACGACATGCACTTGGTTCTAGAATACACCACACGTTCGATCGTAATCGCAGACAGTAAGTTGATTGCCAATGCAGCGATGACGGAAGTGTTTAGTCAGCCATCGCTTTTAGAACGTGCGAACCTTTGTACCACCAGCATTTATGAACTTGCGACTATGATGAAAATCGACGACACCAACGCATTTATGCAGTACTTCATCGACAACGAGAGAAGCTCGCTATGAATGCATCAAAAGTGAAATTTGGCATCAACTACATTGATACTAAATCACCACTACACGCACTGAACGGCATCACTAAATTTGTACTTTTTCTCGCTTGGGTGACTGTGGTTTTGACTACGTTCGACCTGAGATTGATTGCGTTGCTTATTGTGACTGGTTTATTCCTGCTAAAGCTTACCAATGTGCCTGTGCGCGTTTATAAGCCTTTGTTATTGGGAACGGTGAGTGTACTGAGCCTAAATGCTTTGTTCATGTACCTGCTTGCCCCACAGCAAGGTACAGAGCTCATCGGTAGCGAGACTCTATTGCTGACACTGCCAGGAAGCTACTCGTTAAGCCAAGAGACCCTGTTTTACTTAGTCACTGTCACGCTCAAATACATGAGCATGTTCCCGATAGCGTTAATATTCGTCTTTACCACGCATCCGACCGAGTTTGCAGCAAGCCTCAACCGTATTGGTGTTCCATACAAAATCGCCTATGCGGTCAGCTTAACGCTACGTTATTTACCTGAAGTTAAAAAAGACTTCATCAATATCATGCACGCGCAACAGGCTCGTGGCGTCGAACTATCGAAGAAAGCGCCTTTACTCACTCGCATCAAAAACGTGGCTAAGGTTCTAGGCCCACTGATTTTTTCTAGCTTGGACCGTGCAGACGAGATTTCAAATGCAATGACGCTACGAGGTTTTGGTCGACACAAGTCACGGACCTGGTATAGCTATGCACCGTTGAAAAGTATCGATTTTGTTTGGCTAATGGTTATCGCCTTGATTGTTGTGTTAGCGATCGCAAAACGTGTTTTAGAAACGCAGTTATTCTGGTATCCATTTTAGACTGTTTCATTGAAATCGACGCTTAAATTACGTGCTGATTAATGCTCTACTCAATGAAATTCAAGCCGTCTTAGAATGAAAAACGAAACAAAAAAAGGGAGCCTTAAGGCTCCCTTTTTCGTATTTGTGACTATTAGTTTAATTTATAAAACACCGTTGAAAGTGGTGGTAAACGTAGCTCAATCGACGTGTCTAAACCTTCACTCGCGACTGATTCAACCTCAGCAACCTGCTTCACTTCAAAACCGCTGCCTGCGTAATCAGCCGAGTCAGTATTCAGCAATAGCGAGTACTGGCCTTGGGCTGGAACACCTAAGCGGAAACGCTCATGAGGAACGGGCGTAAAGTTAGAAACAACCAACACTCGTTCACCAGATTCGCTGATACGTTCATGAGCTAAGATGCTTGCTTCAGCAGAATCTTGAAGACGCCACTCAAAACCTTTCGGATCGAAATCAAGATCGTGCATTGCTGCCTCAGAACGGTATAGATTGTTCAAATCTTTCGTCAAGCGTTGAACACCTTGATGGCGTTCATATTCCAACAAGAACCATTGCAGTTGGTCATCATGGTTCCATTCAGCTGTTTGGCCAAATTCTGCGCCCATGAAGTTCAGCTTTTTACCCGGCTGCGCATACATGTAACCCATGTAGGCACGTAAGTTGGCCGTTTGCTGCCATTCATCACCTGGCATCTTGTTATGGATAGAACCTTTACCGTAAACCACCTCATCGTGAGACAGAGACAATACGTAGTTCTCACTATGGGCATAAACCAGTGGGAAAGTGATCGTGTCGTGGTGATATTTACGGTTGATCGGATCTTCTTGGATGTAAGACAAACTGTCGTGCATCCAACCCATGTTCCACTTAAAGCCAAAGCCTAAACCACCCATAAAGGTCGGTGCAGAAACGCCAGGGAAAGCGGTCGATTCTTCAGCAATCGTCATCGCGTTCGGGAAGTGTTTGTACACTTCTTCGTTCATCCACTTAAGGGTAGCGATAGCGTCGTAGTTTTCATTACCGCCGTCTACATTCGGAATCCATTGATCATGGCTACGCGAGTAATCGAGGTACAACATCGAGGCAACCGCATCAACACGAATGCCGTCGATGTGGAATTGTTCGAACCAGTACAGAGCGTTTGCTACCAAGAAACGACGAACATGCTCTTTGCCTAAGTCGTAGATGTACGAGTTCCAATCTTGGTGCCAACCACGGCGAGGATCTGGATCATGGAACAAAGGCGTGCCATCGAAGTTTGCTAGGCCGTGATCATCACTTGGGAAATGAGCAGGAACCCAGTCCAGAACAACACCCAGACCAGCTTGGTGACACTGATCGACGAAGAATTTGAAATCATCTGGAGAACCAAAACGACTTGTTGGTGCGAACAAGCCTATTGGCTGGTAGCCCCAAGAACCGTAAAACGGATGCTCTGAAACCGGCATCAACTCGACGTGTGTGTAACCCAGATCCGTTAGATATGGAATTAGCTCTGCTGCTAGCTCACGGTAGTTTAGGAATTCACCTTCAGCATTACGCTTCCAAGAGCCGGCGTGCAATTCATAGAATGAAAGGGCTTCTTTGCGCTTTTGCGTTACCGGGCGATTCTGCCATTGAGAATCTTGCCACTGGTAGCGAGCGTGATCGTAAGTCACAGATGAAAATGATGGGTACTGCTCAGAGTAGAAACCCCATGGATCAGCTTTGTGTGGTAAGCCTTCGCCATCAGGTCCTTTTAATTCGAATTTGTATTGAGCGCCTTCTTCCAGATCGGGAATGAATAAGCCCCACATACCATAATCTAAGCGTTGCATTGGGTGGCGACGACCATCCCAAGCGTTGAAGTTACCCACCAAACTAGCCGCTGTTGCATGCGGTGCGTACACCAAGAAACGCGTGCCCGAAATCGTCTGTCCATCACGCTCTAGCGTAATAAACTGAGCCCCCATGTGATGATACATATCTTTAGGTGTATGAAGATCCTCATAACTCGCGTACAGATCATGGTACTGGTATGGATCATCGATGATCTGCTCTACTCCATTCCAATCAACCGCAAGCTTGTAGTGAGTAAAACGTAAGTCTCTTTCTTGCTTAAGAATGAAGCCACTTTCACCCTCTCGCGCTAACTCAATACGAGGTTCCTTTCCAACAATCAACTCGACTTTATCCGCCCCTGGAATCCATACGCGTAATGCACCTTGATCAGAAGGTAAGTATGGCCCTAGAAAAGCAAAAGGGTCAGTAAAACAAGCCTGTGATAGTTGGGTATATATTTGTTTTTGCTTTGAAATCGAACTTAGTTCCAAAACGTTTCTCCCTAACCAAACATCCAAAAAACATAATACAAAAATGCCCGCTATTAGTGCGGGCAATATAACGACGATTTATTCTACCAGATGAGCATTCAGTATTGAGTGACCGAGGTTGTAGTTTCGTACGGCGTAAGCAAAAAACCACCTATTTTCAAGCCACTCGATTCCATTACTTAGCTGCTTTTTCTCGAACATCAGTCAGCTTAGAAGCGATACGATTCACGCCTTCATGAGCGAAGATTTCGTCCAAGTTCATTGATAGTTTACGACGCCAGTTGGGGTATTCATCGACCGTACCAGGGATGTTTACCGGCTTATCCATCTCCAGCCAATCTTCCAACTGAACACTCAGGAGTGTTGAGCCACCAGCCGCAACGTGCAACTGAAGCGCTTCAGCAAGATAAGAATCCATCGGCACTTGACTCGCATCGCGACCCACACCTTCAGGTAGGAAGCCGTGCCATGCCACTGAGTCTAAGATACCTTGCTTACACTCCAAGCGATTATCGAACAAAGTTTCTAGCTGTTGTGCATCTGGGTATAAACCAATCTCTTGACCCATTTTCAAGTCATCACAGTGCCAGAAGCCGCGAAGCGTTGGCATATCGTGAGTACACAGTGCCGCCATCGATTGTGACGCGTAGTGCTTCGGAGAAATAAAACCACCGTCATCTTCTGATGTTTCGAAGAAGAATACTTTGTAAGAATGCACGCCAGCATCTGCAAGGATGTCTACGATTTCATCCGGCACCGTACCTAAGTCTTCACCGATAACGCTGCATTGGTAACGGTGAGATTCAAGCGCCAGAATAGACAGCATGTCTTGCACTGGGTAGTAGATGTACGCGCCCTTGGTCGCGTTCTCACCTTTCGGAATCCACCATAAACGCAATAGACCTAAAACGTGGTCAATACGCAGTGCACCACAGTGCTTCATGTTGGCACGAAGCAGCTTGATGTAAGCGTCGTAGCTCGTCTCTTGAAGCACTTCAGGGTTTAGTGGAGGTAGTCCCCAGTTCTGCCCCAAAGGACCAAGAATATCCGGTGGAGCACCGATGCTCGCATCCATCACTAGGTTACCTTCGTCGGCCCAAGTCTCGCTGCCTGAATCCGCAACGCCTACCGCTAGGTCACGGTACAGGCCAACTGCCATGCCTTTCTCTTCAGCAAGAGACTGAGCATCGTTGATTTGGCAATCGGCTAACCATTGTAGGTACATGTATAGATGTACTTGATCTAGGTTATCTTTGATGTATTTCTGTGTTGCTGGGCTGTCGAATGTACGGTATTTCTCTGGGAATACAGGCCAACCCCACATACCTGAATCTTTAGCATGCAGTTCGCCGTGCAGCGCATCAAACGCGGCTTGATGCATTAGGCTTTCACCGCCCTCTTCAACAAACGCTAAGAACGCTTGTGCACGATCGCTGTTCTTATCTAGATGACGAGTCTTAAATTCTGCGAATAACAGAGGCAAGATGCTCATCTTAAGCTCAGACACTTCAGTGTAATTCACCCAGTGCGCTTCACGAGCTTTTTGTAGACGCTGCTGGAACTCGGCGCTGCCTACCGTTTGTTGCGCTTCCGCGCTTAATGCGAACTCAGGTACTGAACTCACATCAATGTATAAGACGTTCAACCAACGACGTGAAGACGGGCTGTATGGGCTCGCACCTTCTGGGTTCGCAGGGAACAGTGAATGAATTGGGTTTAGACCAACAAAATCACCACCGCGAGACGCGATATCCGAAACAAGCTGTTTTAGGTCACCGAAATCACCAATACCCCAGTTGTGCTGAGTTCTTAGTGTGTACAGTTGAACACTGGGTCCCCAAAGCTTTTTGCCTTGCTCAATAGGTGACTGCTTGAAACACGCTTTAGGCGTAATGATCAATGTCATCTCGTAAGGCTTCTTACGGCGCTTACGACTCACAATGAGCTTGTGATAACCCCATGCCAAATCACTTGGCAATGCAAACACTAAAGGGCCACCCTCGGCACGCTCGTCACGAACGACTTGAGATTGAAGATAGCCTTCAAGTACCTCTCCTTGCTCGGTTTCTAAACGCCAGCTGAACTCACTTTCACGAGCACTCACACCCAAATTAAGTGTCACTTCTACTGGTTCACCGTCACGCAAGACAAGAACCGGGTCTAGTACATCTTTTCTGTGCTTTCTTTCTGCAGATTTAAGCAGTGCATCATCGCTGCTTGTATCGTAGCCCAATGAAGCCAATAGAGACGTAATCGTCTCTTCTGATACTTGTGCTTCATCGCCCCACGCACTAACGTAACTATCGGCAATATTTGCCATTTCTGCGACTTGTTTTAATACGGTCTGTTCTTTCATCGCTCTCTCCGAAAACGTTCTGACGCTTTCAATTTTTGTAGGGTTGTCTATTTAATTTTTACTAATCAATTAGCTTGTGACAATCAGTTTGTAAGCATTGCTATCTGAATAAGCCGTCTATTTGCTCACAAGCTAATTGAGCCAAGGCATAAACTGCCTTGGCTACTTTGCAACTATTAACGGTTAACCGCTTCAAGTTTCCAAATGTTGTTCACGTAGTCGCGAATTGAGCGGTCTGATGTGAACTTACCAACCAATGCCGTGTTAAGAATCGCTTTCTTAGCCCAACCAGCTTGGTCTTTGTATTGTGTGCCCATGTCTTCATGCGCTTTCACGTAAGAAGCGAAATCAGCAAGACATAGGTATGGGTCACCACCGTCTAGTAGGCTATCAAACGTTGCACGTAGAAGACCGGGTTGACCTGGAGTGAACTCATCGCCAGTCAGTAGATCTAGAGAAGCTTTCAATAGTGGGTCTGCATTGTAGTAGTCATATGGGTTGTAACCCTGAGCTTTCAATGCAACAACACCGTCAACTTCTAGGCCGAAGATGTAGATGTTTTCATCACCAACTTCTTCACGAATCTCAACGTTTGCACCATCCATCGTACCGATAGTTAGAGCGCCGTTTAGAGCCATCTTCATGTTGCCCGTACCCGATGCTTCTTTACCAGCTAATGAGATTTGCTGAGAAACGTCTGCTGCAGGGATGATGATTTCAGCCATGCTTACACGGTAGTCAGGGATGAATACCACTTTAAGCTTGTTACCGATGCGAGGATCGTTGTTGATCTTCTCTGCAATCTTGTTAACCGCGAAGATGATTTCTTTTGCTAGGTGGTAACCCGGTGCTGCTTTCGCTGCGAAGAAACATACGCGTGGCTCACACTCGAAACCAGGTTCGTTAAGAATACGGTGGTACAGAGACAGAATGTGTAGCAAATCTAGGTGCTGACGCTTGTATTCGTGCAGACGCTTAATTTGAACGTCGAAGATAGCGTTAGTATCTAGCTCGATACCCATGTTCTCTTGAACCCAATCAGCAAGACGCTGTTTGTTTTCTTTCTTAACAGCCATAAATTCTTTTTGGAATTTCGCGTCTGTTGCAAACTTAGCGATGCCTTCTAGCTGCTCAAGTTTTGCTGGCCACTCAGAGCCAATCTTACCTGTGATTAGATTAGATAGACCTGGGTTACAGAACTTCAACCAACGACGTGGCGTGATGCCGTTCGTTACGTTAGTCAGTTTACCTGGGAAGATTTCGTTGAACTCTGGGAACAAGTCTTTCTTAACAAGTTGAGAGTGAAGTGCAGCTACACCATTTACTTTGTAAGAACCAATCACACATAGGTTTGCCATGCGAACCATGCGGTGGAAACCTTCTTGGATGATAGAAAGCTTCGCTTGTTTCTCACCGTCACCAGGCCACATCTTGCGAACTTCTTGCATGAAGCGGTGGTTGATTTCAAAAATGATTTCCATGTGACGTGGAAGAAGACGGTTGATCAGCGATTCAGACCAAGTCTCTAGCGCTTCTGGAAGTAGTGTGTGGTTCGTGTAAGCGAACGTATGTGCACTGATTTCCCAGGCTTGATCCCAAGATAGACCTTTTTCGTCGATCAGGATGCGCATTAGCTCAGGAATCGCAATCGTTGGGTGCGTATCGTTCAGCTGAATCGTTTCTTGCTTAGGCAGATCTTCTAGAGAGAAACCTGCTGCTTCGTGGCGGCGTAGAATATCGCGAACAGACGCAGCTGAGTGGAAGTACTGCTGCATTAAACGCAGTGTCTTACCTTTCTCATGGTTGTCGTTCGGGTAAAGAACTTTCGTGATGTTACCTGCATCGATTAGCGAGTGTTGCGCTTCGAAGTAGTCACCGTTGTTAAAGCTTGCTAGTGAGAATGGTGCAATTGCCTGACATTCCCAAAGACGCAATGGGTAAACCGTGTTTGACTCGTAACCTACGATAGGTAGATCCCAAGGCATTGCTTTTACTTCCATACCTGGAACCCAAGTACGAACTTCTTTACCGTCGATGAATTCAACTTCTACATGACCGTAAAAACCAATGTGTTGTGCTAGTTCTGGACGAGCGACTTCCCATGGGTAACCTTCAACACCACGCCATGCGTCTGGTGCTTCTTGTTGGCGACCATCTTGGAAAGACTGTTTGAATAGGCCGTATTCATAGTGAAGACCGTAGCCTACTGTTGGGTACTCTTGTGCAGCACAAGAATCCATAAAACAAGCAGCAAGACGACCAAGACCACCATTACCTAGCGATGGGTCGCGTTCTTCTTCTAGAAGGTCAGTTAGGTTTTGGCCTAGCTCTTCCATTGCATGAGTAATCTGTTCGTACAGACCCATGCTGATCAGGTTGTTACCTGTTAGACGACCAATCAAAAACTCTAATGAAAGGTAGTTAACGCTCTTCGCGTTTTTGATTTTTTCATCATTTTCAGTTTCTAGCAGATCAAATGTTGTCAATTCTGCTAGCGCACGCCCCATTGCTAGGTACCATGCGCGGCTATCTGCTGTTTCAATCGTTGTTGCGTAAGTTGCAGATAAATGCTTTTTAACACTTTCTTGGAAAGACACTTTGTCGAAAGTTTTTTGCTGAGTTGGTTTCATTTCAGAAATCTCGCTTTTAATAGTTCTAATTCATCTGTGACATATCGTGCATGGTCACCATTAACTAAACATCCTCCTGTTAATGCCACTAACTAGGAGTAGATGAGAGGGCGTAGGGGCGTACCGCCATTACGGTTAGTGATCTGACTCTCATGTTCTAACTTCGAACAAAAAGTTGGAGTGACTAAGATCACAAGCTCCCGTTCGATAACTTAACTTCAATTGATGTGAGTTTTATTTAACCGGAATAAACTGATTAGCAAATCTGAGTTTGAGATCACGAAATTATTTCCCACATATCATCTTTTGCATAAATTTCAGTGTAAGACCGAACAAAGTCACATTCACAAACCGACCCGCAACGTGAGCAAAGTCTCAAATCAAGGGCGTAGAAAGCCAAAAACATGCAAGACCGCAAGGTTTCTGAGGAGAATCATAGTCGGTGCCATTTTTATTCACGTAACATAAGCACAGACTTAAGTAATTAGGCAGATGTGATTGGGCTACTCCTGTACGGTTTTAGAATCCCCAAAACATACGCCACGGAATAGGTGAAAAACTTCGATATGTGGATCCCTTCGAAACTGACTCGTCCCGGCCGCTTACATAATGCAATCCTACGACCGAGGGTTCTCGATCTGCTCCAAAACGCAGATTGCTATAAGCTTGTATTGTTCCGTTCTCCTGCGGGCTATGGCAAGACCACCATGGCTGCACAATGGCTGTTAGATAAACCGAATGTGGGTTGGTACAGCATCGATGATAGTGACAACGATGCCTTCCGTTTTATCAACTACCTACTCCAATCACTCAATAAAGCGACTCAAAACGCCTGTCCCAATGCCCAAAAACTGGCAGAGAAACGACAGTTTTCATCGCTGCATTCTTTATTGAGCGAAGTATTCGCCGAAATGTCGGACTACCATCACGAATGTTTTCTTGTTTTAGACGACTACCATTTAGTCAACAATGATGACATTCAAGAAGCAATGCGCTTTTTCCTCAAACACATGCCCGACAATCTTACGTTGGTTGTAACCAGCCGCGGAACACCACCACTAGGCACAGCAAACCTGCGCGTTAGAGACTTAATGATCGAATTAGGTAATGACTCGCTGGCTTTTGATACCGAAGAGACGACACGCTTTTTCAATCAACGTGTTGCCGATGGCATTGATGACACAACGGCAGACAGCATTTGTACCTATGTAGAGGGTTGGCCTTCTGCACTTCAACTTATTGCGCTGCAAGCTCAACATCAAAAGCGTACGCTTGCGCAGTCTGCGGAGTCTTTCTCCCACTTTAACCAAGCTCACCTGTGGGACTATTTGGTTGAAGAGGTTTTCGACCTGTTAGACCAAGAAACTCGACAGTTTTTGATGCAGTGTTCAGTGCTTGACCACTTCAACGACGAACTGGTTTGTGCGCTAACGCAGCGTGAAGATGCGCTCGGTATGATCGAGTCATTAAATCGATTCGGCTTATTTATCTACCCGCTTGAGGGAGAAAAGAACTGGTATCGTTTCCATAACCTGTTTGGTGAATTTTTGGCACATGAGCGTCAAGCTCGAATCCCTCAACAAGAAGCAGAATTGCACCGAAGTGCTGCAAAGGCGTGGATTAAACAAGACACACCACACCAAGCATTGCGCCATGCACAGCGCGCTGAAGACCCAGAACTGATCATTCAAATACTGACAGACCACGGTTGGCCGATGTTTAACCAAGGAGAACTTTCCTCGTTAGAGATCGCGATCAAACAACTGAGTACGGATCAACTTTACAGCGATCCTAAACTGTCCATGTTACGAGCTTGGCTTGCACAAAGTCAGCACCGCTATGAACAGGTAGGGACATTATTAGAAGAGGCTGAAACTCAATATCAAGCTCGAAACATTGAACTCGATACTCAGCAGCAGGGGCAATACAACGCTCTGCGCGCGCAAGTTGCTATTAACAGCAATGAACCAGAAAAAGCCTTGGAACTGGCTGAGCTTTCGCTAAGTCAGTTAAACACCACCGTTTATCGTAGCCGAATTGTCGCAACATCTGTTGTTGGTGAAGTGAATCACGTAATGGGCAACTTGAGCCGTGCACTTCCGATGATGCAGCAAACGGAAAAACTTGCACGCCAATACCAAGTTTACCACCAAGCGCTTTGGGCGATTCTACAACAGAGCGAGATTTTAATTGCACAGGGTTACGTTCAAGCGGCATTCGAACTGCAAGACAGTGCGTTCAAATTGATTGAAGAGCACCAACTAAAATACGTGCCTCTGCATGAGTTCTTACTGCGTGTTAGAGCTCAAATATTTTGGTGTTGGAATCGATTAGATGAAGCTGAAGAGTGCTGTTACAAAGGCCTGGATATTCTGGGTCACCATTCTCCAAGTAAACACCTGCACAGCTATTCAATGTTGGCTCGTATCTCGCTTAGCCGTGGTGAAATCGATAAAGCATCGAAGTTTATCGACCAGATTCAGCACCTATTGCGTCAATCGACTTACCACGTAGATTGGACAGCGAATGCCTCTCTCTCATTGATTCTTTTCTGGCAAGTAAAAGGCGATAAAGAGGCCATTCGTGATTGGCTGAATGTGGCTGTTCGACCAGAATTGGCAAGTAATCACTTCTGCCAACTGCAATGGCGAAACATCGTTCGCGCTCACATCATTCTTGAGCAGTATGAAGAAGCGGAAGAAGCGCTGACTTTCCTTAAGAGTGAAGCTCAGCGTTCACACCTGATTACCGATACCAACCGAAACTTGATCGTTGAAGCCGTGCTAAGCACACAGCTCAACGATGAAGACAATGCACGCGTACTACTTGAAGAAGCGCTTCATATGACCAACCAAACCGGTATGGTCGGTAACTTCTTGGTCGACGGAGGGACTATCGGACATATCTTGGATAAGTTGAGCAACAAGCCTGGCTTGGGCGATTTAGAACGTCATCGCGCTCAACAGATCATGAAAGATATCTCGACCACCCAACGCAGTCGCTCGGTTCACTTCGATGAAGACTTTGTTGAAAACTTAGTCAATCACCCAAACATTCCTGAACTTGTGCGCACAAGCCCACTCACCCAGCGTGAATGGCAGGTACTTGGTTTGATCTATTCAGGATTCAGTAACGAGCAGATCGCTCAAGAACTCGATGTAGCAGGTACCACTATCAAGACCCACATTCGCAACCTTTACCAAAAGCTTAATATTGCTAACCGTAAAGAAGCGATCAGCACAGCGGAGAATTTACTGCAGCTGATGGGCTACTAAACGATTCGAGATTGATTCGAGATTGATTCGAGAAAAACTTAAGCTAGTTACCTATGGTGGCTGGCTTTTTTTTCGTTTGGAGTATGGGGTTAATAGCAGATAGAAGATCATAGAAAGCCAAATGACAGGCAAAAAAATAGCCAACCGCAATAATCGCGATTGGCTCTATATATTTGTGAACAAATCATAAGTTCACTAACAACGTCAGTTGGCTAGGTGACCCTCGGCTTAAGAAGGGTCAATGTATATAATGCAGTTAGTGTGCCAATTTTAATTCGGCCGTTTTATAAGCCCTGCATCGCATAAAAACCTCTAATTCATGATGCGAATTGCAAAGTGCATTTGCATAATGCAAGCAAGATGCAATATAGATAGAAAACAAGTTTCACTGCAGCCGGTAATAATAAGACGCCAAGCAGTTGTATTTTAAATGTAAGGCAGATGTTCACATCAACGTATTGCCTTACAATTAAAGAGGTAATAAAGCACCTCGCCAAAGGCATATTCATATTTTTTTTACACTAAAGTTTGTATACTGCACAAAATCACTCTCAACTCTATGAAGCAATGAACTACTTAAGTACTTTTTTCAAAGGCATGGCAATGGGCGCAGCCGACGTTGTCCCTGGCGTGTCGGGCGGAACCATCGCATTCATCACTGGTATCTACGATACGCTACTAGATAGCATTCGAAGAATTAACCCTAGCGTACTTGGACTATGGAAGCGTGAAGGTTTCAAAGCCGCGTTTAGCCACATCAATGGTTTTTTCCTAATTTCACTGTTCGCAGGCGTATTCACGAGCATTGCGACATTTGCAAAGCTGATTTCTTGGTTATTAGTCACCCACCCGGTTCCACTATGGTCTTTTTTCTTTGGTCTTATCTTGGTGTCGGTTTTCCATATTCTTAAACAAGTAGAAAAGCGCGATATGATTCGATTCGTATTTTTGCTGCTTGGTATCGCCTTCGCTTACAGCATTACCGTGCTCAAGCCGCTGCAAATGGAACCTACCAGTATCAATATTCTCATTGCAGGTGCGATTGCGATCTGTGCGATGATTTTGCCAGGTATCTCAGGGAGCTTCATTCTGCTATTAATTGGTATGTACAGCCCGGTACTTGGTGCCGTTAAAGAATTTCAGGTCGATGTACTTGCCCTATTCCTTGGTGGCTGTGTGATTGGCCTGCTGACTTTCTCTCACGTACTTTCTTGGTTATTGCGCTCATTCCGCGACTTCACATTAGTATTCTTGACTGGTTTGATGATCGGTACACTGCCGAAGATATGGCCGTGGAAAGAAACAATCAGCTGGCGTACGAATTCTAAAGGTGAGCAGGTTCCGCTGATTCAAGAAAACTTATCACCGTTTGATTTTGAAGCCGTCACCTCTCAGCCTTCACAGCTAGTAATGGCTATTGTGATGATGTTTGTTGCCATTGCCTTGGTTCTAGGGCTAGAGAAGTTTGCAGAGCGCAACGCTGACTAAGTCAACGTAATTCTGGAACCTGTTCAGAGCGGATAGAACTTAGAAACACTAAGCTCACGTCCTATGAAACAGACAAAAGCGAAGCCAATGGCTTCGCTTTTTTAGTTCTACCATACGCACAAAATTACTTTTTGATACAAGCACATATTGAAGGATATGATAACATCGCCGCTCTTATAAAATTAGATGAGAACACGACATGCACTCTGCATTAAAGGTGGCTGCTCTTGGGATCGCTCTCGTGGCAGGCTTTTATGGGCCGCAAGTAATTCAGCAATTTGAATCAGCGATGGAGCGAGCCTCTGCTGAGGTTAACTTAGATGATTACTGCATGCTTTCCACCACATCGTGTGAACAAAATACGGTGACGATGACACTTGATCGCGAGACGGCTCAACCTTTAGCTCCCACCAAAATCAAAGTGGTCTGGGAAGACGCAGCCTCTGACACATTAATGCTGTCACTTGCAGGTTTAGAGATGGAAATGGGCTTGGCACGTTTTCAATTAAAAAACATTGGCAATAATACCTATGAAGGTGATGTGATTTTACCTGTATGTACTTTAGACAAGATGACATGGATCGGTGAGATCACTGATGGTGTCGATACTGTAAACCCGGCAATAAGGATGGCAAGATGAGTAGAAATTGGTCGTTAGCATTGGTTGTCGCTTTTGTCCTTGGCTTTGGCGTTAAAAGTTATCTTGATGGGCAAAACGAAGCTCAAAAACAACGCGCGGCAAAACAACAATTCTCCGCGACAACCCTTTTCGGTAAAGATAACCAGCCAACTGAAGTCTTTGATCAAACCGATGACAGAGTTCGTATCGTTTATTTTGGTTTCACACGTTGCCCAGATGTGTGCCCTACTTCTCTAGCAATGTTAGCCGGAGCACTTAACCAGATTTCTGATGAAGCAAAAGCCAAGATTCGCCCGATGTTTGTTTCTCTCGATCCAGAACGTGATGCCGCTGAAGCCTCGTATGAATACGCGCAATACTTCCACCCAATGATGGAAGGATTAAGTGGCCCGTTAGATGTGACAACGACTTTGGCACATAACTACGGTGTTATCTTCAGGAAGACCAAACTGGAAGGTTCAGAGTTGGAGTACACCCTAGACCACAGCTCATATTTCTATTTTTTAAAGCCCGACGGTACTTTGATTACTAAAGTACCGCACACGTTGACGCCTGCGCCAATTGTTGAAGCTATCAACACATTAACGCGCTAGCGTACCAAGTCATCAACGACGAGAAACAACGTGTACAAAAATAAAGAACTTAACCAATAAAGTTCGAACAAAAAGTCAGGTCCCAGACCAACATAAAAATTAAGGACAACAACATGAAGTTAAAAGCACTTGCTCTAGCAGGCTTATTGCTCACTCCTCTTGCTCATGCGAATAGCGACATTATGGTTCATGACGCGTACGCGCGTGCAACCCCGCCTTCAGCAGTGAACAGCGCGGTATTCACGACTCTGATGAACCATAGCGATAAAGATCGCGCTATTGTTTCTGCGACAACACCAGCAGCAGGAAAGGTAGAACTCCATGATGTTATCGTTGATGGCGACGTAATGAAGATGCGTCAAGTTCAAGCGATCACTATCCCTGCAAATGGTGAAGCGGTACTTAAACCAGGTAGCTTACACATCATGTTGTTTGACTTGAAAAGCAGCCTAAAAGAAGGCGAACAAATCGAAATGACGCTGACCTTCGCAAACGGTGAAACACAGACCTTTGATGCACCGGTTAAGAAAGTAATGAGCGGCATGAAAAAGATGAATCACGATCATCATTAATCAGATTCACAATCGATGAAATAATTTAAGCCACGATGACTTCTCGCCATCGTGGCTTTTTGCTAAACTGAGCTCGCTTTTTATTCAAAGCCTAAACACATAAATAACCCAAGGAGAATAGAAGATGATTGTAATGAAAACACTAAAACTGGCAGTAAAAGTAACGCGTTAATTTGTTTGGTTAATCAAACTTAAATACCGATCGACCAACATCTCGTCACCCGTGACTACCGCACACTTTTACCCGGTTTACTATTGATCGTAAGTGATCAATACCTGCATGCCCAATAGCGCATGACTAAATCCGGGGTCCTATCTATTTGAATTCGACCCAAACTCAAAACATTTTTGACGCTCGACGCTTTTTAATCTCAGCAACTCTTTTTGGTCTCATTAACTCTTTTGATCTCATCGACAAATTGAGATCTCACAAGACGTTAATGCTCTCATAAGACTTTAATACTCTCACAAGAAAAGAAAGCTCGCTCGTCTGGGTAAAAAGACATGAATTCACAAAACGCATTTTCTCATCCAATGTCACTTCAACAACTTGGATGGCAACCTGTATTTCAGCAACAACTGACACTCGAAGACTATGACCAATCCGTCATTGCTCGTATCGTCGCGCATCATCGTAGCGGCTATACACTAGCGTCAGAGCAAGGCGAAATTGTTCTACCCATCCATCAAAACCAACCCGCAATGACGGTTGGCGACTGGGTAATCTTGAACTCTGAACTGCAATTCGGCCGTTTATTAGAGCGTCAATCGCTCTTCAGTCGTAAAGCCGCGGGCAGTCGTGTGGCTGAGCAATATATCTCAGCTAACATCGACACCGTTTTTATCGTGGTTTCGTTAAATAACGACTTTAATCTAAGCCGTATTGAACGCTACCTAGCGCTAGCCAATGAAGCACAGGTTGAAGCGGTTATCGTACTCACCAAGAAAGATTTGTGTGACGACTACGAAGGCAAAGTACAACAAGTGCAAAGCTTAGATTCTATGCTGATGATCGAAGCGGTGAATAGCCTAGACCAAGACTCAACTCAAGTTTTGTCGCCTTGGTGTAAAACGGGCAAGACTGTGGCTTTGATGGGTTCGTCTGGGGTTGGTAAATCGACACTCGTGAACTCGTTACTTGGCGAAACTCAACAAGAAACGAGCGGCATACGTGAAGACGACAGCAAAGGTCGACACACCACGACATCACGCTCACTGCACTTGCTAACGTCGGGCGGTTTATTGCTCGATACCCCAGGCATGCGAGAGTTACAACTCGCCGATTGTGCTGAAGGGGTGAGTGAAACCTTTTCTGATGTCGAAGAATTGGCGATGCACTGCCGTTTCTCTGATTGCAGCCACGAATCCGAGCCTGGGTGCAAAATACGTAAAGCGATTGAAAATGGTGAGCTGTCTGAAAGAAGATTTACCAACTATCAAAAGCTATTGAGGGAGCAAGCCAGAAACGGTGCATCATTGGCTGAACAACGTGCGAACGGTAAACAACTTTCTAAGATGTACAAAACCGTGCAATCAGAGAGCCGTAATCTTAAGAAAGCTTCTGACTAAACCTTTAAAGTTAAAGACTATAAGCTTTATTTGAAACGACTTAGCCCTATCCTGTTAATCAGGTGGGGCTTTTTTATTTCAATTTGGTATCTGTATGACTATTTCTGAACACAATGATTTTACCAATAGCAGTTTACATACCCAAACGCCCAGAACATTGCCCCTTAAAAATATCAACGAGTAGATTTATAGCCAAATGTTAATACATTCATTTAACATTTAGCTCTAAAAACACCACATAGCGCAAACAATAACCCTAAAAGTAAACTATCCCTAGACACCCTCTTAGATCCCGCTAATATGACCGCCAATTCCGCTAGTGTATAGTTGGATTTGGTACAACTTCATAAAAAGATACATCACTATAATAATTTAACAATTGCAGGTATTTTATGCAAAACAACAACATGTTCGCCCGCATCGCTCGTGGAAACCTCGTTCTACAGATCCTTGCCGGTATTGTTTTCGGTGTCGTTCTCGCCATGGTTTCTCCTTCAGCAGCTCAAGACGCAGGTCTACTAGGTAGTCTGTTTGTCGGTGCTCTGAAAGCTGTTGCCCCAATTTTAGTATTCATTCTTGTTGCAGCTTCTATCGCAAACCAAAAGAAAGGTCAGCATACTCACATGCGTCCAATCATTGTGCTTTACCTGATTGGTACGTTCTCTGCTGCACTGACTGCTGTAGTACTGAGCTTCATGTTCCCAACCACTTTGACACTGGTTGCTGGCGCTGAAGGTGCTAACCCTCCTCAAGGTATTGCAGAAGTTCTTCATACGCTTCTATTCAAGCTTGTAGACAACCCAGTTAGCGCACTAATGAACGCCAACTACATCGGTATTCTTGCTTGGGCAATCGGTCTTGGTCTTGCTCTGCACCACGCATCTGCAACAACCAAAGCGGTTTTCGAAGACCTAAGCCACAGTGTTTCACACATTGTTCGCTTCATTATTCGTCTTGCGCCATTCGGTATCTTCGGCCTTGTTTCGACTACGTTCGCAACAACCGGTTTTGATGCTCTGGCAAGCTACGGTCAGCTGCTAGCAGTTCTACTTAGCTCAATGCTGATCATCGCACTTGTGGTTAACCCACTGCTTGTATTTATTAAAACAAAACAAAACCCATACCCACTTGTACTGCAATGTATTCGTGAATCTGGTGTAACGGCATTCTTCACTCGTTCGAGCGCTGCAAACATCCCAGTGAACATGAACCTTTGTAAGAAGCTAAAACTAGACGAAGATACTTACTCTGTATCAATTCCTCTAGGCGCAACGATCAACATGGCAGGCGCAGCAATCACCATCACAGTGTTAACACTTGCAGCTGTACACACTATGGGTATTGAGATTGATATCTTCACTGCGATTCTACTAAGCCTTGTTGCTGCGGTATCAGCATGTGGCGCATCGGGTGTTGCTGGCGGTTCACTACTGCTTATCCCGCTAGCGTGTGGCCTGTTCGGCATTTCAAACGATGTAGCGATGCAGGTTGTAGCGGTTGGTTTCATTATCGGTGTGATTCAAGATTCAGCTGAAACAGCGCTTAACAGCTCAACAGACGTAGTGTTCACTGCTGCTGTATGTAAAGCCGAGCAAAACAAAGAGCAATAATCCTTTAGCAGCTCTGAACCTAAACAGTTCTGAGCTCTAAGCTCTAAGCTCTAAGCTCTAAGCTCTAAAAAGCAAATCGTACATAAACAAAAAGGGAAGCTGATGCTTCCCTTTTTTTGTTTGAGTGCTTTACCCGCCGCAGTCAATAATATCGACCGTATGAATAACGGGCACCTTAGCGGCTTAATACAGTCAGTTATAACATCTACACTCATATAACATCGTTGGATTTTTTAAATTGTAGAACTACTCGTTTCAGTCATGTTCAGAACACAGGTCAGAACTCATAAACACGGTTTATTAATTGCTCTTCCAGTTAGACTCAACTGCCGGTTGGCTAAAGTCCAAAGAACCGCTATTAGAGTTAGCTTGCTTATCTTGTGATGCTCGATTTGCGCTTGCGTTATCACCATCATGACTTTCTGTCGTATGTTGGGGATTGTTGGCATTTGAACCTTGAGTATTTGAGGCTTCAGTATCCAAAACCGCCTTATCGACACCTAACTCATCACTCTCTTCGTCAGAGGCTTCTTTCACTTTCTTATGCACTGGGATATCGCGTTTGTAGAGCTTGTTGAGCGCTTTAACGATAGAGTGCTTGGTGATTGTTTCTTGCGTCAACTTGGTCATTATTGGCTTAGTCAGAGCCTGTAACCCCACAACAGCATCAACACCAAGATCCCCACCAACTTTATCTCTCAAATACCTCGCATCCGCATAGCCAAAATGAGCCGATAAGAATAACCAGATATACGCGATAGCATTGCCGTGTTCACCATGGTCAATCCACGCCTCACCGGCTTTAAACATCGCTTCTGCACAGTTTTTTTCAGCTGCCGTTTCAAACCAGTAAACCGCTTCACGATGATTAGCGACAACGCCAACACCGTTCAAATAGCTCATACCCAATTTGATTTTTCCGTCTAGGTTATTCTTTTCAGCAGCTTTTCTGTACCACATGAAAGAGCTTTCTGGAGAATAATCTGGGTTCTCTCTATCTAAACACCAATCCCCCATAAAAAGCATCGCTTCGGTGTTACCACTAGCGGCAGACTCTTCAATATAGGCGCTGCCTTTCGGAAGGTTTTTCTCAACTCCGCGACCAAACACGAGTGCTTTACCCACCTCGAATTTTGCAAGCGGATCGTTATCCAGTGCCGATATCGCTAACTGCCAAAAATTGGCCTTTTCTCTTAAAATTAGGTCTTCTTTGCACTTCATACTCAGACGCACAATGCCGTACATGCCGTTGACATTGTCTAAATGGGCAGCTTTATCGTACCAATACAGAGCTTCTTTAAGATTGACTCGTTCAGCCTCTTTCGCCAAATATAAAATCGACGGCACATGCCCTGTTTCAGCCTTAAATTGACGATCTTTTTGCTCTTGGATACGTGCTTTTTCAATCGCTTTTCGGTAAGCGACAGCGCGAGCTTTACGTTCTTGCTCCAAGCGCTTTTTTCTTAGCGACAAAGAGACCAACCAAACAGCAATAAGTATTAACGAAAGAGCGGTCGCACCAATTGCGATTCCCATTGTACTCATAAAATATTTTATCCTAACTCGGCTAATAGCACCCTACACAGGAAAGCAATCAACCTATAGCGAGCAGTATGTTTGAATGACAGGGAAAAGCGCAGTTATTAAAACGATCCGCCCTAAAATGAACTTTGTTCAGTATCTCAGGAATACATAGCGATAAAAAGCCTACTGGTATCTATCCGTCTGCACTCCATTAATGCTGTGATCCCGCTCGCTTTTTCTCTATAAGTCTTGGGGCTTTACTTATTCTACCTTATCTATCTTATCTATCTTATCTATCAGCTTACGGCCTAGCGACATGACTAACCTTGCTGCATCTTCTCCCAAATCGTTGGAGAGCCAATATAGTCTTGAACCGTAGTGATGAATTCTTTAACTAGCTTGGTCTGCTTACGGTGCGGATAGACAGCGTAGATCGCCGTATCAACCGTCGAGATGGCATAATCCGGAAGTAACGTAACCAAGCCCAGTTCTTTCATTGAGGCATACAGATTTGATTGGTCAAGGAAGCCAAAACCTAAGCCATCTTTTACGCAAGACACCATGGTACGAACATCACTGACCTTATAGTTGCCACGAATCGTCAGGCTTTGGAAAGTGTTGCCATGTGGCTCTTCACTTATACGCAGATGATCAACCGTCATATCACCATTGGTATAGATAACCGCAGGTAAAGAGAGCAAATCTTGTGGCGTCTTTGGCTTACCGTGCTCTTTCACAAAGTCGTTCGATGCAACGAGCATAAAGTTACTGTCGGCAATCTTCTTGGCAATCAAATTGGATTCAACAAGCTTACTGAAGCGAAACGCGATATCAAACTGCCCTGCAATAATGTTGGCGATCTTGTCGTCCAACGAAAGTACGATCTGAACATCCGGGTACTTTCTCATGAACTGAGTAATGATAGGTTGCAAGTATTGCTGACCAAAATAGATCGGCGACGTAATTCGTAGCACACCTTTGGGTTCAGACTGGTACGAGTCGGCAATGCCTTGTATCTGATTGATCGTGTCTTTCAGCACATAGGTTTGCGCGAGAATGTCTTCCCCTGCCGACGTCAATGAGAACGAACGAGTAGATCGGTTGAGTAGCTGAACACCTAAATCTTGCTCGAGTTTTTTGATCTGTTTAGAGAGCGATGAGTTGTCCATATCATGTAACGTTGCCGCTTTGGTAAACGACCCTTGTTGAACCACATCTAAGAACAACAATAACTGATTAGTATTTGGCACTGCGCCTCTCCTGAAATAAAACTCGACTAGCGTTCATCTTTGGGGGTATCCATCACAACCATAGTCGTAATAGATTGCACCTGAGCACATTCCCCAAGCACATCGGCATGAAACTTCTTATAGCCCGGCAGATCTTTGGTTTCTACCCTTAGCAAGTACTCGTTGGCACCAGTAATGTTGTGGCATTCTACCACCTCTTTTTCCATACTGACGTGTTGCTCAAACTCCAGCTGAGCCGCTTTGCTATGGCTCGACAAGCCAATCGAAACATACGCAATAAAGCCAACACCCATCAGGCCATTATCCAGAACTGCGCGGTAACCTTGTATGATGCCTTTGCGCTCAAGATCCTGTACTCGTCTTAAAGTCGCTGAAGCCGACAAACCAATTCGTTCTGAAAGCTCAATGTTGGAGATTCTGCCGTCCAACTTAAGCTCTTGCAATATTCTTTCGTCAAATCTATCCATAAGTACTTATTATTGTGCATTAAGTGATAATTGAGGAAATAAAAGCACATAATTGCCTCACTTTCCACCTACTATGTTTCTCAACACGTGAAAGTCATGACCGGTCAGTCACTTCGTTCATTTACTGCTGGAGAATCACAATGCCTTTAGAGCAACTTAGCGCACTTGCCTTGTTTGCGTTTGTCTCGACCTTCACACCAGGTCCAAATAACATCATGCTCATGACATCAGGTGCCAATGTTGGCTTTGCCCGTACTATTCCGCACATGCTGGGCATTGCTCTGGGTTTTGCAGCCATGTTGCTATTGGTTGGCTTCGGCTTAATGGGGATTTTTAACGCCTATCCGGTCTCTCACCAAATCTTGAAATACCTGAGTCTTGCTTACCTCGTGTACCTTGCGATTAAGATAGCATTGAGCGGCAAAGCGAAAAGTACTGAGGCTTTTAAACCAATGACCTTCATCGGCGCAGCCAGTTTTCAGTGGGTGAACCCGAAAGGTTGGTCAATGGCGCTGACGGCTATTTCAGTGTATAGCAGTGGCAGTTCATGGTGGGAGCTCGCGATCATCGCCAGTATCTTCACACTAGCCAACTTGCCTTCTGTGACATTCTGGACAGCGGCAGGTAAACAGCTCCAGCATTGGCTAACAACGCCCGTTCGAATCAAAAGCTTCAACTATGGTATGGCAGGGTTACTTTTAGCATCGACGATTCCGATGATCTAATCGACTTACTTTATCTATTGATGGTTAGTACACCGGTGCTAACCATCCGTTTCTTTAAAAGAGCTTAATAATCTCACTTAGCCATTGACCAAATGTCGCCTGCCCGCTCGGTGTTAACGTCCAGACAAAAGCCACAACATTAAGTGACACCGTCACAAAAAATACAAATCTAAATGGTTGCTTCTGCGTTTTATGACGCAGTTTATCTTGAGCAATTAACGCCCCTAACCAACCACCAGCAACAGAAAAAATATGCAGAGTTTTCTCTGGTACACGCCAACTACCATTGATTGCCGCTCTCTTGTCCTTCGCGTACACAAAAAACGTCACTATTCCGATAACTAAATACCACACCAAGAGCGATTTTGAACTTTCTGAAAACAACGCAGATACCGCTACTAATAACAGATAAGTAATAGCGATTTGAATAGATGAAGACAACATCAACTCCTTTGGATAATGAACAACATAGCGTCACCATTCCACATTAAAGACTCACTAAGGCTATTTGAGGCGAATGATTACAAACTTTTTTTGATAGAAAAAACAACCTGCGAGTGAAGTGCCACTAAGCTCACATAAATAAGGCGTAGTTATCACCCTTAGCTACTACTCCTATCTTCTACGCCTATGGCTAACCAACTGTATTTTATGAGCTATTGAACCAATAAAAAAGCGCGTTAACCACCACAATCCGTGATATCGACACTAGGTTTCCTATTTTTACGGATTAAAAATAACTTAATACATAAGCGTCACAAATAGTGGAGCATCCTTAAGCCTAGGATATTCATCTTCGTAAAAAATATGGATATCAAAACGTGAACGAAATAAATACCAATAAACACGAGATTCTACAAAGTGCCTTGAAGATTGCAAAAACAAAGAGCTTCAATATTGCGCAAACAAACAGCTTCAAACGTTCAGCTTTAGCCAAGGCGATATTGCCTATCGTCACCGCGACCTTGGTAGCAGGCTGTGGAAGCGACACTAGCAAAACAAACTCTGACAGCAATAGTCTATATAAAGCCGCTGAAAACGAAGTTGTTATTTATTACAAACGAGATGTTGCAGCGGCTCGCGCTTCTGGCTCGACCTACGACGGCTGGGGGCTTCACCTTTGGAATGGCGAAGGTTGTACGAGCACTGACTTAGTCGGCATGGGATTAGGTAACAATGGGACTGACTGGGATGTACCTTATGAATTCAAGGGCATCAATGATACCTACGGCGCCTACTACGTATTGAAAGTCGACCCAGATGCATCCGACCCTCATAAGTGTATGAACTTCATCTTGCATAATGGCGGCGATAAAGCGTTTGGCAGCGCAAACTCGAAAATTGATCTCACCAAACTGAGTCAATCTCAATCTGTATTCGGTTTCCATGGCAGCAGCGCGTTGTACTACGAACCGATTTCAGAACGCCCAGTTAAGATTGATGGCCAGAAGGCACATTGGTTAGACTCAAACACAATCGCTTGGGAAGCAGCAGACGGTGCCGATTCTCTCAAGTTGTTCTACGCGCTCGATAACAGCATCACGATAAACGATGACAAGGCGATCGTCGGTGGGCAGGCCGTTGAACTCAAAAAAGATGGCACCCTATCCTCTGCATTAAAAGAACGTTTCCGTCACCTAGCAAGCCTACCCGCTTTATCAATCGATGTTGACGACAGGACACTGCGCACCATTTTGAAATCTCAGATCATTGTTGTTGCGTATAATGCGAATGGCGACGTTATCTCTTCAACTGAAGTTCAAAAGCCCGGCGTACTTGATGCTGTATTTGCCAACGAAGAGGCCGGTAACGCAATCGGAGAAACACTCGGGGCGATTGTGGAAGGCAGCACGACGACCTTCAAGCTTTGGGCCCCTACCGCGCAAGATGTTGAACTCGTCCTCTACAGCGAAGACCGACAAAGTTCTAAAGTGCTCCCAATGACCGAAAACTTGGAATCAGGCATTTGGGCAACGGATTCAATTTCTAACGCCGTGAACAGTTATTACCGTTACCAAGTGAAGGTCTACCACCCAACCACTGGTAATATCGAAACTCGCCTTGTGACCGACCCATACTCACTCGGCTTGTCGAAGAATTCAGCATACTCTCAAGTGATTGACCTTGATGAAGCAACACTGATGCCACAAGGTTGGGCTGGATATAAGCGCCCAACGGTGAAGAAAGACGAAGACCACGTACTGTACGAATCACACCTTCGTGATTTTAGCTTCAGTGATAAGTTAGGTACCGCGAACTTAAACGGCAAGTACCTAGCGCTAACAGAACCTGACCGTGAATCAGTCAAACACTTGAAAGCTCTGAAAGATGCCGGCTTAACCACGCTTCATATCTTACCTGCATTCGATATCGCCACCATCAATGAAGATGACGCGAGCCGCGTGGATATCACCGACACCGTCGGCAAACTCTGTAACGTAAAACCAACGGCGACTTTATGTGGCACCGAAGATGAAAACAAAACCATCGAAACCGTACTCAACAGCTATAACTCTTCAACAGGCGATGCCCAAGCTCTAATGAACGATCTGCGTATGCTTGATAGTTTCAACTGGGGCTACGACCCATTTCATTACACCGTTCCTGAGGGAAGTTACGCGACAGATCCTAACGGTTCAAAGCGTATTCTTGAATTCCGTCAAATGGTTAAAGCTGCGCACGAAATGGATCTTAAACTGATCATGGACGTGGTTTATAACCATACCAATGCGTCTGGCGTGAACGATAAGTCCGTACTGGATAAGATCGTCCCTGGGTATTATCACCGCCTGAATGTGAACACAGGTGGCGTGGAAAGCTCAACGTGTTGTGATAACACCGCAACTGAAAACCTAATGATGGGTAAGTTGATGGTCGACTCACTCAAGGTATGGGCTGACGACTATAAGGTTGATGGTTTTCGTTTTGATTTAATGGGCCACCAGCCAAAAAGTGTAATGGTTGAAGCATTGAAAGAAGTGCGCAAGATCGACCCAAACACCCTGTTCTATGGCGAAGGTTGGGACTTTGGCGAAGTAGCAAACAACGCTCGCTTCGAGCAAGCCAACCAGATCAACATGGCAGGCACCGAAATTGGCACCTTCTCTGACCGTTTGCGTGATGCAGTGCGAGGCGGTAGCCCATTTGATGGCGGTGTCGACTCTGAAGGTAAGCATCCACTTCGTTTTAACCAAGGCTTCGGTAACGCCGCGTTTGCCAACGAAGAGACCAAAGTTGATCAAGATTCAGTCAACGGTCGTTTACACAACCAAGATCTTGTGCGCTTAGGCATGGCGGGGAACCTAGCCGAATACGTATTACTGGATTACAAAGGCGATACCAAACTGGGCAAAAACGTCGACTACAACGGCGCACCCGCTGGCTACACCAAAATGCCGTCAGAGAACATCTCTTACGTTTCCAAGCACGATAACCAAACGCTTTGGGATAACAACGCTTACAAAATCGCCGAAGGTACAAGCTCTGCAGAACGCGCTCGTATGCAGTCGGTATCGCTCTCGACCGTCATGTTGGGTCAAGGCATCCCGTTCATACACATGGGTTCTGAACTGTTACGTTCTAAATCGATGCAGCGTGATTCTTACGACTCTGGCGATTGGTACAACCGTGTGATGTTTGATGGTACTGGCAATAACTGGAATGTTGGCTTACCTCGTGAAGACAAAGATGGTGCCAACTGGGAACTCATCAAAACCATCATTGCCGACAGCACGGCTAAACCAGTAAAAGAAGACATTGACCTAACCAAGCAGCAATTCCTAGAGCTATTAAAAATCCGCAGCTCAAGTGAACTGTTCCGCTTAGACACAGCAGAAGAAGTCATGAAGCGTGTCGACTTCCGCAATGTAGGCAAAGATCAAATCGAAGGCCTGATCGTGATGTCTATTGATGACGGAATCTCCACGGGCAAAGACCTAGATACTACCGCTGATGCGATTGTGGTTGTTATAAACTCAACGAGTAAATCTCAATCGTTCAAGATCACGGGAGCAACGGGCTTTACACTCCATACCATTCAGCAGAACTCTGCCGATGACATCGTGAAAGGCGCCACCTTTTCCGCTGAGACTTTCACCGTACCGCCATTAACCACCGCTGTGTTTGTGCAAACTCAAGGCGCATCACAAGGTGCTGGGTTATCGGTTGATAACTCACAAAAGGACGTATCTAAGATTCCGCCATATGGCAAAACGACCGTCTATGTACGTGGTGCAATGAACGGATGGAACCCGACGGACGCTTGGGCGATGAACTTCGTTGGTAACGGCGTTTACTCTGTCACTGGCGCTTTGGCTGTGGGTGAATATGGCTTCAAGTTTGGCGGTTCTACTTGGGGTATCTTGGATATTGGCTGTCACTCCGTCGACTTAGCTCAGGGCTCGATCAACATTGGCAGCGAAGGCGACTGTAAGTTGAATGTAACCGAAGCCGGCAACTACACATTCACACTGAATGCGATTCATCAACTCAATGACAGCGCAGAAAAAGCCGTGGTATCTGTGACGAAACAATAAGCTTCACATTCACATAATCATCACAGACGAGCCTGTTTTTTTGGGGAAGAGCGAGGGGGAGGTATTAACCTCCCCTTTTTTGAGCAGCCGCTCACATACCACAGCAACTACGCCCCGACTTTCTTACCCAAGGAGGATAAAGCCGCATTCTGATTGAGCTAGCCTCTTAACGATAACTTCTATACCAAATATAACGTCTATATCAAACATAACGTCTAGCACAGCTTCAACGACAAAGCCCTACACCTCCACTTCTCAAGATGGAATATAAGTATGTACAACAAGAAACATTCAATCTATCAAGTTTTTACCCGTTTGTTCGGCAATCAAAATACACAGAACACACCTTGGGGAACCATTGAACAAAATGGCGTGGGCAAGTTCAGTGACTTCACCAATAAAGCGCTGACAGAAATTAGAGATCTCGGCATCACTCATATTTGGTACACCGGAGTACCACATCATGCAGTGATCAACGACTACAAGCACATCGGCATCTCAGACGATCATCCGAGCGTTGTAAAAGGACGGGCTGGCTCACCTTATGCCGTCAAAGATTACTACTCCGTAAACCCAGATCTTGCTGACAACCCAGCGCAGCGTTTACAGGAATTCGAAGCCTTGATCAAAAGAAGCCATGACAATGGTTTGAAAGTCATCATTGATATCGTCCCTAACCACATTGCCCGAAATTACCAAGGCTTAAATAACCCAGAAGGCGTGCGTGACTTTGGCGATCAAGATGACACGACGGTTGAGTATCATCGCAACAATAACTTTTATTACATCCCTGACAGCGTATTTGAACTGCCCGAGATCGAACCTGCGTTCATTCCTCTTGGTGGCGAACAACACCCGAGTTTGGCCTCACCGTTTGTTGAATCCCCAGCCAAATGGACAGGAAACGGATCGCGCTTGAGCAAACCTAACTTCGACGATTGGTATGAAACCGTAAAGATTAACTATGGCGTGCGACCAGACGATTCAAAAGACTTCCCCGAGTTACCGAGTGATTACGCAACGCGTGATCACCTCGCCCACTACCATTTCTGGCAGTGCGTTGATGTGCCGGATTCATGGGTTAAGTTTCGAGATATCGCCTTATATTGGTTAGAAAAAGGCGTTGATGGATTTCGCTACGATATGGCAGAAATGGTACCGGTCGAATTCTGGAGCTATCTCAATTCATCAATCAAAGTAAAGAATCAAGACGCCTTTTTGATGGCGGAAGTGTATCAACCGCACCTTTATCGTGATTACATTCGCTTAGGTAAAATGGACTACCTGTATGACAAAGTCGATCTTTATGACGGCCTAAAAGCAATCATGCAAGGTAAGGCTTCAACGGCAATCATCCCTGAGATCCAACATCAAATGATGGACATCGAACACCACATGATGCACTTCTTAGACAACCACGATGAGCAGCGTGTCGCGTCTCCAGAGTTTATTGGTAACCCTCACATAGCGAAACCCGCCATGTTAGTCAGTGCGCTATTAAGTAGCTCTCCCACCATGATTTACTTCGGGCAAGAAGTCGGCGAATCGGGCGCGGAGAACGCAGGCTTTGGGCAACCTTCTCGCACGTCTATATTTGACTACATCGGTGTTCCTCAACATCAAAAATGGATGAACGGAGGAAAGTTCGATGGTGGGCAGCTCAACGATGATGAAAAGCAGCTCAGACTCTTCTACCAACAAGTGATGACGTTTTCACTGAACCATTCATCGATGACCGGAGCGTACCAAGATTTACACCAATCCAATCAGCTAAGTGATTCTGTTTATGCTTTCTTGCGTTTTGATAACCAAGAACTGATTATCGCCGCGACTAACTTCAGCCAAAGCAAAACAGACCACATTCAGTTGAAGGTGACGGCAGAGGTTATTCAAAAACTAGGCATCGCTGACGGAAGCTATACGCTCAAAGAACATATTGAAGGCGTCCAACAACAGACGCTGTATGTGGAAAGTGGCATAGGTTACTTGAGTGCAGAATTAAAACCCCTAGCCGCTTTCGCTTGGGTGTTAACCCTTTAATCAACCGATCTAAAAGCAACTAGCAATGACGACGTTAAAATACAAATAAAAGGAACTTAACGTCGTCTTCGGATAGGTTAAATGTTCGTTGGATTTCAAAGCACAATTCGAAGAAGCTCTGGCGGGTGGCTGTAACTCGTTTTTGCCCTATTATCAGACAGAGTAAATACTCACTCATATCCTGTTAATTGGGTTTTGCCTTACTAAAAGTTATCCATTTTTCTAATGGTGTTCGTTGTAAACCCCCGAGCTGTATCACGGGGGGAAATTCGACGTATCTATCAGCGCCATACAACCTCGCTGTAGTTCCAAGTTTGCGCGCGATCTCCTTACCTCGAACTAAAATATTAAATTAGTTTTATCCGTAACCAATTGTTAATAAATGATAATATTTAGTAGAATCACACTAAAGAAACATCATGAGATTTCTACGTTCGGCAATGAAATTATCAATTTAGTAGTGCTACATTTGTAGGTTAATATGAAAAAAGTATCCATTGAAATGCAAGCAAGATCGGCTTGTGATTGCTTTAAGGTTGCAAATACATCACTTGAATTAGCCAGAAGAGCAAAGGAGGACTGGGAACGAGACCATCACTGTATAACTGGGATTACGTTTACTGCATTCTCCATAGAAGCAATGATTAATCACTTTGGTAGTATTTATGAAGACAACTGGAATGACTTAAAGATAGAAAGGAAAGAACTTCACAAGAAGCTATTTAACCACGTAAATTTAAAAAATTATTTGGGGTCTAGAAATTATCAGTTAGCTAAACAGTGTTTTGAAATGAGAGACGCATTTGCACATGGAAAAACACTCATGGAGTCAGCTGAAGTTGAATTACCTGAATTTTTGGACGATGAAGAAGCAGCCTTACTAATTGCTTCGCTCCAAACTGCTTCATTTAGGAGCCCAAATTTTCGCTTGTTTGAGTTATTTATAAAGTCTGCACGAGAAATCGAGCGAGATATTCAAGCTAACGGATATTATCCGAATACCTTAGGTCACCCCAGCTATCAACCACAAAAATTAAGAGAGTACCCCTTGAGTGTGACAGGGATACGTACGTGGTAGCACCTGTAAAACTATTTAATTTTTTATATCCAAGTCTATGGGTTAGTCATACGAGAGTGGTTAATATGAATAAATGTATACTTGTCACCCTGCTTTGTTTTTGTACTTCAGCTTTAGCTGAAACTAAACGTTCTACGGAGCAAATATATCAAGAAGCGATTGGGTTAATGATGTCAGATGAAGAACAAGCATTAAAATTGTTTAGTCAGGCAGCAGAGAACGATCACGCTTTATCTCAATTTCAAATTGGCAGAATTAATGATTGGAACAAATCAAATTTCACTTTAGCACGTCAGTATTACGAGCTTTCTGCAAATCAAGGTATTGCGATTGCTCAATTGCATTTAGGATCTTTGTATAAAGATGGTAAAGGTGTTCCCCAAGATTTTTCAAAAGCATATGTCTGGGGGTACGTTTCAAAGTTAAATAATGGCCCTTCTGTCGGTGATAGAATGCTATCAGTTTTAAGTACTAAGTTAACTTCTAAAGATGTATTAAACCTCCAAAAAATTGCTCATGAATGTGTACGGTCCAACTACAAAAAGTGTCTTTAAGCGCATGGGTGACTTGAACAAATAAAGTAGATACCCCTGGGCATGCCCAAGGGTATCTATCCGATTTACACAACAATTCTAATGAGGTTTAATTCACAATTTTTCACTTTGCCATACCTCAAGTTATTAATGAATTGCTAATTTAGCAAAACCACTGACAAAGTTCTGTCCAAAAACGTGCTAGCACGATCTCAATTACCTCATCCCTTTTCTGAGGTTAACAGCTCCCGATTACATTCCACTGGTTTACTGTTTTTCGATTCGCTTTTTATGGTTAAAATGCCTTATGGTACAAACAAGAAAACTATCGATACTTACAGGCTTTGCCGCAGGTATCCCCATTTAAACGAAAAGACTGATTATGAATTTTGATATCAATGCACTGAAACACCACCAACTGGTCGAAGATGGTCAACTCGAAGGGTGTTACCTTCATCAGCCAGCACAGGGCAGCCAGCAAGACGATGACGCTGTTTTAGTAGAGCGCCAAGCACTAGAAAAATTGGGGTATAAGGTGGTACAGGTTCAAGCTAAAGGTGGGGCAACAACCTTCGCTGAGGCTATGCAAAAGTTTGTGCAGAAAACAGGTCACCAGACCAAAGAGTAAGCGAATGGGTGTAGAGGGGCTTTCTATTACGGCTGATAGCCTTTGGATTTTAAAGCGAACACATCATAAAGCTTTTTAACAACAGCCGCTTAACTCGAATTAAAACACACCCCGTAAGTCACTAAACGGGGTTATAAGTACATCAGATAAATCTCTGCTATAACTTTATTTATGTATGATGCAATAATCAACGAGAGCCATTGATATGTCTTGTTTTTGCCTTAATAAGACCAGGCCTATAACCGTGCCATTATTCACCTCATAAAACAGCCTAAAGCCCGATTTTTTGAACTCTCTGATACTAGTGACCCCCAACCCTACAAGCTCAGAACATCTAGAGTACATGTTAGGGTTATGGCTCACATTTTCTTCAAAGGCATCTAAAAGACTCTCAATCCCTTCAATGACTGATTTTTCATCATTCCATTGAGTTAGGTGATCAATCGAATCATTTAGCGAATTTTCAAATGTTTCCGTGTATTGAATTTCTACTTTATGAGTCATATTTACCTTTGTTACTTACGGGCAGCTAATCGACTTCTTAAATCTCTAGACGAAGTTACACGATCTTGAACAACATCATTTTTTGCAAAGCTAACCAGTTTCATTAGCGCAATGGCATCTTGACGTTTTTTATGGTCTTCATACGACTCAACTACATACGTAGGTTTTCCATTTTGCGTGATCGTTAGTGGTTCACTTAAAGGCAAGTTAGCCGCATTTTTTTTTAAGAAACTGACGGTTTCTACATTTGCTGTGTCCATAATCACTCACCCTGTTTGTATTTGTTGCTTTAGTTAGTTGAATGTCATCACTCATTCAATAGCTATATTGTACTACCCGATCACTACTAGTTCAAATTTAGACTTTATTTAAACCGCTCTGCACAACCAAGACTGGACTCTTACCCAAACGAGTTTCGTATTTCATGCAATGCTTAATCAAAGTTGGCTTTTTGTAAGATCTCAATGAACGTCTTAATCTTAAGGTCTTCCGCTCCCTGCTTCGCGTAAAGGCCAACGTTTCCTAGCTTAGAATCGTCAATCAGTAAGGTTTCGAAGCCTTTGTCTTTCATCCAGTCACACATTTTATGACTGTATGGCATGACAGCATCAGACATCCTTAACATATCTAAGCTCGCAAAAAGAGAGTCAACGTCATAGACATCTCGCCCAACCTCCTCAGTATCACGCCCACCAGGCTGTGAATTTACGTGATCAGACAGTACAGAGTTATGTCTAGAGTGATCGGGGGTCACTTGGAGGATTGGAAACGCTAATGTCTCACGCCTTAACAAGATCGGGTCTAAGTTTTTCTTCATTAACAATGGATGGTTAGCTCGAACAAACACCGCTTCTTTGTCTTGAAAGAGTGGGTAAAACGTTACTTTGCATCGCTCATGCAGCCCATAGATTTCATGGCCAACAAACAAGTCGATATCGCCTTGAACCAAGTGGTGCATCAAAGACAAGTTGTTACCGAACTCTAAATGTAGCGAGCCCATTTGTTCTTGTTGCTTGTATTCCTCAACCGCCTCGCAAACAAATTGTTCCCACCAAGCTTCACCGGTGCCGAGTTTCAATTTACCGGATTGGCGCTGCTGCATGTCAGTAAAGCGGTGCATTAACGACAGATGCTTTTCTTGCTGTTCTTGGGCAAACTCCCGAAACAACAATCCGTACTCGGTAAGCTCAACGCCTTTTGACTTACGAGTAAAAATAGCCACACCAACATCACTCTCTAATTTTTTGATCGCAGCGGTCAAGGAGGGCTGGCTAATATTCAGCTTTTCCGCGGCACCTTTAATACTGCCAGTATGCGCAACCATCAGAAAGTATCGGTATAGCTTGTTCATAGGATTCTCTTAGTTTGCATTCGATCACAAAATGCGAGGTTAGAAATTCAACAAATTAAACCACTGAACACAGCGTGCAGCGGATAGAGCTCATGATATAGGATTTTTCTATAGAGAGCATTAGTAATGCTATTTCCCACAGAAAGGTGAAATCACTATAGTAAGGTCAATTAACTTATTAAGTGGATATCGAGATGGAACAGAAATGGTGGCATGACGCAGTGGTCTACCAAATTTACCCGCGTAGCTTTTTAGACTCGAACAATGACGGTATCGGTGACCTAAATGGAATCATCAGCAAACTCGATTACCTCAAAGAACTGGGCATTAATGTCATTTGGCTCTCCCCTGTTTATCAATCTCCAATGGACGATAACGGCTACGACATCTCCGACTACCAAGCGATTGCTGAAGAGTTTGGCACGATGGAAGAGATGAAACACCTGATGGATGAAGCGAAGGAACGTGACATTAAGATTGTTATGGATCTAGTGGTAAACCATACGTCAGATGAGCACCGTTGGTTCGAGCAAGCACGCTCTTCAAAGGATAATCCGTATCGAGACTATTACATCTGGCGCGATGCAAAACCGGATGGCAATGCACCGGATGACCAAGGCTCTATCTTTGGCGGAAGTGCTTGGCAGTGGGATGAACTCACACAACAATATTACTTCCATCTATTCTCGAAACGTCAGCCAGATTTGAACTGGGAAAACCCTAAGGTTCAAGAAGAAGTTCATACCATGATGAACTGGTGGATTGACCTTGGCATCGGCGGCTTCCGATTAGATGTGATTGATCTTATTGGTAAAGAGATCGATAAAGGAATCACTGGGAACGGACCAAGGCTGCACAAGCTATTACAACAAATGAATCAGGCGACCTTTGGTAACAAGGATTTGTTAACCGTAGGAGAAACTTGGGACGCAACACCAGAAATAGCCAAGCTATATAGTGGACAAGATAGAAATGAACTTTCTATGGTGTTCCAATTTGAGCACATTACCCTGACATGGGAGAACGGTGACAAATGGAACCCTATTCCGCTTGATCTTCGAGAGTTCAAAAATGTGCTGACCAAGTGGCAGCTAGAGCTGGCCGATGGTGGTTGGAATTCCCTTTTTTGGAACAACCACGATTTGCCACGTTTGGTTTCAAAATACGGTGATGACAAACATTTCCGAGTTGAGTCAGCAAAAATGCTGGCGACGTGTTTGCACTTCTTAAAAGGCACACCTTACATTTATCAAGGTGAAGAGATTGGCATGACCAATGTCGCTTTTGACAATCTAGACCAATATAAAGATATTGAAACGCACAATTTCTATAAAGTAAAAACGGAATCGGGTGTCACTCATGAACACATGATGGACGCCATTCACGAGAACAGCCGTGACAACGCTAGAACACCCATGCACTGGAACAACCAAACTAATGCAGGCTTCTCTGACGGAACACCTTGGATTGAGCTGAATCCAAACTACCCAGAGATCAACGTCGAAAGTGCGTTGGCTGATCCAAGTTCCATATTTTATCACTACAAGACATTGATAGAGTTACGAAAAGCTCACCCAGCGATTGTCTACGGTTCATTCATTCCTGTTTTTGAAGAACACGACAAGGTTTTCGCCTATGTACGTGAGTTGGATGGTGAGCAGCTATTTGTCGTATGTAACTTCTCTGGAGAAGCGTTAACGCTTGACGTCCCTGAGCAATATCGTACTCAAACAGCAACTTGCCTAATCAAAAACTATGATGAGGTTTCGAGCCTCGACGCGCAACTCAACTTAGCCCCTTATGAAGCTTTCGCTTTAAAACTGTAAAGCTATGAGGCATTCGCTGTAAAGCTATAAAGCATCAAACTATGAAGCTATGAAGCTATGAAGCTATAGCACCATAAGAGCTAGTCCACGAACAAAGGCAAGGTAACCCCTTGCCTTTTTCGTTGTTCTTTAGCGAAAAAACTTAACTGTCATAGCCACATATTTAGCCGACATAGCGAAATATTAGCTCCAACATAAACGTACATTTAACTCGACATATCCGTATATTGGATCCGACATCACATAAGCCAATATACGCAACGCTCTTCTTAGCGAGCGATAGCCAAATCACCATCAATTTGTTTGAGCCCGTCTTCACATTTCTTTTCACGTTCAACATCACAAAAGCTACCCACTGCCTCCAAAATACTAGGCTCACCATAATGATATAGATTTTTACTATATCTCTTACCTGTTTACCTATTTCTCAAGAAGAGAGGAAATCGCTAAAATCACTCTCAGATAATAAGAACTGATAGAAGTGATTATCGTTATGGATAACCTTCTGAATATGGAATAAAACTATGAAACCTCTATTGAAAACACTGTCTATTTGTACCCTTGCTGCTCTTTTCAATGCACCGGCTTTTGCTATGGAAGAAGGTGAAATCACAATCTGGATCAACGGCGATAAAAGTTATGCCGGGCTTGCTGAAATTGGTAAACAATTCGAAGAAGATACTGGTGTAAAAATTAACGTTCAGTACCCAGATTCACTGGAAGCTAAATTCCAACAACACGCAGCAACTGGCGGCGGCCCTGACATCATTTTCTGGGCACACGACCGTTTTGGTGGCTACGCAGAATCAGGGCTACTTCACGAACTTAATCCAAGTAAAGAATTCAAAGAAAAGCTTGTCGACTTCAGTTGGGATGCGGTGACAGTCAACGGTAAAGTTGTGGGCTACCCTCTAGCAATCGAAGCACCTTCTCTAATCTACAACAAAGACCTACTTCCAAACCCACCAAAAACATGGGAAGAGCTTGCTGCCATTCAGAAAGAGATGGCTAAGCAAAACAAAAAAGCCATCATGTGGGATGTAAAAAATGCGTACTTCACTTGGCCGATGATCTCTGCCGGTGGTGCCTTTGCGTTTGAAAAAACAGCAACAGGCTATGACGCTAAAAGCACAGGTGTTAACAATGCAGCGGGTGTTCGCGGCCTTCAATTCTTAGTTGATATGGTAAACCAAGGGGTAGTTAACCCGAATATGGATTACTCAGTAGCAGAAGCAGAGTTCACCAATGGCAATGTGGCAATGACCATTAATGGCCCTTGGTCTTGGGGTAACTTAGACAAGCTTGGTGTTAATTATGGCGTTGCTGAACTACCAACATTAAATGGCGGTAAAGGTAACCCATTTGTTGGAATCCTAAGTGCGGGTATCAATGCTGCGAGTCCAAATACTGATCTTGCTGTCGAGTTCTTAGAAAACTACCTATTCCAAGACGACGCTCTGAAAACCATGAATGATGACAAGCCTCTTGGCGCGGTAACACTAAAATCATTCCAAAAAATTCTTGAGAGCGATGATCGCATCAAATCAACCATGACGAATGCTGAAAACGGCGAAATCATGCCAAACATCCCGCAAATGACGGCTTACTGGTTCGCTGAAGGTGCGGCTATCGATAACGCAATGCAGGGTAAGCAAACCGTTAGAGAAGCGCTAGACACAGCAGCTAAGCAAATTACCAAATAACCTTTCCTCATATTAATATCCTATTGTCCTTTGGCACAGCGCATGCTGTGCCTTTTTTGTTTTGGAAATCAACTCGCTATGCAAATCCCTACTCTTTACCTAAAAGGTACGTTCAATGGTTGGGGGTTAGACACCCCATTGTTCAAAGAGCAAGACGGCTCCTATCGAGCAAACCTATGCTTATCTACCGACCTTTATCGCTTCAAAATTTCGGATTCAGATGGCACCAAGCAATGGACACTTTCAGGGCATGAAAGTGAAGCCACTCTCTGTGAATTGGAACAAGCAATGCCGCTTATCAATACACAAGGCATTGGCAACGACCTACTGTTCTCTCCTGCTGTCGCTGGTCAATACTCCTTGAAGGTGCAATTCAGCTCTTCGACGCCAACGATCACCGTAACCAAAGGGGAATACAATGATCTATCAACACCTCAACGCGAGCCTGTTAACGCACATCTGATAGAAGTTGCGGAGTCGCAGCCTAGCTGGCAACACCCTGAATTTGCAATGCCACATGACCAACTATTCCAGCAGCTCACCATCTCAGAGACACAGTCATTCCCGTTTGTGTTCGGGGATAATGTCGATGGTTACTATCATGGAGCAACCTATAGCTATGTAAACGGTGGTAAATATCGTCACCACCAAGGTTGGATACTGGGAACCTTCGCCAGCTATACCAATGGCAAATTCAATAACAAGTTAGAGGCTGAGCGTGCCAGCCTGACGCCTTATGGTATTGAACATCATTATGAGAATAGTCGAGAGTCGCTGAGCCTAATTCAAGGTTCCAGACTCGTATCACTTACGGTTTCATCAACAAAACCGAGCGCTTTAAGCCTAATTCCAGAACTCAACATACCGACAACGCACTCTAAAGTTCATATTTCAGACTCAAACATCGTCATAGAACTCAGCCCTCAAGTTTGCCCAGACGGCTGCCCAAGATTTATCGCCATCGCGAGCAACCATGCAGTACATGCGCGAGAGATCTCGCTAGACGCTCACCCTGAACTTCGCGACCTAGTTCAGCTCTCAGAGAGCAACGCAAAATTCATGCTCACGACGTCAGATAACCAAACTGAACTCATCGTCTATCTCGGCTTTGCTGAAACTCTTGAAGCCGCTAGCTCATTGGTTAATCAAGCGGTCAAAAGTAACGAACACGTTCTTCACCAACAGCG
This sequence comes from Vibrio syngnathi, assembly GCF_002119525.1. NCBI lineage: Bacteria > Pseudomonadati > Pseudomonadota > Gammaproteobacteria > Vibrionales > Vibrionaceae > Vibrio > Vibrio syngnathi. Next base: position 179,521 of record NZ_CP017917.1, on the reverse strand, counting down.
AGTTTATGAGTTCTTAACCAAGAATTATTTGTGGACCAACGACCTTGAATACAACCAAGCCGTCATGTGGTCGCGCCTTGCAAGCCGAACCTTTGTGAGTCATGAATTTGGCACGGGCATTTGGGCTGGCTTACCTTGGTTTAAGGACTGTTGGGGCCGCGACACCTTTATCGCCTTGTCCGGCACAAGCTTGGTTAACGGGCTGTTTAGTGAAGCAAAAGAGATCATTGAAAACTTTGCGTCCATGCAGATGCTCGACGAAAACTCCAAAAATTACGGCCGAATCCCGAACCGAGTGACGAGTAAAACGAACATCATTTATAACACCACCGATGGTACTCCTTGGATGATTCGTGAAGCCCTTGAGTACATCAACTACTCTGGCGATGTGGCGTTCGCTAAGGCCATTTATCCCACTCTCAAGCGTTTCATCACGGGTGTCGAAAAACACTACTTGAATAATGATGGCTTGAATGAAGGTAGCTTAAATAAAGACAGCCTGAATAAAGACAGTCTGATGGCACATCGCCACCCTGATACGTGGATGGATGCAAAAATTGATGGGATGACACCTTGGTCTCCTCGCGGGCCTAAAGCCAATGACATCCAAGCTTTGTGGTTTGAAAGCTTAAACTGCGCTATTCAACTCGCTAATCTGGTGGGCGACTCTGAATCAGAAAAGAGCTGGACAATCCAAGCAGGAAAAGTGAAAGAGAGTTTCGCCACCAAGTTTTGGGATGGTAAAAACCATCGCCTAGCCGATCATTTATCACAAGATGATGTGCCTGATTATAGCGTGCGCCCGAATCAGTTGATGACGATTTCAATTCCTCAGAAAAATCAGCTTAATCAGAATGAAAGAGAGCAATACATCGTCAAGAACGCGGTAGAAACGCTATTGTTCCCATGGGGCATCTGCTCCTTACAACAAGAGCATGTCGATTTTCATCCTTATCACGACAATCAAGTCATGTACCACAAGGATGCGGGTTATCACAACGGGACGATCTGGGGGTGGAATGCGGGCTTTACCATTACGGCGCTCAATAAGTTTAAGCAGCAAGATCTCAGTTACCAACTATCAAAAAACTTGGCAAAACAGATCCTTACACAAGGCTGTAGAGGGACAATGAGTGAGAATTTGGATGCGTATCAAGAAGATGACCGCAACCTTGTAGAATCAGGCACGTTTGCACAAGCCTGGTCTGTTTCAGAATACGCTCGTAACGCGCAACAGGACTATTTGGGATATTGCCCACGCTTATTGGACAATCAGATACACCTAACACCAAATTTTCCATGTTGTTGGAGTGAATTAGTGGCTTCATTGCCTTTTGGTCAAGGAAACCAGCTACGACTGTCATTTGAATCTAAAAATGGGATTTCTCATTACAAGATTCAGTCAAATCTAGAAGATACGGTAAGTCCCGAAATCACATTGGTGCTTACGCTAGACATAAACCATGAGTCTGTTGCCGTAATCTCGACACCATTAACACCATCGTTGGAAATCATGATCGACAGTCACCAACAACAGGTCACGGTTAACGACAAACAAGCGCAGTTTGAGATTCAACCAAAGCCAAATAACGCCATCTTACGAGATTTACAGTTTGCCAAGCCTGACTTTACAAGGCAACACAACAGCTTGATGAGCAAGGACTACTTGTTGAATAAACGCAATAAGCAAAAATTGTCAGCAGCCAAGGACTAGCTTTGCTGATACTAAGCCTATCGCTTTATAGACGTATAAAGTGATACGGCTATAAAGCGATAAAAAAGCATGCCTAATACTCCGTTTACGAAGACAAAACGGAGTTAGGCCTTCTTTTATTGTCTAAAAATAAAGTCGATAAAATCCGGGAATCGCAACGACCAAGCCAGTTCATTGTGTTGATGACCTTGTCCTTCTTGATAAAACAGCGTCACGTTCGGCTTTTGAGTGAGTAACGAGTTCATTTTCCTTGAACCACTCAGATAAACGTCAGCAAAATCCACGCTTGTCTCTTCACGAGCTTCATCCGTTCCCATATCCATATATATTTTCATTGGAGACAGAAAGTTGAACTCTTTCATATACTCGAAGCATGAGGGTTTATTGAACCAAAACGCCGGAGAGAAAATCCCAAGCACGCCAAAGGTATTCTGGTACAGTGAGCCACCATATAAGCTAATTAGCCCGCCCATTGAACTGCCAGCAAGGTACGTAAACTCTCGGTTCGGCTTTGTTCTGTATGTTTGGTCGATATAAGGCTTCAATGTATGACAGATAAACGCCATATACTCGTCCCCTTCACCACCAAATTTAAGTAGCTCATCACCAACACCCAACTCTTTTATCTCTTGGTTAGCGCACCAAGGCGAATACTCATTATAACGCTCCATGCCATCAAGCTCATGACTGCTGTCGATGGCGACAACAATTAACCCTGATAACTTACCGAGCCTTTGCATCTCATCGAGTGTCGTTTGTGCGTCCCAACACATCCCATACGTCGCTGTAGACTTCTCAAAGACATTCTGTCCATCATGCATGTATAAGACAGGATAAGCGTGCTCTACTTGGTGATAGCCCGCAGGAAGGTAAATGCGGAGCGTTCGAGTTCGATTCAACTCTGGAATAAAGAACTCATCGATAATAATCAATTCAGATTGCATAACGACCTCTAAACTTGAAGTGTCTATAAATTCAGATATAAAAAACGCCCCTTTAAAGGAGCGTTCTATCTTTATCTCTATCTCTATCTCTATCTCTATCTCTATCTCTATCTCTATCTAAGCGACTAAGATACAGGGCTGCTAAGCCATTAAGCCTACTAATCTATTAAGTTATTAAGCTAACAAGCTAACAAGCTATTTTGCGTTGACGGCTCGTACAAAAGCTTCTTGTGCGCCTTCAACATTAAGCGCCTTCGCTTCATCTAACAAACCTAAAGCTTTCGGTATATCACCTGACTTCACCGCATTTTGAATCGCAGACAAATAGAAGTCTTTTGTCTCTTGCTGCACACGTATCTGCGTGTCTGCTTTCTTCGGTGCGACTGCTGTTGTCGTTGCAGTCGCTGCCAGAGCGGCAGGGGCAGCAACAGCAGCGACTGGCGCTACGGCAGGTTTAGCTCGGTAAGGGCGAAGTTTTAAAGTTTTAATTTCTAACTCTAAACGACCACCTAATTGATTGGTGTATACCGGATCGGTGACCATAGGCATCACCTCACCAAATTCTTTCGCTCTCACCTTTGCTGGGTGATCAACTTTCACCTTATTGCCAAGCTCATCAGCAGGCGTGTAGATAACAATATAAGGTGTCTTACTCGCATCAATACGCAAGCGCTCAATGTAACTCGTGCGAGTAAAAGCGTCGGATGCCTGAACCTTAAAGTCTTCAAACTTCAATGTTTGCACTGGCTTAAAGTTTTCATCTAGAAGCATGGCTTCTGGAGCAAAAACTGAATCATCGATCATCAAGCTCGATAGCTTAACGACCATCTCTCCTGAGCGTTCGCTGAACTTGAACGCTGCAAAGTGGCTATTACCTGTTGTAAATGTACCGACAGGTGATCCCAAGTCGATATCAAACTTTAAATCTTCATTATCATTCAATTGTGCGTATGGGAACTGCGAAAAATCGCTGCAGCAGACTTCTGCATTGGTAGGTGCATCGAGTTTAGTTTGAACCTGAGCATCGGAAGCACAACCGCTTAGCAAGGCACCTAGTACCACGGCTAACATAGAGCTTTTATTTGTCATTGTAATCTCTCTCACTATTGGTTGTTGTTGGGGGAAACGGAAAAAGGCAGCCAATGGCTGCCTTATACTTTAAACGGTTTAGAACCAAATTTCAGTGTGTACACCGAATACAAATTCATCATCGCCGTCATTGATGCCGATAATACCTGCACTTGCTTCATCATCAGCTTTAATGTAGCTAATGTAAGGCTTAACTTGTGGACGACCGAAGTAGTCAGAGTTCGCAGTAAACGCTGTTGCAATTTCAAGGTTTAGAATGTTACTTTCTAGAGCATCACCTGTGCGACCCCAGTAGCCTTCATCACCTTCTTCATGTCCGTATGAAGCTGTTGCTTCTAAACGAACGTTGTCGTTCAGTTTGTAAGAAGGACGAGCAGCAACCATGTAACGAGTCAAACCTTCAGCGCCAAACAGTTGGTCAAGAGCTGTAAAGTACACTGCTTCCGTACCTAGCTGCCATTTCTCAGAGATATTAAGCACACCGTAAGAAGTCAAGAATAGTGATTCTTCTTTATCACCACCACCAGACCAACCACCGAAGTTAACACCACGGTTTTTCATTACGCCAGAACCGTAAGCAATTACGTTTTGAGTCCAACCGTCTAGGCCGTAGTAACTTGTATTAAGCGTTACAGCAGCACCGATACCGTCTTCGTTCTCACCGCCATTAATGTGTTTCTGACCATATTTAAGGTCAAAGTCTAGGCTACCGATACCCGCATCCACGCCGTAGTAGTACAAGTCAATAGAAGAGAGTGTCTCTCTTTCTTTTGCACCATTTTTATTCACTTTACATTCATTCGGGTTTGTCGATGTAGTACCATCTTTTTGCTTACAGTCAATCGCGTAAGAATCTGCAGCACCCGCATCAGGATCAGCCATTACGTATGCGATACCAGCAGTATGTCCTGCAAGCTTAGTTTGAATACCTGCACCAATACCAGATGATTGTTTCCAGAACTCACCAGATAAAAGACCTGCTGCACGGTTTAGGTAACGTTGACCACCCCAAATAGAAGTGTCTTCACCTAAAATACCGCCGAGCTCAACGAAAGCTTCTTTTACTTCGAACTGAGAATCATCATTCTTCTTTTGTCCGCCTTCAGAAGAATAAGCGTATGAGTTACCATTACCATATTCAGTACGAAGAACGTAGTCCGCCCACACACCATTTTGGTACTCAGAGTGCTTTTTAATTACAAATTCAACTTGGTTAGTACTCTTACCGTGAGTACCCGCTGTTTTGTAATCTGGCTTACCGAATTCAGTGTCTACTGTTTTACCATCTACAACACGAACGTTAGAAGACATGTAACCGTGAACTTCCCAGCCGTCAGTGATAACGTCAGTAGGGTTTTTCACCTCTACTTCCATTGAAGAGTCACCACTTGTTACATCAAGTGCAACGTCATTTTCTGCGAACGCTGAACCAGCGACAAGTGCAGAAGCCACTGCAGCAGCAATCAAACTTACTTTTTTCATTCTTAACTCCATTAAGGACGATTTATTTTAGGTTTTATATTTTTGCTCTCTTGCGACAACCAAAGGCAGTAATGGTGGGCGTAAGATAGAGAGGTTTAGGGTTTCCCCTGATTCGTTTCAACGGAGCCAATATTAAGAGGGGGTGACAAGTTTGACTTCCTCCACCCCGAACTAAATTAAGGGGGATGAGAAGGGAGTAGAATTTATACGGAATGGTGTTTTAAAGGGTTGGATCACTTAATCTAGGAGGAGTAGACAGCACACAGATCTAATTATTCAGCATAAGTGAGATCTACTTCAAATATATAATTTGAACTTCATCGATGAATTATTTTTCAACAAAATTTATTCTATGAAGTTGCTTGACCTTAATGGGACAAAGCCTTTTACTAATAGTTCACTGATGTCGATAAACGAACAAGAAATCAAGCAATGACTAGAACGCTCGCTCGCCCTTATCCACTAGGCGCAACGCTAGGTAACACTGGCTGTAACTTCTCAATTTATTCCCCTGACTGTAAATCTCTCTCTCTCGCTCTTTTTGACGAGAACGATGAGTTCACCACTTATAAATTGGAAAATGAATACGCTGATATCAGATATGTATTTGTTGATGGTATTAAAGCTGGGCAAAAATACGGTTTCATTGCTGAAACTGATAATGGCCCGATCTTGCTTTCCGACCCTTATGCTAAAGCAATCAGCGAACCGCTCGATTACACAACGCCCTATACCAATGAAAAAAGCTTTTCGATGGCGAAGTGTCTCGTAGTTGATGACACGTTCGATTGGCAAGATGTCGAAAAGCCGCGTATTAGCCGCGAAGAGACCGTTCTTTTCGAAACCCATGTTAAAGGCCTATCTCAACTTCACCCAGAAGTCGCGACCAATACAAAAGGCCGTTATTTGGGGTTAGTTAGCCCCGAAATGCTTGCATTCTATAAACAGCAAAACATCAATTCTCTACAACTTTTACCTATTGCTGCATGTATGCATGAACCCCACCTATTGGATATGGGGAAAGTGAATTACTGGGGTTACAATCCATATTTGTTCATGGTGCCAGACCCACGCTACGCAGAGAAAGACGCCGTTAGTGAACTCAAAACCGCGATTCGAGAACTGCACCGCAACGGTATCGAAGTCATTCTCGATGTCGTCTACAACCACACTGCAGAAGGCGGTGAAGGCGGCACAACCTTCAACCTAAAAGCACTCGATAGCCGCTACTACATTAAGCATGGCTGTCATTACGCGAACTTCACCGGTTGTGGTAATACGGTCGACCTCACCCACCAGCCAGCACTCAACTTAGTGATGGATACACTGCGCTATTGGGTTAGTGAGTTCCAAGTCGACGGCTTCCGTTTTGATTTGGCAGCAACACTGGGGCGCGAAGGCGATAACTACAATCCTGAGGCTGCTTTCTTCAAAGCTGTTGCCCAAGATCCGGTACTAAAAGAAACCAAGTTAATTGCAGAACCATGGGATATCGGGCCAAATGGCTACCAAGTTGGTAATTTTCCGCTGGGTTGGAATGAGTGCAACGACAAACTGCGAGATATCACTCGTAGCTTCTGGCGTGGTGATCAAGGCTACTTGAAAGAGTTTGCGACTCGCTTAATGGGCTCTCGTGACATCTACAGTGCCGCACACTGGCCGTACAAATTAACCGTTAACTACATCACTTATCATGACGGTTTCACCATGCAAGATCTTGTTTCTTATAAACATAAGCACAATGAAGAAAATGGTGAGAGCAACCGCGATGGACACGGTGATAATCGCTCTGAAAACTATGGTGTAGAAGGCAACACAGAAAACCTTTTGGTTATCGCAACACGCGAAAAGCAAAAGCGTAACTTCATGGCTAGCCTGTTATTTGCATTCGGTATTCCACATATTTTGACGGCCGATGTGTTATCTCATACTCAAAAGGGTAACAACAACGCGTACTGCCAAGACGGGGTCACCAGTTGGCTTAACTGGGAAAGCTCAGAGCGTAAAACCTACTTTAAGACTTGGCTGTCTGAGATGATATCTGCACGTCAGCAATACATGGTGCCGTTTATCAAAGCGTTCAGTGGCGATAAACGTAACTCTAACCGTATATTCTGGAGGCGTGTTGATGGCACACTTATGGAACATGATGATTGGAACCGTTTAAGCTCCGTAGCCTTACATTTAGGCATCGGCAAGGATGGCGACGAGTTGATTTATCTGATCAACCAAACCAACGCTCCTGCTCGATTTTCTTTACCGAGTGACCGTCAGCAAGACTGGGTAACCATCTGTGATACCAACTTGCGAAACGTGAAACCGGGTCATGCCGAAGGTGAAATGCTGTTATCTCCCGTTTCAATGGCGATTTTGCACTATTCACCAGACAAGACTGATTTGATTTGATTTGATTTGATTTGATTTGATTAAGGTTAAAAGCTAAGACAGCTTAATAGAACGCCAGAAACCGAAGAAGCCAGTTATTTTTTGACTGGCTTTTTTATTAGCTGAACGTCACAAACTCAATTTTTTATATGGAACATTTTGCATTGATGTGATTACGAAAACTGTTTAGTATGGCCGTACTATAAAAATGAATCTATAACGTCTTTGGATATCATGGCTTTACCTAAAACATTAATTCGGCTTTTTAAACCATACATTATTTTATTAACTGGAGGGATGCTCTATCTTGCTGCTGCTCAACTTGAAAAAGTAGAAACGACAGCAACCGAACAGTCACTTTCAAATATTCGTATCGCAAGTTCCATCATCAATTCCAACATCGAAGCCACATTCGGCAAGCTCTATTTTTTGGAAACCAGTTTAAGCTTATCGACCTCAGAACCCGTCGGTGATCAAAAATTCAGGGAGCTTAGTGACAATATTCTTAAAAGAACACCTAACTTCTCCGATATTGTTCAATACCAGCCTCAATCCCAACAATATATCTCAACTCGTGGTCTACCTCTTTCTAATGAGCAGATCGATGCCATCCAGTGGAATCCAATTGATAGCGTTGTAGACGGTTTTTACATCTCTTCTACCTATCAAAAACCCGATAGCCGTTGGGTATTCGCGATCAAACACACAACGGAACAGTTGAACAAAGAAATATGGATTGAGTTTGATCTTTTGCATACAACACAAGGCCTGAGAGACTTAAAGACATTAGACCGTGGCTATGTATTTGTGGTTGATAGAGCAACCGAACGACTGGTTTTCCATCCTGATCCGAAACGCATTGGCTCCAAATCCATCAGCTATCATGCCGGCATCAGCCACCAGCTCTCGCAAGGTGAGACCGTCGGTCAACATGAATACTACTATCAAGATAATTTCAAAATAACGGTATTTGATGCTGACAATGGCTTAAACTGGGTATTCGTCTCGGGCACTGATCGTCACGACATACTCACCAGCTCACACCAATTTACGCTAACTGGCGTGGTACTCGGGTCACTGCTTCTATTGTGGATTGGCGCGCACTACCTGGCTCACCGCTTGAACATATCGTTGTCTCAACTGAATAAAGTTGATGATCTCGCCAGCTTTAAACGAGAGTTAAAAGCCATATTCAATAGCTTTACCTATCAAAAAGGCATTCAATTCTGCCTTTATCAAGCAGAGAGCTATTCATTCAGTACCATCGATTATCATGGAAACAAATCAACGGTACATTCTGACAAAGCCCTTGCTGAGCGATTTGCTCCCGAGACCATGGCTTATCGAAACAGTAAATACGCGGATCCATTGGCACGTAAACTCAAAATACTCCAACGCCACTACTGTATCCCTTTGCACTCTCGTAACCAGCTAATCGCGGTGATTTACGTCAATGCGCCCTTGCCGATCAGCCAAAGTATTTTACGTATGATCAAAGATTACACCGAAGTCTCGTTGTCTAACTTACTGCTCCACCATCAATTAAGCAGTAAAGATCTCATGACTCAGTTAGACAACAAAAGTAGTTTTAACATCGCGATCGACAACTACGCATGCGAACCCGATACCTATGTAGCTCTGCTCGATATCGATAACTTTGACCACGTAAATCGAGCTTACGGTGAAGCGATTGGCGACAAGATGATAAAGCTTGCCGCAGAAGCTATGCGTTCTTACTTTCCTAAGCCAAAAGGGCTTTGCCTTGCTCGAGTTGGGGACAAGGAGTTCGCCGTTTTATTCAAAGCGAATGATGCGAAGGATGCCAAGCACCAATTGGAACAATGTCGAGTCAGCATCGCCGAGAAAACCATAGTCACTCCGGATATCACATTGTCACTCAGTATCAGCGTCGGGTTTTCGCAAATAGAAGGTGAAACAAACTCGGCTTTAGCCCTTGCCGAACAAGCAAAGCTTATCGCACTACAACTTGGAAAGAATCGAGTAGAAGGTCACATTAGAGGCGTAGCCAAAGCGTCGTAGACATTAGCTAACACGCTAGTATCACAGCGATTGGTACGATAACAAAAAAGCACCTAGGATTAATCCCCTAGGTGCTTTTGTTTTTATGGAAAGTCATTACAATGCGCGTTCGATACAACAATACCCTTTTTTAACGACACGAGCCTTATGAAGCTAAGTAACCGACTGCAAACTCTCCACTCCCTTGTCAGCAATGGCTACCAACATATTTGGGACTGTTGTTGTGATCACGGCTTTTTGGGTGTTCAACTATTATCTGACCACAAAGCACCGCAGATTCATTTTGTCGATATTGTCCCTTCTCTGATGAATGAACTGGAAAGCAAGCTAACGCGTTACTTTCCCCAAGATAATTCGGACCAACAAGCGATTACCAGCCAATGGCAAGTCTACTGCTTGGATGTCGCAGCGATTCCATTGGAAAAGCACACTGGCAGACATCTAGTCATTATTGCGGGGGTGGGAGGCGATCTAACACAAAAGCTCGTCGACGATATTCATTGCAAGCATCCAGACAAAGCGATCGATTTTTTGCTTTGCCCTGTTCATCAGCAGTTCGAGCTAAGAAATCATTTAAAGGCGCTCAATTTCAGCCTAATTGATGAAGTGTTAATTGAAGAAAACCGTCGTTACTACGAGATTTTATTGGTCAGCAATAACCAAGGTGAAAGCGACAAAAATCTAGATGAAAACGGCAATAACCGAACGGTAACTGAGATATCAAGCGTCGGCGACAAGATCTGGACTCCGAACTGTGAACAACAGAAGCAAGTATCACAGCAATACAAAGCCAAAACATTGCAGCACTACTTGCGCATCCATCAAGGACAAGAGAAGCAAGGAAAAACCAGTGAAGTTAAGCACATCATTGAGGCTTACCAAGCTATTTAACTTCCTCACTCTTTGACCATCCTTGTTTTAGCGCTTTAAAACATAGTGAGCACTGACTGCACTGTTTGAGTAGACAAAGCCCAATCAATAAAAAAGCCGACAGTTCAATGAACTATCGGCTTTTTTGATGCTATCGATTTGGTATGAGCTTATTGTTCTTGTTTCTTATAAGCGACATCAGGTTCATCAATCATTTCAACCTCAGAGGGCGTATCAACCCCATAAACCGTATCTAGATAGTCGTCTTTCTCTTTCCACGTATTATTCAACCAACTGTGGAAACGACGTTTAAACGCTTTATCTTCAAAATAATTACCGTTCACGTTCTCATCCATTGGGTGCAGTTTAATACGCACCACCACCTTGGTCATTTTACCCTTCAGCATGTCTTCAAATGGAGAAGCCTGATTTTCTGGATAAGCCAGAGTAACATCTACAATACCATCCAAAATTGGGCCCATAGCAGACAGAGCGAACGCCACACCGCCGGTTTTTGGCTTGAGTAGATGTCGATAAGGTGTTTTCGTTGTCGTCAGTTTCTCGTGGTTTGCACGAGTCCCTTCCACAAAATTCACCAAGGTTGTCGGTGCCCATTTGAACTTAGTGCATGCCTTATTAATTGCATCGAAATCATCATTGCGACGCTCAGGGTTACGAATCAAAAACTCACGTGAGTGACGTCTCATGAAAGGCATATCCAAGCCCCAACAAGCCAAACCAACAAAAGGGACGTACAGCAATTCATGCTTAAGGAAGAACTTGGTCATTGGCATCTTGTCTTTCAAGATCGAAGACAAGATCACGATATCCGCCCAACTGAGGTGATTCGACATCATCAAATACCATTGCTTGGTCGAGATGTCTTCCCCGCCCTCAACTTGCCACTCGATATCGTTATTCACATTCAACATCCAAAGATTGAGCGAAGCCCAACACCAAAATGTGAAATTCGCTAAACGAGTACATGACTTTTGAACAATAGAGATTGGAAGAATCAGTTTGATGAGGCCAAAGAAGCTCACGGTAAACGCAGTCATTGCGGTATTGATAGTCACGAACAATACGTTCAAGGCCATACGAAGATTATCAAGCATAAAACACGGCTATATTGAGATCGAAAGCCGCCATTATACTCATCTATAAAATATTCTCTTTAGTTATTGGTGAATACATTAAGGGTCAAACCACGGAACTAATTTTGGTCTGTGCCCATAGGGCAACTCATCGTTCTTAATCACAAGGAATCACATCAAAAAACAACAAAGATGTCATTTAGACACAGCAGTACAAAGTCTATTTGACATCATTCAAGTTGATTTTTACCGAATAACCAGTATTGATAAGCATTCTCACTAATGGCATGGTACATGCAACTCCAAAGTGTAAATAGTTGAGTATCCTTAATGAGATAACTTCTCTAAGTAAAGGTGATGATATGACAGATATTCCTCATGGTTTGGTAACTGGCAAAGTCTTACATAAAACACAATGGACAGATCAGCTGTTCTCACTGCAAGTCAGTGCGCCAATCTCGCCCTATCAAGCGGGACAGTTCACGAAACTTGGTTTACTTAACAACGAGGAGGAGCTTGTCAGACGTGCTTATTCCATGGTGAATGCGCCAGAGCACGAACAAGGTCATCAACATCTGGAATTTTTGATTATTAAGGATCAGAACGGGCAGCTTTCACCTCAACTTCATGAGTTGAAGATAGGCGATGACATATTTGTAGGCAAAGACCCAAGCGGCTTTATGACGCTAAATGAGATTCCAGAGATCGCCGAGGATCTGTGGATGCTTTCAACCGGAACCGCCGTTGGGCCTTTTATCTCAATGCTCGAAAGCATGCAGATACAACAGCAAAACGGCTCTGAATCTGAAAAAATCACCTCGTTCAAAAACCTTGTACTGGTTCATGCCGTAAGAACAGAGCAAGACCTCACGTATCAAGATCGAATCAATCAACTCGTTGAACACTTTCAGGGGAAACTACAATATGTGCCAATTATTTCTAGAGAATCAGTCACCGGAACTTTGCGCGGACGAATCCCAAGCTTGTTACTTGGAGGCGACCTTGAGCAAACCACGTCTGTCACTTTCAATCAAACCCGCAGTTTTTTCTACCTTTGTGGCAATCCGCAAATGGTTCGCGACACAAGTGAAGCTCTAACCAACTTAGGTTTCGAGAAGCACTTACGCCGAAAGCCCGGCCAATTCAGCAGTGAAAACTACTGGTAATCACGGTCACCAATTCAATCAAAGCTAAAGCTTGTATTCAAAATACAGACAAGAGGTTTTATATGAGTCATTTACGTATTCCGTCACACTGGAAAATTCAACGTTCAACGCCATTTTTCACCAAAGACAACATACCGGCTGCATTGCTTAATCACCACAACACCGCAGAAGGTGTATTCGGGCAGATCTGCGTAATGAAAGGCACCGTCACCTTCTATGGTTTTGCCGATGCCGACGCGACAGAACCAGAAAGTGTTATCACGATCCAAGCAGGGCAATTTGCCACAAGTCCACCTCAATATTGGCATCGAGTAGAGCTGAGCGACGACGCACAATTCAACATTAACTTCTGGTCTGAGAAAGAGACTAAGAAGATGTTCAACACCCGAAAGTAAGATCCATTCAATATTGATGAACTTATAAGCAAGCTGCCTCGTACTGTGATTTTTAATGTTCAATAAGTGAAGACAACAGACCAAATAACCATAGTAATTACAATGACTAATGGTGATAGACAAGAGAAAAAAACTCTAGCACACTGAACAGAGTTATTAGTTTTAATCCCGTTTCAAAGAATGAATCAGTGGGTTATTTATATTTTAGGTAAGAGAGGAAGCCATGCTCAACATTGCTTTTTTTAGCTCAAAATCATACGACGAAAAATCATTTGAACTGGCAAAAGGCGAACTCAACGCCGAGTTCCATTTTCACGATTTTCGACTCACTACAACAACAGCAAAAATGGCGCACGGCAACGAAGTGGTTTGTGCGTTTGTAAACGATGACCTATCGCGAGACGTGTTAGAGATTCTTGCTAAAGGCGGCACCAAGCTGATCGCGATGCGCTGTGCGGGCTTTGATAAAGTCGATTTAGGTGCAGCCAAAGAGTTTGGTCTGCAAGTGGTTCGCGTTCCTGCTTATTCACCAGAATCGGTAGCAGAACACACCGTCGGCATGATGATGTGTTTGAATCGTAAACTACACAAGGCATACCAACGTACTCGTGACGCGAACTTCTCTCTTGAGGGTTTGGTTGGCTTCAACTTCCACGGTAAAACCGTTGGTGTGATCGGTTCAGGTAAAATAGGTCTAGCGACCATGCGTATCCTGAAAGGCTTGGGCATGAACATCTTGTGCTACGACCCCTACCCGAACCCATTGGCAAAAGAACTGGGTGCTAAATACGTAGAACTCGACGAGCTTTACCAAGAATCTGACGTAATTTCTTTGCACTGCCCTATGAGCAAAGAGAACTACCACCTGTTGGATGCAACGGCATTCGGCAAAATGAAAGATGGCGTGATGATCGTCAACACCAGTCGTGGTGAACTGCTTGATTCGACAGCCGCAATTGAAGCGCTGAAACAGAGCAAAATCGGCGCGCTTGGCCTTGATGTTTACGACAACGAGAAAGAGCTGTTCTTCCAAGACAAATCTAATGATGTGATTGTGGATGACGTATTCCGTCGCCTATCTGCTTGTCACAACGTATTGTTCACAGGTCACCAAGCCTTCTTGACTAAAGATGCTCTGTTCAACATTGCCAATACAACGCTCACCAGCGTTGATGCCTTTTTCACAGGCAACACCAGCGGCAACGAACTGGTTTAACAACAACTTGAGTTAATAGCAGACCGAGTTAGTAATAAACTCAATCTAAAATATCAAGCTACGCTAGTCCTGAGTGAACAGCGTGGCTTCTCGTTTATCCCGCATTCAAAAACAGTTCTAAACGCAGAAATGACAATCTTCGGTATCTAAGCCATAGACACCTTTTCTAATAGCAAGATGCTCTTCCCCTGCTTTCACACCCATCTCATAACCTGCATTCAAGACCGTTTGATCCATAGTTAAACGCTTCACCGCGAACGCTTCTGGCGGCGCTATCACTTTAATGGTCGCATCTTTTGGTGGATTACGAATGAACTCCAAAGACTGGTTATAGTTTTCGGCACGCACCGCCATCGACTCTGCAATATTCGGGAATTTCTTTAACAGTTTTTTCAGCATCCACTGATACTTCTGCGGTTTCATTCGGTAGCTAAGTGGGTGAGACAGAATCACGGTAATGTCGCGTGCACCACGTCGGTATGCTTCACGAACTGGAATCGAATCAGCCACACCACCATCGGTATAGCAACCACCCGAGAAACATGGTGTCTCACGGTAAGCGATAGGTAGCGCGGTTGTCGCTTCAACCACGTTAGATAGGTTTTCAGGCTTGATATGATAGTAATCCGCACTGCCAGTATCGACGTTCGTTACAGCAGCAATTAAGGGAACACTTGAGAACAGCTCACCGCAATCGAGTGGATAGCGTTGATTAGATTCATCCCACAACCACTTAACGTCGACCAAATTACCACCTTTGGCAAAGCGAGCAGGGTTAAAGAACGTCTTATCCGTTGCCATGGTAGTAATCACGCTATAGCTGCGTTTTGGTGCTTGAGACAGGTAACCAACAAGGTTCGACACACCCGCAGATACACCAATGGCAAAATCATAAGGACGGAAATCGTCTTGCATGAAGGCGTCCAATACTCCGGCTGCGAAGATGCCTCTCATTGCTCCACCTTCAACGATTAATGCGCTCTTACTCATCTCAAACTCTATTACTTTATAAACTGATAGCCGTAGGATAATCCCGACTGATTAATAAAGATAATGGGCTGAATTTATTAATTTGATAGGCAAAAACTATCATTAGGCAATAACCTAAGATTCAATAGCTTAATTACTTATTTATTTGTTTATTTAGAACAGGGATCAAAAAGGCCATCGAGTGATTCAATCAACGGCCTTTCGATTAACTAATCAAGATGATTGATTACGACTTAAATTCGCTTACATCGATTTCAAGCAGTTTACCAATGCCTTCACCGTAAGCTGGATCGGCTTTGTAACAGTGTCTTAGGTGGCGCAGTTGAATTTCTTTAGGTACGCCGCCTAGGTTACGAGCAGTATTATCAAACAGAATCGCTTGTTTTTCTGGTGTCATCAGACGGAACAAGTCACCCGGTTGCGAGAAGTAATCTTCATCTTCACGGTGATCCCAGTGTGCAGCGGCACCCTCAAGATTCAATGCTGGATCTGCAAAATCGGGTTGCTCTGCCCACTGACCTTCATTGTTTGGTTCATAACCGAGTGTGCTACCAAAGTTACCGTCAACACGCATTGCACCATCACGGTGATAGCTGTGCACAGGGCAACGAGGCGCGTTCACTGGGATGTGCTGATGGTTGACACCTAAACGGTAACGTTGTGCATCACCGTAAGCAAACAGACGGCCTTGTAGCATCTTGTCTGGGGAAAAGCTGATACCCGGAACCACGTTCGCCGGGTTAAATGCCGACTGCTCTACTTCAGCGAAGAAGTTTTGCGGGTTACGGTTCAATTCAAACTCACCCACTTCAATTAATGGGTAATCAGCGTGAGGCCAGATCTTAGTCAAATCGAACGGGTTGTATGGCACTTTCACTGCATCCGCTTCTGGCATCACTTGTACTTTCAATGTCCATTTAGGGAAGTCTTGGTTATCGATGCTGTCTAGCAAATCACGTTGGTGGCTTTCGCGATCGTCACCGATCACTTGTGCCGCTTCTGCATCAGAAAGGTTCTTAATACCTTGCTGAGATTTGAAGTGGAATTTAACCCAGAAACGCTCGTTGTCTGCGTTAATAAAGCTGAACGTGTGGCTACCAAAGCCGTGCATGTGACGGTAAGTCGCGGGAATACCACGATCACTCATTACGATAGTGATTTGGTGAAGCGCTTCCGGCAAAGAAGTCCAAAAATCCCAGTTATTTTTCGCGCTACGCATGTTGGTGCGAGGGTCACGTTTAACCGCGTGGTTTAGGTCTGGGAACTTAAGAGGATCACGAAGGAAGAATACCGGCGTGTTGTTACCCACCATATCCCAGTTGCCTTCTTCAGTATAAAACTTCAATGCAAAGCCGCGGATATCACGTTCTGCATCAGCCGCGCCACGCTCGCCCGCTACTGTCGTAAAACGTGCAAACAGGTCGGTCTGTTTACCCACTTCAGAGAACAGCTTTGCCTTGGTGTATTTTGTGATGTCGTGCGTCACAGTAAATGTGCCGTAAGCGCCTGAGCCTTTCGCGTGCATACGACGCTCTGGAATGACTTCACGGTCAAAATGCGCCATTTTCTCTAAGAACCAAACATCTTGAAGCAGTTGAGGGCCACGTTTGCCCGCAGTTTGAACATTCTGGTTATGAGCGACAGGACAACCCGCAGCTGTAGTTAGTTTTTTACTCATGATCTATTCCTTAAGGTCCAAAGGTACAGCAATAGTGAGTGCACCTTGATATTTATACGGACTTCCTTTAAAAAGCCCTAAAAACACTATGGATATAGAATAGACCTCTAAGAGTATAAAATATAATCGTTTCTATTTATCGTTGCTATCTATAAAACCTATCAAACTATGATGTTAAGTAACCCATTGTCAAAACACACTTTATTTCAAAATCGCATGACCTACTTTCAGAGTCGCAGCGATATTTCTCGCCGTTCTGGTAAGGTTTAATTCGGCTTCTAGCAGAACCTGGTCAAGTGACTGAGGAGAGCGAACCGTACCAAACAAGCTGTTCATTTCACCATAAAGCGCTTCTACTTCTGTTCCCAGCGAGCCAGCAATGCCTATGGTCGGAATGCCTTGTAAGCTCGCTCGTTTAGCAATGCCATAAGGCGTTTTCCCTTGCAGAGTTTGGTTATCCATTTGCCCTTCACCAGTAATCACCAAATCTGCACCTTTCAGCACATCATCGGCTTTAAGAATATCAAGTACCATCTCGATACCGGGTTTAATCTGCATATTGAATAGCAAACCGAGCCCCATTGGCGTACCACCAGCCGCGCCATAACCCACACGCTTGTAAACAGGATCATCGCCACCGATACAACCTTGTGTTTCTGCGACTTGAGCAAAATTCGCTAGCGCCTTATCGAGCAGTAATACTTGATCCGCAGTCGCCCCTTTTTGTGGGCCGAATATATGGCTGGCACCGTTATCACCACACAATGGATTATCAACATCGCATGCCACAATCAATTCGACATCTTCGCAGCGAGAATCTAAGCTGGTAAGATCTATTGATGTGAGTTCTGCAAGTGCTGCACCACCTCTGCCAAGATCTTGCCCTTTACTACCTAACAAGCGCCCACCTAGAGCTTGAACAATACCCGCGCCGCCATCATTGGTCGCACTGCCACCCAATCCAAGAATGATGGTTTGAGCGCCCTGCTCTATCGCTTCTAATATCAGCTGTCCTGTACCAAAAGACGAAGCAATCAAAGGGTCGCGCTGTTCTGGCGCCAGCAAGTCCAAACCCGATGCTGCGGCTATTTCAATCAAAGCCGTTTTATTCTGGTTATGCTCCGATGGTTCAAGCATCGCCCATTCAGCACCAACCAACTCACCCAATGGCCCTTCAACTTGATGGGTTCGCTTTTGTCCGGCTAAACCTTGTAGCAATACATCTACCGTACCTTCGCCACCATCGGCCAGAGGTAAAGTCACATAGTCAGCGTCAGGGAAGATTTCACGAAAACCCTTTTCAATACACGCCGCCACCGATACCGCCGATAAAGATTCTTTAAACGAGTCTGGTGCAATAACAATTTTCATACTGAGAGATCCAAAAGAATATTAGGTTTGATGAGTGCCTGCTCCAAAAATGCCCCTATTGAAGATCAGCAAGCTAATCACTTAATAGAGGCAGTATATAAAGGAATTAGTAGACACATCACGTTGCAGAGATTGAACCACCCAGTTTGTGAGAGAGATCGACTACTTACATATTGGAATCATAGTTTGAGAACATCGACCGAAACTTTAGACTTGGTAGAGTAGAGTTAAATAAATCGATAATGATATAGTCCACGAAAATCAAATACCTTGGACACGACCATGCATTCTAGCGACATCATCAAATTGGCAAATTTAGGCGTTAATATCGAAATTTCAAAAGACTCTTCATTGCATCCTTCTGATGCGTTGGAAGTGGTAAAGATTGTTGCTGAAATCGGTAGCCAAATCGTCATCAAGAAGAAGTACCATACGGACTACCTGATTCAGATGGCTGAAGTGGGCCGTGATCATGTGACGATCGCTGTTTAAGAACCGCCACTATTTCGACATTGACATAACCTCAGCTTCAACAGTTTAGAGCGACATGTTGATATAAAAATGCAGCATATTGGGGGCAATATGCTGCATTTTCTCTTTTCGTTAGGAGCATCGAGAACGCAAAGAGAAACTGGTTAATAATTCTAAGTAGAGTTAGTGGTCAAACAATCTCGGAACACCCGTTTGCACACAAACCTCATTCAAACGCTTTTGTGCCGTGAGGATATTCTCTTTCCAATACTCATCTTGGGCCCACATCTCAATCACAAGTGGCACAACACATTCTGTCTCTCTCAACGTTTCAAAAATTGCATTGAAATCAACTTCACCATCACCAATCACGAGATCTCGGAACTGCCCTTTGTATTCGTCAGTCACTTTATACGTGTCTTTGAGGTGGATCTGAGTGATATGAGGTTTACTCAACTTCAGTTCTGTTACTATGTCGTAATTCCAACCAGAGATATTGCCCACGTCCGGATACGCGGTGAAATACGGTGAATTTACTTCGCGACTCAATACTTCAAATTTACTCAAAGAATTCAGGTAGTCCGTATCCATGATCTCAACAGCAAGCATCACGCCGGCTCTTTCTGCCAACTGCGCTGAAAGCTTCATCCCTTCAATAAACCTTTGATGCGTTACTTTATCCGCAGGCTCATAGTAAACGTCGTATCCCGCTAGTTGGATGGTACGAATACCCAGCTTATAGGCCAGTGAGATCGCTTTCTCCATATGGATGATAGCTTGCTCACGAATCGCCGGATCAGCAGATCCAAATGGGAACTTACGATGCGCGCTTAAACACATGGATTGCAGCGGTACGCCGTGCTTTTCACAAAGACGACGTAAGGCATAAACTTCTTCGTCATTCCAATCTAGTCGGCTGCGACGCTCGTCTGATTCGTCTACCGATATCTCAAGAAAATCAAAGCCGAGTTCTTTGGTTTGCTTAAGTTTATCTTCCCAGCTGAGTTCGTTAGGTAGAGCCTTCTCATAAAGCCCTACACGATGGCGTAACAGGTTTTGATACATAACGCCTCCTAGTTCCAGTAACGGTCGATCTGAGCTTTTAGCGCTTCTGCTGTCTCTTTACCTTTGTCACCCGCAAGTGCGCGGCCTGCGATAAAGGTTTTCGCTTTAATACCTTCAAATAGGTATAGGTCTTCAGGCACGATGCCACCTGTGATGGAAAGCTCGATGCCCATTTCAGACAAGGCGCGCATCTTCACTAGATCTTCTTCTGTCCAGCCCACACCAGCTAATTCAGCGTCACGAGAACGGTGATAGATAGCTTGAGAGATACCTAGGTCGACCCAAGATTGAGCATCGTCCATTGTCCAGTTACCATAAATTTCGATTTGGATTTCACCGTTAAATTCATCGGCGACTTTCTTACATGCACCAATAGTCGCAATGTGTGCGGCTGCAGAAACGGTAATCCAGTCGGAGCCTGCTTCAAATGCCATACGCGCTAGAATAGCACCGCCATCGGTGGTTTTCATATCGCATACAAGGATATGGTCTGGGTGGTTTTTACGAAGCGTAGAAACCGCCGTCATGCCTTCGGCGAAAGCCAAAATAGTGCCCACTTCAATCACATCAACAAAGCTTTCAACGTTGTTTGCCACTTCAATTGCTGCAGGAAGGTTTGTTTGGTCTAGGGCGATCTGAATCATTGGTTTAGTCATGTTGTTATCCTTTAATTTGTTCACGTATTAGACGGGCTAAGCCATCATGGTTGTTATCTGTTGAGCACACGCATTGAACGTGTGACTTGACGATGTCATCAGCATTGAGCATCGCTACGCCTAATCCGGCGTACTTGAGCATGGATATATCGTTATGGTTATCACCGACGGCAATGACGTCATCGGCGTGATAACCGAGTTCTGCGATGTATTCAGCAAGGCGTAGGCCCTTACTGTTACCTTTTGCAGCAAAGTCGATTCGGTTTGACCAAGAACGCTCACCGTTGAAGTTCTCTTCTATCCATGGGTGTTGCATTAATCGGTCTACTGAGTCTTGGCTACCTTCCACCACAAACTTCCAAACGTGTTCGGCTTGCTGAGCCGTTTCAATGAATGATTCCACTTGGTAAATTTGAGGGCGATGCTGCTCTGGTGCCGTTTCTGCCCAACTTTCCAATGCCAACATGTAGGCAAATGGGTTGTAGTGTGAGTACGTCATGGCATGCGTGATGTACATGACCATTTTGAGCTGAAACTCGTCTGCCATATCGATGAAGGTCAGCGCTTTGTCTTTATCTATGGAATTTTGAGTCAGTACCGTTTCAGTCTGATAGTCATAAACATAAGTGCCGTTACAGCAGATGATTGGCGTATCTAACCCCAATTCGTAGTAATAAGGTCTTGCTGCTGTGTGGTGTCGACCAGTCACAATCACGACATGACAACTTTGTTTGGCTTCTTGGATCGCCTTTTTCACGTCTGGATGAATCGTGTGATCATCCTTTAATACGGTTCCATCGAGATCTAACGCCAGCACTTTATACATAGAGTCCTCTCACTTATTTCCTGAAATCGGGCCTAATCAATATTGAAACTACTTAGAATCGAAGCTCGCTAAACGGCTTACTTAGGCGGCTTACTGAAACCAAAAGCCTATTTACTGTTGGCCGTAATAAGCATTTTCACCGTGCTTACGTAAGTAGTGTTTGTCTGATAGCTCTGGCTGAATTTTGATGCCGCTGTTCAAGCTGCGCGTTGCCAACGCCATTGCAGAAACTTCCTCTAAGACCACGGCATTATGAACGGCGTCGTTAGCATCTTTACCCCAAGAGAAAGGCGCATGTCCTGCAACAATCACACTTGGAACTGCCATTGGATCAATTCGACGTTGCTTGAACTCTTCAATGATCACCAAGCCGGTATTTTTCTCGTACTCTTCAGCAATTTCAGAGTGAGACAATCGACGTGTACATGGGATGTCACCGTAGAAATAGTCAGCATGAGTGGTGCCCAATGCTGGAATATCGATACCCGCTTGCGCCCAAATTGTGGCACTGCGTGAATGTGTGTGAACAATGCCACTGACCTCAGGGAAAGCTTTGTAAAGCTCTAAGTGAGTTGCGGTATCACTTGAAGGATTAAGTTTCCCTTCAACAATGTTGCCTTCTAGATCGACGACCACCATGTCTTCAGCTGTCATGTCACAGTATTCGACACCGGACGGCTTAATCGCTATCACGCCATTAGTACGGTCAAATTCAGAGACATTGCCCCAAGTAAATGTCACTAAGCCGTATTTAGGAAGTTGCAAATTCGCTTCTAAGACACGTTGTTTCAGTTGGCTATATATAGACATAGTTGTCTCCTTACGCTGCTTCCGCTTGCAGTAACGCAGCATCAATTAAACGCGCCACTTCTTCTGGGCTTTTGCATGCGCGAAGTTTTGAGAAGTCTTCATCGAACTCAATCAAGTTCGCCACTTGCATCGTGCCTTCGATGTGTTCTTCTGAATCTTTACCCGCTAGCGTGATCAGTACATCAACAGGCTCATCAACACCTTCAAAAGTAATCGGTGTTTCTAGCACGGTTAACGCGAACCCGGTGCGAATCACACCATCTTCAGGGCGGCAATGAGGCAGAGCGAACGCATCGTGAATACAGATATAAGGGCCTTCTTCACCAATCGCTTTGGTAATTGCGTCGTAGTAACGCTCTTCAGCAACACCGGCTTTAACCAATGCGTCAGTACCCAACTTGATCGCCGCTTTCCAGTCAGTGGCTTTTGCGTTCAGTAGGATAGAGTTATTCTTGATAAGAGATTCTTTTAAGTTCATGTTATTGCTCACTTATATAATTGTTTTTATTGGCTCAGCAGTGCGATACCACTGAGCCGTTTTTAATTATTTATGAAAGTTGTTCTCGATGATGGAAACAAGCTCGTCGCCGAAAGTTTTCACCATAATCATGTTCTTAACCGCTAACTGTTGCTTACCTTCAGGCAGACCCGTGATCTTCGCTGCCAGAGCAACCGAAGTAACGATGATGTCGAATGAACCAAGGTGCGATTTGTAATCAGTGATGGCACTGTTGAATGTCGTGCTTGGGATGCCTTTCTTGTCCAAGTACTCTTTGATTTTCTTAGAGCACATCATTGAAGAACCTTGCCCTGAACCACAGCACACTAAGACACGGACTGGTTTCTGGTCAACTGCTGGCAACACTCGATTTCCTGATGTTGTAGAAGCTGAAGGAGCTTGAGCAGTTGCTGTTGCTGTTGATTGTTGTGGTACTGCGACTTCAACCTCAATGCCCTCAGGTGTTACTGCGGTCATTGTTTCAGCGGCAGCTTCTGCGTCTTCTTCAGCTCGTAGTTGTTTAGAAGCGAAGTACATGTAGACACCAGCTAAAGCCAAAATCCCGAAGAAGAACATGTTAGAGCTCGAAATACCTTGCATGATAGGTGGGAAGACGAGAGCCCAGTCAGCCATACCCATCCAGCCATTAAACTCTGCTCCCGATTGAGCAAAGATATGAATTGCCCAAGCAGAACCAACCACCTCGATGATGCCCATCACGAAACAGATCTTCATTACCGCTTTCCAACCACCGAAGTGGTTCGCAAACACACCAATCGTCGCGTTCGAGAAGAACATTGGGATAAAGCCAGGAATGATCATGATAGGAGAATCAAAGGCTAACATTGCAAGAACGGCTGTGAATTGACCAACAGCGCCCCACATGAAACCGAACACCATTGCATTTGGAGAGTATGCGTAGATAGCCGCACAATCGATTGCTAACACAGCGTTAGGAATAAGGCGTTGAGAAATACCATTAAATGCCTCAGACAATTCCGCTACGAACATACGGACGCCGGTGACGATAACTTGAATAGCCACTGCGAATTTCAACCCAGTTTCGAAAATATAGATAAACCAGTGTGTTTTTCCTGCCATGTCTTGAAGGTTATCAAGACCAAATGAAAGAAGAATAATGCCGAAGAAAGCAGTCATGACTAGCGTTGTCGCTGCGATACTGTCGTGGAAAATGTGTAACCATTTAGGCAGTTTGATGTGGTCAACGCTGTCATTTTTGTCGCCAAGCTTAGGAGCAACCTTTGTCGCTACCCATGACGCAAACTGTTGTTGGTGACCAATAGAGAAACCCGCCCCGCCAGTAACCTCTTGGGTAGGCTTGAACATGATGTTAGACGAGATACCCCAGTACAACGCCATCAATATTGCTGAATAGATGATGGTTTCCCACATACCTGCACCAAGCACGAAGTAGAAAACAGCAATGAGGCCAGCTTGTTGGAACATGATATGTCCCGTAAGCATGATGGTTCTGATGCCCGTGATGCGGCGGAAGGCAACAAGAAGAATATTGAGACCAAGTGCCAGTAATACGGCATATCCAACCCAAGAATAATTGTCTCCCATGGTCTCCATGGTAGACATCATGGTTGTGTACGGATCTATCACTGACCCCGTCAATCCATGAATCTCACTCATTTTCAGAATCACTGGTTTGAAACCCGCTACCAATGTTCCTGCACCTACCTGCACTATCATGAAACCAACGATGGTTTTGATAGAGCCGGAGATAATAGTTGTTGCGTCACGCTTGAGTAGAATGTAACCCAGACAAGTAACAAGACCGAGTAGCAAAGGTGCTTTGGTCATTACCTGACTGTAAAAAATATAGAAAATATCGTATAAGAATTCCATATCTTTACCCCTGATTAATTTTAATTTTAATGGTATGTAGGATGTGATGATGTCTATTTTTGCTCACGAATTAGACTTTACCAATCAAAAGTAATCATTCAATGCTCACTTGTGATTACTTTGATTTATATCAATTAACCACAACCAGAATGTGCCTAATTGAGCTTCGGATCACACCAAAAACAACAAACCAAATAAAATCAATAACTTATAAATCATTGTGATTAAGATCTAGTTTTTATAGCAATGTAGTTTGACAATCATGATGGTGATTATTAGAATCAAAACAAATCAAAAGTAATCATCAAATTGTCACAACGACATAAAGAGTGATAAATATGAATGAAGTACAAAGACATAACGGCATCGTGTCGCTATTAGAAGATATGCAGACAATAAACGTCTCACATATTATTGATAAATTTAGTGTTTCACCTGCTACTGCAAGACGTGACATCGCTAAATTAGATGAAGTTGGCCGACTTAGAAAAGTTCGAAATGGCGCTGAGCGAGTAGAGAATCAGAAGAGAAAGTGGTCACCACTCAATATCAACAGCACTGAGTTCTATGAAGAGAAAGCAGAGATTGCGCAAGCAGCAGCAGGACTTTGCGAGGCTGGAGATACAGTTGTGATCAACTGTGGTTCTACTGCGTTCCTACTTGGACAACAGTTATGTGGGGAAGATGTACAGATCGTAACGAACTACTTCCCACTCGCAAGCTACTTGATCAACGAAGATCATGACGATGTCATCATCATTGGCGGTCAATACAACAAAGCACAGAACATCTTTTTAAACCCAGCACCTAATTCATTAGGTGGTTATGCCGGAAACTGGATGTTTACCTCTGGTAAAGGCTTAACCGATGCTGGGCTCTACAAAGCCGACATGTTAACCGCAGTCGCCGAGCAACAAATGCTTGAACAGGTCGATAAACTCGTTGTTGTTGTCGACAGTTCAAAGGTTGGACAACGTACCGGAATGCTATTTTGCAGCACCAAGCAAATAGACATCGTCATCACCGGTAAAGATGCCAACCCCGAAGTCGTTAAGCGGATTGAAGATCAAGGGACGCAAGTCATCCTAGTTTAAATCGAAGGGCTAACTAGCCCACCACTAATAATAAATTTAGCTCAGTGCCTTAGTCAAAATTAAGGCGCTCGGCTCCCTACATCCAAAATTAATCAAATTATTGAAATAAAAGGTATTATCATGAGCAACGTAAACGAAATCACTCGCGAGTCTTGGATCCTAAATACATTCCCTGAGTGGGGCACATGGTTAAATGAAGAGATCGAGCAAACCGTCGTGCAACCGAATACATTTTCTATGTGGTGGCTTGGCTGTACAGGTATTTGGCTAAAATCAGAAGGTGGTGCAAACCTATCAATGGACTTCTGGTGTGGTACTGGTAAAAAAACACAAGCTGTTCAAAAAATGAAAAACCAGCACCAAATGATGCGTATGGGCGGTGTTGAAGCACTTCAGCCAAACCTACGTACTGCAATCTTCCCATTGGACCCTTTCGCTATTAAAGAGATCGATGCGGTTATGGCATCTCATGATCACGGCGACCACATTGACATCAACGTTGCTGCAGCCGTTCTACAAAACTGTGGCGAGCACGTTAAATTCATTGGTCCTAAAGCGTGTGTTGATCTATGGATGAAATGGGGTGTGCCAGAAGATCGTTGTGTTATCGCGAAAGTTGGCGACGAGATTAAGATCAAAGACGTCAATATTAAGGTTCTTGATGCATTCGACCGTACTGCACTTGTGACACTTCCTGAAGGCACTTCTTCTTTAGACACTGATATCTTAGGTGGCATGGACGATCGTGCAGTTAACTACCTAGTAGAAACGACAGGCGGTTCAGTTTACCACTCTGGTGATTCTCACTACTCAAACTACTACGCTAAGCACGGTAATGACCACAAGATCGACGTTGCATTGCTTTCTTACGGTGAGAACCCACGTGGCGTGACTGACAAAATGACGTCTTCTGACATTTTACGTGCCGCTGAGTCTTTGGATTGTGAAGTCGTGGTTCCTTTCCACCACGATATCTGGGCTAACTTCCAAAATGACCCACGTGAGATAGAAATGCTTTGGAACATGAAGAAAGAACGTCTGCAATACGGCTTCGCACCTTTCTTCTGGCAAGTCGGTGGCCGATACACTTACCCTACAGATAAAGGTCGCATGCACTACCAACACTTCCGTGGTTTTGCAGATATCTTTAAAAATGACCCAGAACTGCCATACCGCGCATTCTTGTAATCATTAGTACCAACATTAACTAGGGAGCGATTCGCTCCCTTTTTTAATCATCGAATAAGGATATTGATATGGTATTACGCGAATTTAAGGAGCATTTCAAACGTGGCGATTTAGAATCAGCAATTGCCGTAAACTCTCCAAACAATGATGGCTATTACTTGATGGTTCTAAGCAGCAAGTGGGGAATAAATAGTTTCTTAGAGTCCGACCGAAAGCTGAAACCAAGGGTATTCAAGACCCAACAAGCTCTACTAAATGCGGCAAAATCAATTGGCTTCAGTCATCAATCAGTCGATATGCAAAACTTCTAGAGCCTTCTGCCTCCTGCTCTATCAAATAACCTCCTTCGTCTATCTAAATAATTCTAATAAACCAAGAACAGCCCTTCATAACCGCCAATATGAATTTCAGTCACATACTCTCCGATGTTGCCGTTTTCATCGACAGGCTTCATCGGCACGTCCAATACAATCATCAGCTTCTCTGCCTCATAAAAGTTCGAATTCTTACCGTGGAAATCCGTGCGATACAACACACGACCATTGCTGAACTCTCTCGCTAACACCATATCCTCAGGGCCACCAGAGACCACCTGGTTTTCAGATTGATACATAAAGTACGTGAACGTAGGTAGAACGTGAGTCATACCATTAGGCAGATCAACATGAACCATTTCTTTCATCGAGGAATCACCAACGATGGTGTAGTCAGCGGGCTGAGGTGTCGTTGTCGATAGCATCAAAGGAATCGGTTCAAAGCCTTGTGGGATCTGATGACTCGGCTCTCCCAAATCAACGGCCAATAACGAACTTGGTTGATAGGCGATATTTTTAGGGACACCACTTTGCCAGAAAGTGTCAGCAGTCGTGTTACCACTTCCATAGACGTAACCATTGTTCCACTGATTAAAGTAGCTATGTTGAGCGTGTCGATTGAGGTGGTAAATCGCTAGGGTCGAGTATTGGTCTTTCTTCCAGTTCTCTTCACTATTTCCAAGATACTGGACTCGCCCGTAACGTGTTGTCGCCTGAAAAATAACTCTTTGTCCATTATAGGCGAGCGCAGAATTATCCCAGAATTTAGAGATGCCCGAGTAACCACTAAATCCAGTAGACGGAAAAATGCAATGCTCTCTCAGATACAAAGACCCGGCTTCGCTAAGATGAGACTGTCCATTTCGACCCAGCAAGTTCGCCGTACCAATGTTCAACCCAATAGACGCATCACTTTCTAAAGCAGATAGATTTTTGAGAAACGCTGAAAATTGTTGCTTGTAGAGATCATCCGCTTGATTTGAACCCGCAACAGCTCCTAACTCTTGAACATGTCCGCCAGAATGAACATAGAACTGGTTCGAGCCAATGAGTTTATTTGTGTCGTCGTTGTATGCACCATTCAAACCTTGGCTTGCCCAGCTTTGCTTGTAGTAGCGATGGATCGCAGATAAATAATCCGCGTTTGCGACATTGGTTATCGCCCATGATGAATTCGCGCTCCACATTCGACCGAATGGGATAACACGTGACTCCCAACGAAAACGCGCTGTCGCATTCTTATTGGTTCGATTTCGATACTCGCTTGGCGACAAGTAGTTATCGCCATCTAGGTCTGATGACACATCAAAGCCGCGGATTTTTCGCCATTGGCTGATAGCCTTGCCGTCCGGCGTTGTAGTCAGAGCATCGGTTAATTTGACGGTTGGAAAGCTGTTTTTGAGTTTTACTTCTTTTAAACGTGGCCTGTCGTCGGCGTTCTCACTTTGCCAGCGAACTCTCACAACGTACAAACGCCCACCATCTCTCAAAAAGGTTGAGCCAAAATACTGACCGCCGCCATAACTCGCACCACTCCCATCATGAGTTGTGGCTCTTGCCCAATCATTAGGAAGGTTCCAAATCACCGAATGATTCTTGGTCATATTGAGCGTTTTGTCTTTCTTTATATCGAGCTTTTCCCACTGTGAAACCCTTCCGTGAGAATCAATAGCCGTTGGGTATTCAATCCAGAACTCGCCGCTGCCAGCAAACTGTGAGAATTTAAAGGTTAGCCGTTCGAACTGCTCAGCATGATAGACATACAAAACCCCGCCTTGTTCGAAATTTTCAAACACATCGGCATCCCACGGAGGCTCTTGATACAGCCAAAAGCCAGCATGGTCTTCACTGGCTGTATAGCCCAAGATCATAGGTTTTCGGTTTAAAAGGGTCTTTTCGCCGTGAGTTTTATCCACTTCGGCAATGACAGTATCTTCAGAAAAGTGCAAGAAATAGTCTTCGAAGTTGAGGCCTGCTAACTCAGCTTGGTTACGGAGGTCGTTCTCCAACCAACCCGAGTTCATCGCCATGACTTGGTTGTACATATACCCAATTGTCGTAGCTCGCTTATTGTCGGTTTTATCTGCATAAGAGCCAAATACGAGGTCACTGTTCGCAATTTCCCAATCAATGACAGCGCGCTCAGACATTGAAAAACCGCTTAAATCGACGCCCTGTTGATGCAATCCGGGTAATACAATTGCAGTACCTGTAGCAAAAGACGTACTAGCGATCAGGTATGACGGAATCAGCGCTAGTAACCATAAAATGTAGGGGTTCTTCATTCAACCTTCCTAATCGATGCTATTGCTACTCAAAATACCTAATTTAAAATCAATAAATTACGCGTCAACTTAGGGAGCAATGTACGAAAAAGTATCGTCTACATGGCAGTATTGTTCAAGTGCTCGTCTGTATTGCTTCAACGGAAGGAAGAGGAATGAACGAATGCCGATTCAAAATCAATACATTAAGGAAAAGATAAATTTTGCCTTACCATTTCTATCTAACGGTTAAGGCAGTTCAAAGCGAAACCCTTGCTGATTACATCAATCGCTTGAGGCTCGAAGCACTTTCCTAACGCGCACAATAAAAAACATCACCACACACGCAATATAGAGCTTACCTACCCATAGGCCGATATTGTTCAGCTGAGTTTCTTGCTCAATTAGACGTTGATACTCAGTATCAGAGAGGTAAGGATCGTCAAAGGGGACAACGTTGATTCCCCACACAAACCAAACAAACCAAACGACACTTCCTGCGAGCAGCCATAAGGCTAATATTAAAAGTTGCTCGAATACACCTAGCAGTGTGTTCTTGTTAAGCGATATTTGAGCTTTTTCATTTCACGACCTTTTTATCACAACACAGGGGGTAGCTCTAAAGCAGCAAGAGTATTAAAGCCTTTTGTTCCACTTGCCTTGAAGGTCACGATCGCAGTTTTCTTGTGTATCGTAGCTAATATGCTTATCAATATTTTTCAATTGAATTCCAACCTGATTGAACGCTTTTTGGATAGCGCCAGAGACACTCTGTTGACCTTCGCCATTTAGAAAGTTCGTTCTATCCTGATTGGTGTCGAATACACAGACGATTTTTAAACTTTGCGGGAATGAAGAGAAGTTGGCCGAATGAGTCACCCATAGAAAACCATCGTAGCTTTTCAACGTGCCTTCACAAACGTCAGTTAGCACGTCTCTGATCTGGTTTTCGATCTTCTTATCTGATTTACGCATGCGGCAAAGGTCCTATTTAACACCTTAAAAAATAAGGTTTTTCGGTCAGTTTTTTATTATCTGATATTGGACACTGTGGCGGTTTCAAATGCAAAGTATTTATTGGAAAGCACCGAAGGTGATGTATTGGGCAACAACGAACTATCTAAGTAACGGCCATGGTTCTAAGTTGCGACCAAGGTTATAAGTAACGACAGAATCACTATGTGAAAAAGTGCTTCTAAATAGCAAAGATCATTAGACTGTATGCCAATGGCTCATCAAACGTTTACCAAGATCGGAAGGTGTGGTGTTATGGACGATCATCTCATCACATTGGTTAAACACCATGAAGTGTTTAAGTTCTTCGCATAAAGCGTGAATCAAAGACTCATGATTTTTCACTCGTGCTTCCACAACCAAGTTACGAATATTGAGTAAGCCACTCTTCCTGTCGACCTTACAATCCATTCGTGCCACCAGCTCACCTTGCCACAGAATCGGCAAACTAAAGTAACCAAACTGGCGCTTGGCTTCAGGAACATAACACTCAAGAAGATAATCAAAGTTGAACAATGATTGCATTCGCTTACGTTGAATCAGCAAGTTATCAAATGGCGAGAGTATCTTAAGCTTGGTTCGAGAAAGAGACTGATTCAACAGTTCAAAAGCATCCGGCAGCACATAATAGTCACAACCTTGAATATCCACTTTCAGTACCTGCTTATCTTCAAGCATCTGTTGGAGTGTTTTCTGTATCAATGGTTTCGTGTTCTTGAGGAGATAGCTCATCTCCGACGCTATTCCCACGCCATTGGCCTCTAAATAACGTGTTATCAGATGCTCGATGTACTCTTGTTCAGTCGGCTCAGAGGTATCAATGCCACTCGGTAAAACTCGCTCAGTTAGGTCATAGACCTTATGGAAGTTCACTCGGCTCGGCACCATTAAGTCACCTTGCATGAACAAGGTTTCTAGCGCCTGTTTGGCCGGTTTACCGCCCCACCCACCGGGGTTTGGCCTGTCCCCAGCAAAGTCTTTCGCCATTAATGGCCCTTCGTTCTCAATTCGCTTGAGAACATGAGCAATCAGTGTGTCATCCTTTTTATACCAATGCTTGAGCTTACCGCTTGCGAATCCATTCTTGCGATGTAGGCTGAATCGGTAATCTTGCATGGGTAAATACGCGGCGGCATGCGACCAATACTCAAACACCTCTCGACGCTCTAACAGCTTATCGAATAAGGATTAAGGTGTTGCGCAGCCAACACTAAATCCCAAGTGTTGAACAAGCCCGAAGCCACTTTATTAAGTAAATTGTACGATTGTATTTGAAGGGCACATCGCTTTGAGGCTTTTCTCAAGGCGAGCGAGGTCAAGATAAGGTTGCGATAGCAATCTTATCAACCAGTTAGCTATTTTCTCTTTCTTTCGTCGTCACATCTCCTCTGTTTTCGTCAATGACATTCTCCTTATTATCAAATGCCTTTCGGCTACATGGGTCGGCTTACTCCAACACACGCCATCTCATGCTCACAGCAAGGGCATATTCTTATCGCTTTGCTCCTTATCGGGGCGGTGAGTGGCGGCATCCTATAGACCAAGTTCAATAACAGCAGTTGAATGCGGGCTCTTAAGGCGTGTGCCTGACCACGTAAAAATCCGTAATCCCGAACTCGTTGTAACCCTTTGGGGAGCACGTGCTGCAAAATGAGCAATAAGAACTTAAGGATGGGCAAGGTGCGCGTTCGCCATGCTTTGGTTTGGCTCTCTTTATAGCGGAAGGTGACGGTATCATCGGTGATATGGATGATGTCTTCATCAGGCAACACGCCGCGATAGAGGTAGCGCGACAAATAGCTCAGTGCTGACTGACCGTAACCAACCTGCCTACAATCGACCACCCATTGTTTGGGAATGCCACTCGGCAGCCACAACGTAGGATGTTGATTAATCGCCTCTAGCATTCTTGCTCGCCAGACTTTGGCCAAAGCAAACGCGTTAAAAAGGTAATGCTTGTTGCCTTTGTGCCACGTTTGTCTTGATGGGTCGTATTGGCCTGCCGTCACAATAATATGCAGGTGTGGATGCAAGTTTCGTTGTCGGCTGTGGGTATGCAGCACGGCGGTAAACCCAAGTTCACCTTGCATCTGTCTTTTCGCAAAGTCCTTTAAAACCCCCGATGCCACCTTAAACATACCGTTATATGTCGCTCTAGGTTGATGTCTTGCTAAGACTCTTAGTTGATACGGCAAAGTGAAGGTCACCATGAAATAGTGAACAGGTAACCGCTTTTGCTGTTGACGTTGTAGCCAGTCAGAAGTGGTGCGTTGTTGGCATTGAGGGCAGTGTCGGTGACCACAAGAAAGCGGTAATCGGTCGTCGTGATGACAGTGACTGCAGAACCATTGTGAGCGACCTTGTTGCTCGGTCTTGCAACGGAGCATCGCCCCAATGGCCCGATGCATATCGCCATTCATCTGAGCATGATAGTGACGCTTAAGCGCACGGTGATGTTGGCGAAGCAGCTCAATGAACGTACTCATTTCATGCTCCCTGTTAAGTCTAGAGCATCGGTTAATTGGTTGATGGCCATCGCCGCATCGCGTTGTTTAAGCGTAGTCATTCGGGTGTAACGGGCAGTGGTATTAAGGCTTGCGTGACCCAGCAGCGTTTGCAGTGAACGCAGGTCAAGCCCTCGCTCAAGTAGATGTGTTGCAAAGCAGTGTCTGAGAGAGTGGGGGCTGGCGTGTTTTTGGATGTCACACTCTTTGAGCACAAGCTTCATGGTTTTTTGAATGCCGCCTCTGTCCATCGGTGCGTTGTCACCTTTTCTAAGCCCTGGAAACAGTAATCGCGGGTGCTTATGGCTGAGCCAATGCACACGAAGAGTTTTAAGCGTTCGCAGAGGAAGCGGCACCATTCGGTCTTTCCCGCCTTTTCCTTCCCGTATGTGAACGCGCATTGTTTGGCTGTCGATATCATGAACCGTAAGATTTAATCCCTCACTGAGTCGTAATCCCATGCTGTACAGAGTAAGAAAAAACACCTGATAACGTGCCTGTCGAGTGTAAGTAATCAGAGAGCTGACTTGCTGTGGTGTCAGTATGTCGGGCAGTCGTTTTACTTGTGGCGGCTTGACGATATTGAGCCACTCCCACTGTTTATCGAGCGTGTAGCGATAGAAAAACTGCAAGCCATTACGATCGAGTTTAATGGTGCTCCACGAATGGGTTTGAATAAGAGACGCGAAGAACTGTTTGAGATCGGCAGTGGTTAACGTGTCAGGTACGCGATCGAAATGAGCGGTGATCCGACGAACCGCACGAGAATAGGCATCGATCGTCGCAGGTCGTTTACCTTGCAGCTTTAGGTTGGTAAGGTGTTGTTCATAAAGGGTGTTGTAGCGTTTTAAGTCATCGGGTTTCATGGGGTTACTCCTGTGAACGACCATCAGGGTGATGGTGTTACAAGAGTATGGCTTGCACTCGTTTTAATCTGCCGCGCAGCGGCTTCGTTCAACAAGGTGGTCAAGTTGGTAGTCTTGATTGCGATTCCACAGCGTATGATGGTGAGCTCGCTGAATCACCGAAATGGTATCAATTTGCACATAGCCAAGGTTTTCAATCGCAGACAGCGTATTCGCTAAGGCCCCGCCATTACGTTGCTTTTTAGGCGGCAGCTTTTGCGAAAGCAGTACAATTTTTTTCGCTTGAGCGAGTGACAGTGATTCCATGAAATTCAGACTCTAATTGATACCAATGATCAGCTTATGATTCAGCAATAAGCTCTTGAAGGATTTGCTTGTACGTTTCTACTGTCTGCGCACCAGTGACTGCACTCTTGCGGTTGAATACCACGGTAGGGACCGCAGAGATGCCCATGCGTTGCCATTCAAACTCTTGCGCTTCAATTTGCTTTAAGTTGTCGATGTTCTTCAAACGTTTCAGTGCCTTCATTGAATCTAGCCCAACCGCTTCAAGCTCTTGTGCGATAACCTCAAGATCAGACAGATC
Source organism: Vibrio syngnathi (assembly GCF_002119525.1). NCBI lineage: Bacteria > Pseudomonadati > Pseudomonadota > Gammaproteobacteria > Vibrionales > Vibrionaceae > Vibrio > Vibrio syngnathi. The sequence continues at coordinate 145,055 of NZ_CP017917.1, read as the reverse complement.
TTTCTGCTCTGAAAAATGCGCAGTGAAGAAGCGTAGCTTTAACTCGGTCTGTTTGCCATGCGCCAGTGCGAAATCGAGCAGCACATGCAGGTGACGTGAATTCACCATTCTCATGCTGTCATAGAAATTGAAATCGAACCCGACGGCTTGGCCACGAGCAGCCAGTTGCTCACGAGAACTTTGGCTCTCTTCCGCACTAGAACCGTATTTTCTCATGATATGGTCACGCAGGTTTTCACCTTCTTGTGGCATATCAGGGTTGAGCTCAAACGGCTGCCATTCAAGTTCAACTTGCTCCGCTAAGCCAAGTTCCGCAATGGCTTGCTCTAAGTTTTTGTAGCCGACCACGCACCAAGGGCACATTACGTCAGAAATAATATCGAGTTGAAGTTTCTTGCTCATCGTCATTCCAAATATCGTTGCTAAGGCGTATCCAATTCAAAGTGAATACCCATCTTTCTAATTAGACTACAACAAGCTGAACACTCGTTCAAATTAAACTCGATACCCCAGTAACCAACAAAAAAGCCAACTCATCTTCACGAGTTGGCTTTGATAAAAATATGATGAGCCTAACCGCGTTACGCTAGCAGTTTCTCAAGCACTTGGAATACACCCGCTTCAACGTTACTTGGCGCACCAAACCGAGCGATCTCTTTCAACTTTGGATGCGCGTTTTCCATCGCGTAAGAGTGGTAGCTCTCTTTTAGCATTTCGTAGTCATTGAGGTAATCACCAAAGCTCATGGTCTGCTCGTAAGTGAAGCCTAATGTGTTTTGTAGATGCTTAATCGCCGCACCTTTTGACGCTTCAGCGTTCATCACATCTAGCCAGATTTTTGCACTCACAACCACTTGGTAGTTCTCACCAAACTTGGCGTTGATGCTTGGGTTTACTTTCTCTTGTGAACCATCAAAATGGCAAATAGCCACCTTGATGAAATCATCTTCTACCGCCAGTAAGTCTTCTACTTGCTCACGGCGGTGGTAGTACTTAGAGATCTCCGCTAAAGCACGTTCGTCTTTGGTTTCAATGTATGCAGACTTCTTACCACATAGCACCACATGAGCACCTTCAATCGAGCGAGCTTCTTTAATGATCTCTTTGATGGCATCAGTATCAAGCAAACAGCTGTAAAGCTCTTGGCCTTTATGCATCACTAATGTGCCGTTTTCAGCAACGAACATCATGCGATCTTTAAGCGGGGCAAAGGTTTCCATCAAGCTGTAATACTGACGACCCGATGCCGCAGCAAAAATAATGCCTTTCGCTTCTAGTTGCTCATAAAGATTGAAGAATTCAGGGTCTAACTTTCCATGTTCATTAAGCAGGGTGCCGTCCATATCAGCAGCGATAAATTTGATGTTCTGTTGTGGCATTTCAGGGCTTACCTATAGTAATACCAATCGTAGTAAATAACTGTTCATCCTAGCTGGTTAAAATACTCGATAACTGCGTTAGAATTTTTGATTGTAGAATAACTACTTATCAAAAAATTCCGCCTTGTTCTCAAGTCTTTTTCCTGCGCTATATCTGATCATTTACTTACTGTGATTGGTATGAAAATTAAATAGCAAATTATGATTTTTCGTTATCTAGTGTAACGGTTCTGCGTTCGATTATATCGCTAGAGTAGCCAGTGAAAGCAATGCTTTTCGATAGGCTTTTTTCTTCGAATGATGGCTTGAGTCTGACTTTGAATCAAGCTGACCAAATTCACTTCTTACAATAAGTCCTTCGATAAAAGTCATAACCGATTCACTGCGTAATTCGAGTATTGCAGTGTCTACTTCTTCATTACCTCTTACCACATCACGAATGCTGTTTTTGAGCCAAACCTTGTGCTGTCGTGAGAGCATCGCAATGTCATCTTCCGACTCTTTAAATTCGGCTAGTGCGTGCATGAACATGCAGCCTTTGAAGTCAGGTTGTTCAAACCACGCAAGATGCCAATCTAACAGCGCATCGAGTTGATTTTGTATCCCAGAAGTTGATGATAGCACCGCTTCTAAACTCGACTCGAAACGCTGATGACGCCTCTCTAACACCGCTTCAATCAGTTTGGTTTTCGAGCCAAAATGGCGGTACATGGAGGTTTTAGATACCACCGCCTCGTCTCGGATCATATCCACTCCAACTGCGGTATAGCCATACTGATTAAATAGCGACTCCGCTACATCCAGAATCAAATCTTTTTTACTCATCGTTCATCAACCTCAAATCGCTCTGAAATCGTAGAGCTCAATTTCTCGTTGCAAGAAGTGTACAGATCTGTATCATCCAGATCAAATGGTACAGATCTGTACACTTTCAATAAAAAGAGATAACAAGAGGAAATGATTATGATCGGTAAACTATCTGGTGGTGGAGCTCTTCCTCCGAAAGCAAGCATAAGCCAACTGATTAAAGGTTTTATTGGCGGTACGCTGGGTATCTTAATCTTGTGTTTATTAGCAGAAAGTTCTGGGGTTGCGTGGCTAATGGCTCCATTTGGTGCGACGTGCGTACTGCTGTTTGCGGTGCCTACATCGCCGTTAGCTCAACCTAGAAACGTCATTGCAGGCCACTTTATTTCGGCTGCTGTTGGTCTAATCGCGTTATATGGCTTTGGGGATGCCTATTTAACCATGGCAATCGCCGTCGGCTCATCCATCATGCTAATGCAATACTTTCGAGCGGTTCACCCACCTGCTGGCGCTAATCCTATTGTGATAGCTTTAGCAGGTACTACGCATGTGGATTGGACGTTCTTATTTACTCCAGTATTAATCGGCAGCATCGCTTTGGTCGGTATTGGTGCGTTATTGAATAACAGCAATTCACAACAAAAATGGCCGTTATACTGGTTTGGTTCATCTAAGTCTTAGTCCGTTGAATTTCAATAGTAAGTAACGATTTTCGTATCCAACTTAAGAGCAAATTGAAAGATCACATTGACCCTTGTATAAAATGGGCTTACTATTAATCGTCTTTTAACGATTATGGAAAGCGAAACATCAATATGAACGAAACTTGCCCTACAACTGGTGGCTGCGCTCTACCAATCGGACATGGTGATACCGAAGCTGAAACGCAAATGGCAGCTCTGGCCAAAGCGCTCGCTCACCCGGCAAGAGTTCGTATATTGAGTATCCTTTCAACGCTAGAAAAATCGGGGGGCTGTTTGAACAGTGACTTGGTTAGCGAATTAGGTTTGGCGCAATCGACAGTATCAGAGCACCTAAGAATCTTGAAAACCTCTGGTTTCATCACTGCTGAATCGATACCACCGAAGATGTGCTACCGCATTAATCGAGATAATATTCAGCAATTTGAATCGCTAATCGACACCATTTTGAAATAGATTTATCGCGCTTAGTTTGTCGAATACAATAAACTAAGCGTATTTTTTGCCTTTAAATATCGTTTTTCGACGATTAACGATATCAACAAAGAGAGATTATCATGAAACCAAAGTTAGGTTTTCTAGATCGCTACTTAACACTGTGGATCTTTATTGCCATGGGCCTTGGTGTATTGCTTGGCACCCTATTCCCACAGATCGAACAGTGGAATGAATCGATGTCGGTTGGTACCACCAACATTCCGCTTGCGATTGGCCTTATCTTAATGATGTATCCGCCTCTTGCTAAGGTTAACTACAACCTATTAGGCACCGTGGTCAAAGATAAGAAAGCCATCAAACTATCTCTGATCATGAACTGGCTTGTTGGCCCTATTCTGATGTTCGTGTTGGCGCTAACATTCTTAGGTGACCACCCAGGTTACATGGTCGGCGTAATTCTGATTGGTCTTGCTCGTTGTGTGGCGATGGTTCTGGTTTGGAACGACATCGGTGGTGGTAACAAAGAGTACGGCGCGGCATTGGTTGCTCTAAACAGTGCATTCCAGGTAGTGAGCTACAGCTTTATGGCGTGGTTATTTATCAGCGTTCTACCACCGGTATTCGGTTACGAAGGCATGATGGTTGATATCTCGATGATCGACATTGCACACAGTGTACTTATCTACCTAGGTATTCCATTCCTAGCGGGCTTCTTGAGCCGTAAGATCCTTGTGTCAATGAAAGGCGAGCAGTGGTACAACGACGTGTTTATTCCACGTATCTCTCCAATCACACTGATTGCGCTACTTGCGACTATCGTTCTGATGTTCAGCCTAAAAGGCGAGATGATTGTTGAGTTGCCAATGGACGTATTGTTGATTGCGGTTCCACTGACTATCTACTTCACAGCGATGTTCTTCATCAGCTTCTTCATTGGTAAGAAGATGGGTATTGAATACGACAAGAACGCATCAATTGCATTCACAGCGACGGGTAACAACTTCGAGCTAGCGATTGCCGTAGCAATCTCTGTATTCGGTATCAACTCAGACCAAGCGTTTGCAGGTGTTATCGGTCCACTGATTGAAGTACCTGTGTTGATTTACCTAGTGAACGTGGCGCTTAAGATGAAAGACAAGTACTACAACGGTCAGACGGTTAAACCTAGCGTCTAGGATCTACATCTAGCACTCACAAAAAGCAGTATCACTTGAAACAGAAAGGCTCACACGTTAAACGGTGAGCCTTTTCTTTATTCAGTTTGATCCAATTTAAGTCTCGTCCAGTTTACGTTTCGTCTAATAAGCCTTTCAATGCTTGTTCAAGCCAAAGTAATGCAGGACCTTTTGAGCGTGTTTTAGACAGAACAAGATCAACGGGCGGCGACCATGTTTTGTGATCGAATGAGACATTAATCTCCACTAAACGCTGTTTGTTCAGCCCCTCTTCGACAAGGTGCTGGGGTAAGTATGCCCAGCCAATATCGCTGCCAAGTACCATCTCTTTGATCACAATAAAGCTGTTCGACCACCATACCTTACCGGCAATCAGCGGAAACTGGTCCATCACCTTTCCTTTATCTCCCCTCAACATTAACTGACGATGCGGGAGTAAGTCAGAAAGTTTCGCCACACCTGTTTTTGCGAGCGAATGACTTGGATGACACACAGCAATAAACGGTAAGTGACCGATAAAGCATGGCTCAGAACCGACATCAAAAGCCAAGTTGGTAAACATCAATCCAATGTCGGCTCTCTCTTCGATAATTAACGGATTGACCTCTGTTGTGGTACACGCAACCAGTTCAACTTCAGTAGCAGGGAATTGTTGACTGAACTGACTAAGGATCTTAGATAAGTTCGGAACCAGTAATGAATCATCTAATGCAATTTTGATGAGCCCCTCTTCACCGCTACCCATCGCACTAACCGTCACATTCAGATCTTCAACCTGAAGCACGATCGCTTTCACCTGTTTAAATAACTGATCGCCTGCTTTGGTTAGTGAAGGCTTTCGAGTCGAACGATCAAAAAGCTCAACATTAAAATCTATTTCAAGATTACTGATGCCTTGGCTTACCGCCGACTGCACCTTCCCTAAATGACGAGCACTGGCAGAAAATGACCCTAATTCAACGGCATACACAAACATTTTCAGCTGTTCAATGTTGTACATTCGGTTTCTCCCAAAACTTACTATCACAATATGTGATGCTAACTATCTTTATATTATCACTTAACTAGATATTATCTAGCCAAGTCATTAGCCCATCGGCGGCTATTTAATCGTAAAGAGAGTTAGAAAAATGTCACATAAAGAACGCATGTTGCACATGGTGCTATTTGAATTGGTTGCTTTGGTTTTGATGGCAGGGCTTGCAACCTATATTACAGGAAACGGCGCAGGCGAAATGGCAGGCTTAGCGCTCGTAATATCATTGATAGCAATGGCTTGGAACTACGCTTACAACTATGGCTACGACAAAATTTACGGAGCTGACCGAAGCAAAAGAACCAAGAAAACACGTGTCCTGCACGGATTAGGTTTTGAGCTTGGCTTAATGACAGTGACTCTACCTGTCTTGATGTGGGTTCTACAACTCGACTTCCTAACCGTACTGATCATGGACATCGGCCTAGTTATTTTCTTCGTACTTTACGCGATAGCGTTCAACTGGGCGTATGACTCAGTTCGAGATCAATTGGTAGCGAAAGGAAAAGTAAGTGTGCTGAATTAATAAAGCCGTCTTCAAAAGAAGACGGCTCATATTATTTACCTAAAGTAGGGATTATTTGCTACGAGATAGCACTGTTCCCTTTAGATACATCGGACCATGCTGTTGTAATAGCAACGCGAGATTTACTATCAAGGTTATCGATAAAGCCATTATCACCAGCCTGAGGCTCAAAAGCGCTCATAGCTTGAACTAATGCATCAACCGCATTATTGGACAACACAGTATCATCTTGGGATGTGCCTTGATCTCCCATCGCCACAACAACTTGCGCACGATTACCATTGAAGTAATCATTGAAAGTGACAGAACCAATGTGTTCAAACTTGGCTTGGTCAGTATCACTTTCAGGATCGCGCAGTATCGACAATTTAAGATCATAGCCACTGCGTTCTAACCACAATTTCTGCCAGTCAATCCCATTGAAAACAATGTTGTCTTCGCTGCGAATGTCTTCAACGAGGTTGTCAATGACGTCACCACTTACAACAAAGCTATCTACGCCAGTGCCGCCCTTGAAGGTATTTTGGAATCCACCAAGTACCATCACGTCACTTCCTTCGCCACCATTGAGCTGGCTGAACTTAGAAAGCGCAGCAGCAATTAGGTGATCATCACTTTCGCCACCGTTGAGCACCGCGTTATAACCCATTAACTTAACAACATCATTGCCGCCACTAGCATTGATACGGTTGTAATTGCCAAAGACATTGGCGAAGTCATTTCCAGCCCCTAACTCAACTTGGTTATTATTACCAATCGTAACTGAGTAGTCTTGGTCGCCGCCTGTATCAACACGGTTATAGTTACCAGATGTGACGACATAATCACGGCCAGTTCCAGTGTCAATTTCGCCGCCTTCACCAAAGACAAACGACTCATCATCACCCGCGCCCAAGAAGACGTGATTGATTCGTCCAGCAACGACGGCAGTATCATTGCCTTCGCCACCGAACATCATATTTTCACGTCCCATTAGCACGCCCATATCATTGCCTTCACCGCCGGTAAAGATATTAGATGTTCCTGTCGCATAGTAGACATCATCACCTCGACCACCCCAGAAGTTATTGTTATCTCCTAGATACGCGCCGAGATCTTTACCATCACCACCCCAATTGAAGTTGTAATTGCCTAAAGAAACGTTGATGTCTCCATCGCCTTGCAAGTGACCGCTATTACGAAGGAAATCAAATGTTTTCTCCTTCATATTCAGTAGATCAGCCGTCAGGTTTTCTTTTAAGTTTTCCACCAGAGATTTCATTTCTGTTTGCTTATTTTCACTGAAAATGGTCGCAAACAAATTAGGTAGATTTAGCGAATTAAAACCAAATGCACGATCTTCCTTAGCGGAGCTATCTGCCGTTATTGCATGGCCGTGATCCTGAGCTCCAGCGACATTAGTGCCATTGACAGAAACGGATGAATTATCTTCTTCCTCTTCCGGTGCTTTTTCCTTCAAGCCGTGTGTTTCTGCGAACGTCTTAATGCCGTCAGCACCCATATTGATGCCCGACTCTAGGCTGTCTAGCAACTTAGCTGGGTCAACGAAGGCTTGTAATTGATCGCCACTAAACTCACCAACAACTTCCAGCATTTCTTTTAGGATTGCGACACCATCTACTGATTCGCCAGTACGAGACACAATATGCCCTGCAGCTGTGTAATCCACACCGAAGAGATCACCTAGCGTCGTCTCTGCACCTACACCGGCAAGTTGGCCTAGAAGCTTGTTTTTTAACTGACGAGGAAGATCCTCGGGGCTGTAAGTAAACGTTGTTTTAGCTTGCCCCGTTGTGGAAAATTGTTGAGTCATAAGACCAAACAACGAACCCAAATTGGTATCAAGAATCGACTGAATATTATCACCGAACATAAAGTTCCAGTTACCCGTCGTCACTTGAATATCAGCGCCTTGGCCACCAACAGCAAAGTTAAACGCTAGCTTCTCATTCGCTTGTCGGAACTTATCTGCACGGCTCATTTTGCTTGAGTCAGAGTTATCACTTCCGCCTAACCACTGGTTGTATTGCTTGTTTAACGTCGCTTCAGCGTCATTTTTCAAGCCGCGGCTACTGCGTTCGTTTTGAGAATCTAAGTCAACCAAGCTTGTGTAATCAACACTGCTACTCTGATCTAAGCCAGACATATCTTTAACGAACTTTTTAGCCCCAGATAATGTCCACTGCTGCTCTTGAGCAGCCAACCAATCTTGACCTTCACCTGAACTCGCTATGCTTTTTAACACACCAGAGATTCGAGAGGCGCCGTCAAACGGATTAACCAGAGGAGGCGTAGGAATTGATTTATCCATCATCACAATAAGGTCGTTGCTTTGCCCCAAATTGAAGCTCACATTACGATTACCGATGAACATCTGTGCGCCTTCTAGAGCTTGATATCCGCCAATATCAAAGCTATGTTTACTTTCCCCGTCACCAACGTGAACCATCACATTGTTGTCACCAAAAGCTAGAGATTTAAAGCCACCAGTGCCGACTTTAACGCTAACGTTCGAAGTGCCCCAGTTCACTGCAGTAAACTCACCATCACCGACATTAACTTGGATATTGCCAGAATAACTGAGCTTGCTCTTACTGCTACCAGATGATGAGGACTCTGTATCATTCTTGCGTTTTTCTGGTGCATTGAACACATCACTGTTTTCAGCAATTGCGCCGCGAGCGGTCTCATCAACGTCGCTGGTACCTACGCGAGAAAGATCGATGTCTCCTTCTGCGATACCATTTCTTATACGTTCATGTTTTTCGGTCACTTCGCCTTGTTCATCCCAGCTAAGTGTCACTTTGTTGCTTTTCTCTTTTTGTACCCAATGACCATTTTCGTCATGGGTATGTTTACGACCATTCGAGTCAACAGCAACTTCTGAGCTACGGACAGAAACATCGCTACGGATATCGTTGTCACCCATCGATTGAATAAGAAGTCTTCCGAAGCCATTTTGTTTGTCATCACTGATTAACGAACAACCGACTACACTAATATAATCAGGGCTAGCCTTGACATTTTCAGCCTCACTAAACGCTTGATTGAACGCTGCTAGTTTCACGGCTAACTCATCTGCGCTGTAACCGCTTAGATGAGTATTATTGTTTTCAGATTCATCACGACCATGACCAACTAGTTGCCAACGTAATTGTCCAGTTGACTTGTCTTTAGGTAACTTAGACGGGTCACCGTAAACCACACGATAATTACCGTCTGAGTCTAGCTGAACAACCACGGTACTATCTGGATGTTTGCCTGCTAAATTTTCAGCTGCTTTGGAAACCGAAGAATCATTCTCCATTTGAATAATGATTTGACCGTCAAAACGCGTTTCACCACCGTCAGATTGAGGGGATACTATGAGGCGTTCCCAACTGTTAACGTCTTTGTTTTTAACCGTGTCATCCGAGCCATTTAAGCTTGCTCGGAAATCAATCTTAGGTTTGTTCGCCACATCATCGTAGACAGTACGTAAAGTCTTATCATCTTGTTCGATGACAAACTGATCCGAGGCACTCACTTTAAGTGCAGGCAACCCTAAACGATGGGTAATACCTGGAACAAAGCTTTCGATGCCTTTATGTGACTGCAAGTGCGCTTTCCCGTAGATAGCGACAAACTTTTCGCCATCAGGAAGAGCTTGCAATGCATCGACGGCAACGTTGTTCGCAGCACCAGCACGGTACATCAAGCCATGCTCTGTACCTTGAACTGTAGGTCGCGCTGTACTATTTGCATCTAGAGCAAGAATACGCATCCCGTTAGCACGGGCGTTTTCAAACAACGTAATATCTAAATGCTTAGTTTTGATCATTGCACTCAACTCACTAGACATAATGCCTGTGGACAAATAGTTGTCGATCAGTGGTTGGGCAAGGTCGGAACGAAGATGCTCTAAGCCGATGACTGTCACACCTTGCTTTTTGAGCGCGTCCATTTGTTCATTAACAAAGCGCAGACCATTCACATCGCTTCCATGAACTTCCCCAATTAAGAGGCCTTTGCGCTCGTTGAGAAGTACTGACAATTGTTCTTCAACACCGCCGTTCGCACCCGCAAGCTTGTCGCTTAACTCATCATAACCAGCACCAGAATAACGGCGATCCCAATTGTCAACGTCGGTCTCATGACTGCTGCGATATATACCCTCAATGTGATCCATACGATCTGTCTCAAGCTGAGATATATAGCCTTGATCAGCGAATTTTTTCAGCAATATCATTTCAGCGGAATCACTGGTCGTTGAGTCAGACTTTTTAGCGGCTTCTTTCAAGAAGTAGAAAGCCATTTGTACCGACTCAACCCCCGTCAAATCCTGAAGCTCCTGATAGCTATAGCCAAGGTGAACGGTTTGTGTTGCCTCATCCAAAACAGCTTTACTAAGCAAGTCAGCAGACTGTGACTTTTCTAACCATAGTTTAAAGTCAGAATACTGTTCACCAAGCTCGATGTGATACTTCGCGTCAAAGCCCAAGTCACTCGGAGTTTCTCCTGCATAACCTTGTTTTGGCGATAAGTATGGGTCTTCATTAGCCCAGCGCACCATCATGTCCGTTAGGCCAACATGCTCGCCATTTGCTTCTTCCATAGCAACAACATAAATACGAGCGGCCAAATCAGTTCGCGTCTGTGCAATAGCATCAATGCTCTCTTGGGTTACTTTCATCTTGCCACTGAACAGCGCTGTGTTTACTTGCTCTTTCAATGTCGTCAACGCAAGGTTACGTCCAGAGGTTGGATGTTCGGCCAAATAATTATTGATCTGCTTGTTCAGTTCAAAACTCGCCCCCACCTGATCTCGACCAATAGAACTATGCACTAATTCAACTTGCTCCAAGATGGCTTGATAAGAAGCACCAATCGGTTTAGCAAAGACTTTACCGCCATCTTTCAACTCTTGCTTCGTCATAATGGTAGACAAATCAACGACTAATTTTGTCTTGTTTCCTAACGATTCAAGGTCCGTTACTTTTACTTCTGTTGACTTCTTAATTGGTGTTGCGTCAAAGACAGGTAAATCAAGAATTCCCTGCAATGTCGTCTTGTCACCCAATGTCGGCTTGTAAGTAGCCAACGTATCGCCATCCATCACTACCACGCGGTTGAAGATCGCCTCACCTGCATCGTTTTTACCCAGCTTGTAGCTTTTAGCCATGTTCAGGTCGGACTTACCGAAGAAACGCGTTAGGTAGGCACCAAATTTCTCTGCGGACGAGAACTCAACGATGCCCGCATTTGGATCATAGAAACCGTAAACACGATCCTCTCCTGAGCCTTTTGCCCAAGCCGCCATCGCGTGACCCGGCGCATCAAGTTCCAACAACACAGGTTTACCGTTAGCCGATACATCGGTGATCTTTTCAACCACACCGTTTACGGTCAGCGCTTGCTTCCCTTCCAGCTTTTCCTGCCATACTTTCATAGAAGTATCATGCATTGGGTTCTTAGCATGAATCGCAGCCAAGCTGCTGAGCAACTTGCTTGCATTGGCTTTTTCACTGTCGGAGTAAAGCGTTGGATTGCTCAGCACCGCCGCCGCAGAATACATTTTCTCCAGCAGTTGTCTTGCAACGCCAGTTTGACCATCGCTTTCTAACTGTTTCGCAACCAGAACAAGTTTAGAGAGTGGATCACAGCGTCCACCAAAACCGTCGTTCGATAGGTTCAACAGCATTAACTGCGGTGCGAGTTGCTCGGTAGCTTTCGCATCCACCACTCCAACAGAGGCAATCTCACGGAACAGTCGGTTATACTTCTCAGATTTGTTCTGGAACGTCACTTTCAGTGCACGACTTTCGATTTCCCAAGCAAGCGCACCTTTTTGCTCTGCACTCCAGTTGCCCTTAACAAACAGATCCACCAGTTGCTTGATGCTCATATCTGAGTAGAAGCCATCAACGGTGTCCTTCGCATGGTCGTTTTTGTAACCATTTAGGAAATCTTTGGTGGTCCGAATGTCTTTCGATTTTCCTGGTACGTTAGTATCCGGTTTCAGCGCGTCGCCATAGCGTTTAAAGTCTTCCTGTAGTCCTTTAAGCACTTCGCCCGCTTCTGTCGCCGCTTGCTCTGCATTGAACAAACCCGAGACAATTTGATCCGCGTACTGGCTCATCAAGCGATTACTCGCCTCGTGGCCATAGAAGGTTTGCTCACCGGTCACATTAAAGCCAGATACCGCTAGCTTGGCACGAAGCTTCTCACCTTCACCGCCTAAACCTTCATTATCAGTTAACAGCATGATCGGCGTATCTTTCGGTAAACCTTTCAAGTTTTTCTCTACGGAAAACTGGCCATTGACCGCTTTAGACAAAGCTCCAACAATTCCTGCCGGATTCGCCACTTCATGCGCAGTGATCGCTTTGGTCATGCTCGGCATTGGTCTATCCAATAACAAGCCCGAAACAGCTTGACCATTTTGAGCAGCGAAACGCGCGAGATCAGCCGCAATCGGACCGCCCATAGAGTACCCGTGAATAATAATGTTACTTGGGTCTATACCCTTATCATTCACGAGATACTTGAACATAGTACGGGCATCTTGATAGAGACCTTTTTCACTCGGCCCACCGTCGCTTTCGCCATAACCACGCATGTTAACAGCCAACATATCAATATTTTGCTTGTGATAATGACTGCGAATTGCGCTCGCTTGTTCTTCTGAGGATGAACCAGAACCGTGTAGGAACAGCACTACTTTACCGTTCCCAACACTCTCTTCGCCTTCAGATGCTTTAGCCCCCTTATGGAAGTATCCTGACAAACGACCAGCTTCACCTTTCAGAGTCACTTTTTGAGACTCGCCTTTTTCGACAGCAAACCCTAGCAATGTTTCGGTGATATCACCAACCTTACGACGAGCATCTTTAGTTCCGAACAACTCATTGTTTAGGAATCGAGTTAACGGGCTAACAGACTCTTTGTCGCGCGGTGGTGTACCATCATTTTCAATCGCTACGTTTTCTTTGTTCCGTTCTGAAATAGGTTTACGCTTACCACCAAGAGCTTCTAACTCGTTTGATGCGGAGTTTGCGTGCTCTTTGTAGAACTCAAGAGTTTTACCCAGGGCGTTGTCCAACGCATCACGCACTGTGCCCTTCGAGCTATCATCAACTAGATCTATCAGATCCTGATAATTAGCGGTATAGCTTTCCAGTACAGCTTTGCGATCATCTCCCGTTTCCTGAAGAGCCTTGTACACAGCAAGACTCTCGTTGACTGAGTGACCGCCGTCAAAGACTAGGAAAGACAATGTATTCAGATACGCTTGATCAACAGAGAATCCTGGATTCTTACTCGCAATATATTGGTTCAAGTGGGTCATGATATTGGTTGAACCCGACGCGCCCGTCACTACCGAGAGACCATTATTCAACGCATTGCTTTCAAAGGTTGTCTTTTTGCCCGGGTTAAGAATTCGACCATCCGCAACACTACGACCTTCTTTAAAGTCATCGTAAGTATCGCCCTTCGGCTGGTAATGAAGCGCTGTACCATAATCACTGGTTTTCTTTTCAATAAGGTTAACTTGGTTTTCACCATCAACCCCTGATGAGATTACTGTATTGGTTGAGCGAGCTTTGGTGATCACATTTTGATAAAAACGATCGCCTTCAGCTTTCCACGGAGCCATTTCCATCCCCAAGCCAGGGGTAATTGCCATTTTTACAGCAAGGAAAGGAACTTTAATCACTCCGAAACCATCATCAACCTGTGTCATCATGGTCTTGAAGTTGGCATGGCTCGGTGTATCTAAGAATTGAGTTAAGGTAGGTACTCGGCTAAACCATGGTCGCTCATCTTGAGCTATCGCTTGGGCAAATTCTTCCATTTTTGTCTGGATTCGCTCAGCTCTCAGGACGTCATCCGCCGCGTCCGGTAACAGGCTATGCATCCACTCGTCGAAATCATTAACTAAGCTATTCCCGATTTGAGCTGAAGTATTAATCGCTTTATCTGTCGGTGTTTTTACCAACTCATGAGCTATTTCAGAATCAAAACGGCGTCCAAACAAGTTATCAAAGTACTGACCTATTTCTTTTTCTTTCTTTGCATCAAAAAGCAACTTGCTTGCCAAAACTTGAAGTTTAGGGTGCGCAGCAAGCTTGTCATTAGCTTCCGTAAACAGCTTAACGGCGCTGTCTTGAGTCACATTACCGCTCATCCATAGCGTCTTAGCTTGCTCTGCTAACTTGTTTATTTCACTCGTAGAGGTTTCTGTACTCTCTACCTGACCTAATTTATAAATAAACTCAACAATACTCTCACTTTCAGTTTTTGCCGTTTCTCTGTCCGATGTTGAATTCGTCAGAGTCGGAGAAACTACTTCAAGAGACTTTAAGCTATTAATTTGGGCATCAGCTAGAGGTTCAACTAAACCAATTACACGGCCAACACCATCAAACACGACCTTAGACTCAAACGCTTCGACAGATTTTGGATCGATTGCAATACCAAAGATACCTGCATCCTTCGAACGGTTTTTCTGAATATGGCTTTGCAACGACACAATTTCAAACTGAAGTGTCTTAACCATCTCACCGCGTTGAGCAAATTCTTTCGGATTATTTTGCTGCCATTGTTCAACAGCTAGCTCTAATACAGCAAGGTTACTTTCAGATGGAATACGCTGAATTGACTGAATGTGACTTCTTACAGCTTTCAGCTCTTTGCTAGGTAAATCAGTTGAAAGTTTGCCAAGATGTCTCTTAGTCGAGTCGACAAATCTCACATCGTCAGGACCAAGTAATGAGAATTTAAAACCGTCTACGTTTTTCGTTATCGAAGCTGAAACATCAGCCGTTTCGCCCAACCCGTAAAGATTAACCCCTGAAATACGGATCTCTTTTCGAGCCACATCCTGAGAGTGCGTAGTTGGCAGCACAATGCTATCGGCATTGCTCTCAGTGAACAGAGAAGTGACTGAGCTTCCGGTATTTTTAGAACGAATGCCTGCATTGATTTGTAGTCGATTTACGGCTTGTACCGCACCGTCTAACGCTTCTTGTTCTTGATCGGTTAATCCTTCACTGAATCGACCGTCGGCACTCTGTGGATTTACCGTGTCGACATCGCTACTGGTTGTCTCTTCACTTTGAGTAAAGTGACTTTCATTAGATAAGCCGCTGCCAGAGGCACCTTGACGATCAGGGCGGTCACTTTCATTTTGCTTAGAACCTTTCGCGTCCGCTTGTGCTTGATGTGCTTTATTTTCAGCATTTCTTGCATCACTATTACCACGTTCTTCAGCGTCTCTAGCTGAATTATTGGCATTCGATTCAGCTTGTTTAGCTTCATTGGTTTTCGTGGTCGCTTCTGCTTTACGTGCATCAGCATCGGCTTTAGCGTCCGCAATATCTTGCTCTGCACTAGAACGATTATCTTCGCCTTTCGCAACGCCTGCTTCTGATTTAGCCACCGAATCGTTGACGTTCTTTTGGTTGTCTTTATGAGCCTGTTTCGCATCGGCGATCTGCTCGCCAGACACATCTTTGGCATTGTCTAATTGGGTTTGTACATCCTTTAGAAGACCACCAGCAAAACGATCGCGCCAATGATCACCAGACACTCCCGTATACTCAGCTTTGTTGTCAAGTACATCAAGGCCTTGAGCCATTGCCGTTAAATCTTTAGTTACCGCTTTAGACTCTTCGTTCACAGCGTCGCGCTGCGCTTGACCATTACTCTCTAATGCTTCTTGATCGGTTGATTCTAATTGAGCCTGAGAACCTGATACAGCTTCAAGTTGTTTCTGCTTTTCTTGCTCTAAACGCTGGCGATCGGCTTCCGCTCGTTCTTTGTCAGACATTGCATTTTTTGCAGCTTGATTTTGTTCCGCATTATCGGCAACAGCATTAGCTTGGTGTGACGTTTCAGATTTCGCCACCACATTATCTAAAACATAGCCCAACCCATCATTATGGCCTGTGCCTTTGAATTCTATTCGGTTGCTGCCAGAATTTGCAGTCAACTTAAGTGTTTTTTGTTGCCAAGCTGCTTCATCGCCAGAGGTTGAGAATACAACATCACCGTTCCAGAGAACCTCTATGCCTTCGTTACTTGAAATGCCTGCACGCTTCGCAAAATCAAAGCTAACCGCAATGACTTCACCTTCCGCTAAATCCGTTAAATCTTGAGAAAGACTTGTATTAGTATAAGTATCTAGCTCTGTTACACGTGAGCCATGGCCTTCGCCACTTACGCCATAAGCGCTACTTGAATATGATGCTT
Source organism: Vibrio syngnathi (assembly GCF_002119525.1). NCBI lineage: Bacteria > Pseudomonadati > Pseudomonadota > Gammaproteobacteria > Vibrionales > Vibrionaceae > Vibrio > Vibrio syngnathi. The sequence continues at coordinate 128,760 of NZ_CP017917.1, read as the reverse complement.
CTACGCCATGAGTAGATTCCCAACCGTCGCCACCTTGTTCAAAATCGCCATTAACTATCAGGTTAGGTGCTTGCGCTTGATCTGAAGACTCTTCGATGTTGAGTTCATTTTCCATGCTGCTGAGATCAGGCGTTTCAACGTTAGTCACGCTTCCACTTAGCCCGTCTCCTAGATCGGAACCTACTTCTTCGATTTCATCCAGAGCGAAACCATCAAGTTTCGTGATTTCAGGCGTTGAAATAGCACCTCGCCCTTTCTGAATTCCTGATGACGAAGCTTCATCACCTTGAACTAGGTAATTAATCGCTTGGCTGCCACCCACTCCAAGAAGAGTCTGTTTAATATTATCAAACAGTGCGGAAAGCTTATTGCTGCTCGTGTTACTTGACGCGACGGCTAGGCTATAGAAATCACCGTTACCCACTTTGATAGCAACGTTATTTCTGGCATAAGAAGCGTTAATCCCTAAGCCATCACCTACGTGAATATTCACGTTTGCTTTGCCTTTCATCACCGCAACATTTAGACCGTCACCCACTTTGGTGTTGACGTTATATTTGCCCCATGCAACGTTAACTGAAATACCGTCACCAATTTTGGTGTTGATATTCGCATCACCATAGGCCGCCGTTACACTCAGGCCATTACCCACGGTTGTCGTAATGTTAGCTTTACCTTTCGCCGCCGTGACCTGCATACCATCACCGACTTTAGTGACAATATTGCCCTTGCTCCAAAGTGCGTTGAAGCTATCTCCGTCACCCACTTGAGTAATGATGTTCGCTTCACCTTTCGCTAAAACAACATTACGGCCATCACCCACTTTCGTAATGATATTCGCTTTGCCCCAAGCTCCCGTGTAATCATCGCCATTACCGACGTGAGTAATGACATTCGCCTTACCTTGAACCACAGAAACTTCTTGGCCATCACCTACTTTGGTAATGATGTTCGCTTCACCTTTGGCGAAGTTGTATCGATCACCGTCACCGACGTGAGTGAAGATATTTGCTTGTCCCCAGGCCACGTTAACGCCTAATCCATCGCCCACTTTTGTGATGATGTTAGCTTTACCTTTCGCCAAACCAATAGTCGTACCATCACCCACATGGGTCATGACATTGCCCACTTTTGATATCAGTAAACCAACGGTGGTTCCTTCGCCAACTTTGGTTAAGATATTACCTTTACCCGCCAACACAGCTGCGGTTGTTGCATCACCAACATGGGTCACTACGTTTGCTTTCGCAGCTGCGACAACACCCATGAAGTCATCACCGACTTTCGTTATGATATTCGCTTCACCAAGGGCTAGTACGCCAGTAAGACCATCTCCTACGTGAGTCATAATGTTTGCTTTACCAAACATCGCGGCTAAGGTTGTTCCATTACCCACTTTCGTCATCACGTTTAGTTCGCCAGCAAATAAACCTAAGCTTGTGCCATCACCAACGTGAGTATAGATATTCGCTTTACCGATCATTAATGCAGCAGTTAGGTCATTACCCACTTTAGTCATGATATTGGCTTGGCCAAGCATTGCAGCAAACGTGCTGCCATTACCCACCTGAGTGAATATATTTGCGTTACCTACCATCGCGGCTATCGAAGTACCATTGCCCACTTTGGTTGCGATATTACCTTTCGCCACCATTAATGCGACTGTTGTACCGTCACCAATGTGCGTAAAGACATTGGCTTCCGCGACCATAAGCGCTAATGCATCACCATGACCAACCTTGGTAAATACATTGCCTAGGCCACCCATTAGCGCCCATGCGTTCCCTTCACCAACGTGAGTGAAGATATTGCCTACGCCGATCATAGCTGCTATTGAAGTGCCGTCGCCTACTTTGGTGAAGATATTACCCGCAGCACCCATTACGCCAATTGTTTGGCCATCGCCGACATGAGTCAGTACGTTACCAATACCCAACATAATGCCAGTGGTATCACCATCGCCCACCTTGGTTAGAATGTTCGCCCCACCAACCATGACGCCAGTTGTCGAGCCATCACCAACATGTGTAAGTACGTTAGCGCCTCCTCCCATAACGGCAAGCGCATTGCCATTGCCTTTTTTGGTTAGGATGTTTGCACCACCAAGTGCGACTGCGGTCGTATTTGAGGCCGTATCATCACCGCTAATATGAGTAATGATATTGGCACCACCAAGCATACCTGCCGTGAGGTCACCGTCACCCACTTTAGTCATGACATTCGCGCCACCGACAAGTACAGATGCGATGTCACCCTTACCAACCTGTGTCATGACATTAAAGCCACCGACCGCTAACCACAGCCCGTTGCCAGAACCAATTTGGGTGTGCGTGTTGTAGCCGCCTAGCATAGTCAAACGACTATTACCGTTACCTTTGTGAACTGAAATATTGCCATAAGCAAGTAAGTGAGCTAAATATTCGCCATCACCAATACGAACCAATACATTGACCGCACCGCCTGCATAGACATCCATTTTGCCTTGCTTGCTCTGATGGACTAATACGTTAGCCAAACCAGCACCACGGAAAGTGAGATCGCCTTCATCGCCACTTTTAACAATAACGTTAGCCGCGCCACCACCAATAAATTCAGTATCACCAAACTTAGAGCTGTGAAGGATAACGTTGGCAATCCCTCCACCATTAAAATGAACATCACCGCGGGTAACATTGGATTTGATGACGTTACCACCACCAACACCATTAAAACGCACATCTCCTGAGCTTTCACCGGTATCTGTAGCAGGTTTGATCAATGCTTGTTCATTGTACTCGTCAATATCTGCGACCGTTTCGCTAGTACTTCTTACCGCATTTACACTGTACTGAAGATCACTCAGCGAATATCCACCTCGACCCATTGAGTGATAACCATTTGCTGACGAAATATCTTCATTGGCCAAATTTCCGGTGTAATTACCTTCTTTGTACCAAGAACGGGCCTGGTACTTTAACTCGCCAGTTTCTGAATCATTCGCTAATTCAACCACCACAATTTTTGTATAAGGGCCAAGCACTTTCGCATATACATACGTGTTTGATTTACGATTTGACTTAACACCTTTAACATCAACTGTGGTGCCATTTGTAGAAATAGCATGGCCACCCATTTTTGCATCGGCCAAAACAACATCTTCAGCATCGATTAAGGCACCGTTTGCGTATGTAACCCATTCATATTCAGTCAGGTCTTTCTCAATAGCATGAACGGTTACTGGCTGTTGATGTTCCACCGTAAGATCAGATAGTGTATACGCGCCATTAATGTTGACAGCATTGAACCCTCCCTGAGAAGAGATATCTAGATCTGATAAGTTATCAAGGTGATTACCCGCTTTATACCAAGCGGTAGAGTAGTACTCTAACAAGCCAGTTTGAGGATCGTTACGAAGCTGAACTTTGTTGATTTTTGTATAAGTATCGTCTGCGAATGCAAACAGGTAAGTATTAGGTTCACGAGATGAGCTGATGCCAGTTACTTGATGATTTTGACCAACCCAAGAGCCACTCATTACAGCCTTAGTAAGCACGATTTCATCGGCATTGGCATTGGCTAACCCTTCGCCTTTGAAATCGTTACCAGACCCTTTACGGGTAATCTTGTTGTAAGCCCCGCCTCCAGAGAAATGAATATCACCGTGTGCCACATCAGAATAGATACTGTTGTATCCACCAACTCCTTCAAAACGAATGTTGCCACGTGTTTCCACATAGACATCATCCGATTGTCGCGTACGTTCAATACGGTTTGATGCGCCCGCACCCTGCAATGTTATATCACCGACTTTACCTTTTCGTACGAGATGGTTATCGGCACCAGCACCACGGAAAGTGATATTACCCGTTTCTACTCGTGAGCTAATACTGTTGGCAGCACCAACACCATCAAACGTCACATTACCGCGAGAACCCTGGTATTTATTGAACCAAGTTCGGTCAAGTTTGTTTCCGGCCCCAGCTCCAGTAAAGGATAAATTACCTTGATTTGTTTCATGCCAAAGGCTGTTATAGCCACCAGCACCACCAAACGTCACATTACCACTTAGACCTTTACGGGTTATCCCATTATATGCAGCAACACCGCCATAATTTACGTCACCGCGATTACCTAGATGATCAATAGATACTCCACCAGCAGCGCCAGCAAATGAAACGTTCCCATCGCCACTTTTGTTAATGTCCGCATACCCGGCAGCACCTTGTACATTTAGGTTGCCAACAGAGTCTTCTACTCTTAGATATGCCGCACCACCTACTACCGTATCATTTCCGCTACCCGTATAAACCGTCGCCCCAATTGAACCGACAGTGACGTGATCATCACCTCCACGAGCATGTATTTCGCCGCCAAAACCGATAGCAACAATGTTGTTGTTACCTTCATCGGCAGAATAGTTCCCTGTAAAGAAGTATTCAACACTTCTCCAAAATGGTTTTCCCATAAAAAAAACTCTAAATTTGGGTTAAATAGAAAACCACTGTACTTTTCTGATACAGCGATCATTTTGAACATCGACCTTGCCGCGGACAGTGCAAACTTTCTGCCCCTTCCACGGAAGGAATACACGGCGTCGAAGGTCATTTACGACCTCTCGACCATGCCCGAATGGCGCTATCATCTCTGGAATATAAATATGCTGACCGGACCGCCAGTCAGATAAAGAGATTTCTCGATTCCCTGATAGCAGTGCATCTCGACTCTGCTCAGACAAAAACGCCCAATTACAAAATGCAATTGGGCGACCTTGTTCATCTTCGTAATAGCAAAACTGGTTTAGCTCAAACGCCGGCATAATGCGCTGCTGCCATTCAGCAACAACGTATCTGCTGTGGAGAGGAGAATGCTGACTTAACAACATCACCCCACCAATTAAATTTTTAATTTGAGCTAAGGTAAGATTTGCTGATTGATGTGTAATAGACATAGGCTCTATATCACCGAATACAGCTATTATTTAGCTTTAGAAGCTCTCTTCTTTGGCGCAAGTTTTTCTTCTGTCTGCACTTCTTCAGTCTGCTCAACATTAGGCTCGTCTGAAGGTAAAAAACCTGCTGCAACTAGCTTGTCAAATTCTGCCGACATGCGAGGATCTTCGAGCATATTTTTAACCATTGAGACCATATACATAAAACCAGAAGCTGGCATATGAACGACTTGTTTAAGTTCGAGGTCACCATCATTTTCAGCCATTACGCCGCTAGCCATATTGTTTTGATCTTGACCTACGAAATAAAGAGAGAAAACACCTTTATTGTAATTAACACTAGATACTGTTTGAACAAACTTTTCTGTCATAAATTAAACCCGATTAATTATATACAACGGCTTGATTAGCCTTGGAAACAACTATTATTAAAATAGAAAAACACAAAATAAGAATTAGTTGCGTTTTATAAATTAATTTTACACCTCAAAAAAACTTGAATCAACTTACTTTTATTTTTGTTTTAGAGTATATATTCTATTAATTGAAAAACTTAAAAATCTCATTATCATAATAAAAAAAATAAACAATGCATTTTCCAAGAAAAATGTTGCATGTTTTATTTTTCTTATTAGTAAATATAAATTTGAAGAGTTTCTAAGGTGCTGATACTATGCCGCCCTTTTTTAAACATCATAAAAATCAGCAATGAAGCTTAAATAATGACACAAAATGAAGTTCTAACCCTGAAATGTATAAACCTATACTTGAGTATTTTAGGCGTAAAAAAAGACATAACTAATATAAAGAACACAACTGAAGAATCAAAAAACTTCAACGATGAATTAAAGAAAATACAAATAAACAACAAAGTTAATGTTGTAATTAAACGCTCAAAAACAAAAAAAATTAACAATATAACAACACCTGTTATTCTATTTGATGCTCAAGGGTTACCATTTATTTTAGCTAAGACTAATAAAGGATCTTGTTTAATACAAAACCCTAATAAAGAATCTCCTGAAGTTATTTCTTATGATAAAATCAACTCGATATGGAATAAAAGTTGGCTTGAAATAAAACAACCTCAATCACGTTTTGATATCACCTGGTTCATTCCTGAGTTTTTGCAACACAAAAGAATACTCGGGGAAATTTTTTTGTTTTCTTTTGTATTGCAAATACTCGCCTTAATCTCACCGCTATTTTTTCAGGTTGTGATGGATAAAGTGCTTGTACATCAAGCTTGGTCAACCCTTGACGTGCTTGTGATAGGGCTTGTGATCACTGGCATTGTAGAGGTTATACTTCGCGGCTTGCGCGAATATCAATATGCGCACACAGCCAATAGAATTGATATTCAATTGGGGCTTAAATTAGTAAAACACTTACTTGGCCTTCCTTTGATGTTCTTCAAAACACGCCAAGTAGGCGCTATCGTAACTCGAGTGCGTGAGCTCGATACCGTACGAGAATTTTTGACAGGCTCTATGTTCACTTTAACTGTCGAGTTCTTGTTCATGTTTGTCTTTCTCTACGTAATGAGCTTACTTTCGTCGACCCTCACATGGTTATTTATTGCAACCATTCCTCTTTATGTATTGCTCGCTTGGTGGCTTACGCCTCGAATGCAAACAGCGGTAGAAGAGCAATTTACACATGCTGCTGCAAACACCTCATTTCTAACAGAAACAGTGGCTGGCAGTGAAACTCTAAAAAGCTTAGCCGTAGAGCCACGCTTTGTTCGCCGTTGGGACGAACAAACAGAAAAAATGGTTTCTACTGGATACGTAGTCCAACAAATCAACAATCGCTCTAATCATGCTGTTCAACTTATACAGAAGGTAACCAGTGTCGGTATTTTATGGCTAGGAGCAACTGAAGTATTGTCATTGGAGATGACTATTGGCCAACTCATTGCCTTCAACATGATGACGAATCACATCGCTCAACCCTTATCTCGTATGGTCGAACTTTGGGGGCAGTTTATTCAAACCCGCGTAGCGTTAGAGAAATTAGGAGACATGCTCAATTTGCCGGTAGAACAACATACAGGTAACGACATGGTGACAATGCAAGGGGCTATTTCTTTCAAAAACGTTCTGTTTCGTTACCAACTTGATACCCCTCCTACTCTCCATAATTTATCTTTGGATATACAAGCAGGAGAAACCTTAGGCGTTGTCGGCACATCTGGTTCTGGGAAAAGCACCTTAGCTCGATTATTACTGCGACTATACAACCCAGAGCAAGGGTTAATCGCGGTTGATGACACTCCACTGAATCAAATTAGTATTCAGCAACTGCGCCAACAAATCGGCATAGTGCTGCAAGAAAACTATTTATTTAACAAAAGCGTTTGCGAGAATATTGCCCAATCAAAACCTGAGGCAAGCTTAGAAGAGGTTATCGAAGCGGCGAAGCTCTCTGGAGCCCACGAGTTTATTATGAAGCTCCCAATTGGCTATGACACGATATTAGCCGAAGGCGGGCAATCTCTTTCTGGCGGGCAGAAGCAACGGCTCGCGATTGCACGAACTCTGCTTTCTAACCCCAAAATCATTATTTTAGATGAAGCTACTAGTGCACTTGACGATGAATCACAGGCGTTGATTCAATCCAATATGGCGAACATCGCAAAGGGCCGAACGGTCATTACTATCGCTCACCGATTATCCACCGTACGAGATTGTGATCGAATTATTGTTCTTCACCAAGGGAGTATCGTCGAGCAAGGCAGCCACCAACAATTATTAACGTTGGGTAAACAGTACAAACAGTTGTGGCAACTTCAACAAGAGCTCAAACAAGAGGATTCAAACGCATGAAAAGCGTAATCAAGCAATTCTTGGCTAGATTCAAGTTCAACCAAGCTGCAGAGAACCACTACGAGTTTTTGCCTGCACACCTCGCTTTGTCACAGCGCCCTCCTTCACCATTTGCTCGTTTAACGGCAATCACTCTTAGCCTAGGGGTAATGGCGGTATTGCTTTGGGCGTATTGGGGAAAACTGGACGTACAAGCGACAGCAACCGGGCGTTTCGTTGTCTCTGGACGTTCACAAGTAATTCAATCTTATGAACAAAGTAGAGTCCTCTCCATTCACGTTAAGGACGGGCAGCGAGTTGATAAAGGCGCGCCACTTCTTACTCTCGACACCCTAGGCATTAATCAAGATATTACACGTCTCATCACTCAATCCGAATATCAGACAAATGAGTTAGTTCGCTATCGATCTCTGAACAGTGGCCTTCCACTCTCTAAAGACCTTCTATTTTCGACCTTACCATCGGCACAGCAGACATTAATCAATGAAAACCACCTTAGCGAGAAACGCGAGTACGAGTCGACTCTTGCAAGTATCAAGGCAGAAATGCACGTCAACAATGCATCACAGGCAGCCCGTCAAAGCGATATCAACGCTTTAATCCAGTTGACCGAAAATATTAGCCAAAGACTCGCGGCACGAAAAACGTTGAATCAAATAAAAGTCATTGGACACGTAGAGTATCTAGAGCAAGAAAAAGAGCTACTGGAGGTTCAGCGTCAAGTGTCTCAGCAGCGAGCTGAATTAGAGGTTTTGAAATCCCAATATCACAGCCTTGAAGAGAGGTTAACCGGTTTCAAAGCACAAAAGCAAAGAGAGTGGCTTGAGAAACGAAAGCAAGCAAAGTTGCAGTTGGTTGGGTTAGCTCAGGAGTTATCTAAAGTTCGTGAGCGTGAACAATTAGAAATAATCCGCTCCCCTGTCGATGGCACGGTGCAGCAACTCAGCATTTACACGCTAGGCGCGGTACTTCAACCTGCACAAAACTTGATGATTATTGTCCCTGGAAATTCCGTTCAGCAAGCAGAGATACAGATTCTCAACAAAGATGTAGGTTTTGTTTATCCCGGACAGTCAGTGACCGTCAAAGTAGATGCGTTTCCATATACTCGCTACGGCACTATCGAAGCGGAGTTGTTAAGTATTTCTCGTGATTCGACCACGGATGAACGTCTAGGGCTTGTTTTCCCAGCCCAAGTTAAACTCATCAATAACAATATCTTAATTAACGGAGAAAGCGTTGAGCTAACGCCTGGTATGTCCGTTGTTGCGGAAATCAAAACGGATAAGCGCCGAGTTATCGACTATATACTTAGCCCAATACGTGAATACCAAGCTGAGTCGCTACGAGAGAGATGAGAATGGATATGACCTTATCAACAACACAAGATGTGCCTATCGCCCAAGATACATCTTGCACTCAAGATACCTCTAGCAATCAAGATATATCTGCCACAAAAGATAATGGCGGAATAGACGCCGTCGTTTATGCCGGAAATCACTTTCACAAGAAATCGACTAAAACACAGCTAAAACATGCATTGGGTGTCAATCATTCCAATTTGAGCGACATGCAAATAAGGGAAGCGGCGGATTATATCGGCCTGAAAAGTCAAGTAACGAAAGTAAAATCAAACGAGTTAGATACCCTTCCACTACCCGTTTTAATTGAAATCGACAATAGTTGGAAAGTGCTCACAAAGTCAGCCGATGGTTCCTCTCTTTTATATGACCCAACCACTCAATTAGACCAACAGAGTGAGCTTAGTCTGAGTAGTCAATTATCGATGTACAAGGTAATGCTGGTCGCGGATGAAAGACTAAGTAACAAAGAAGTGAAATTTGGCCTTAGTTGGTTTGCCCCCTCTATTTGGCGTCAAAAAAGCCAGATGCGTGATGTGTTTTTCTATGCTATTGCACTTCAGATATTCGCACTAGTAAGCCCGTTGCTATTTCAAAATGTCATCGACAAAGTACTAGTAGGTCGCAGTTTATCAAGTCTTCATGTGCTCGCAATGGCCATGCTCGCATTAGCTATTGCTGAACCAGCATACAGCTACTTACGCAATACCGTCTTTGGTCATTTGGCGAGTCAGGTTAATGCTGAGCTATCAGGGCGCCTTTATCGTCACTTAGTTGGCCTTCCACTCACTTATTTTAAGCAGAGACAAACCGGGCAAATCATTGCGCGAGTTCGTGAAATGGCACAAATCCGTCAGTTTTTAACGGGTTCGACGTTAATGTTAGTACTCGACTTAATTTTTGTGGCTGTCTTTATCGCCGTCATGTTCCACTATGCTAGTACTCTGACTTGGTTAGTCATCGGTTCATTGATCATCTACTTCTTACTTTGGCTTATCGCTGGCCCCTTAATAAGAAAAAAAGTGGAATCAGAATACGAATCAGACGCCGACGCCACAACCTTTTTAACTGAAGCAGTAACAGGCATTGAAACCATTAAAACAACTGCGACTGAACATCGATTCTTACATCAATGGCAACGCATACTCAGCCAGCAACTAAAGCGTAGTTTCGATGCTCAAAAGTCTGGGTTAATCGCAGGGCAAAGCATCGCACTTATCCAAAAGCTTACCGCCGCATTATTGCTATGGTGGGGAGTCAGCGCTGTACTAAATGGTGAGCTAACGCCCGGTGAATTGGTCGCATTCAATATGTTAGCTGGTCATGTTACCCAACCGGTACTTAGACTTGCTCAAATTTGGCAAGACTTTCAACATACTCTCATTGCATTGAAGCGAGTGGGTGACATTCTTGATGAACCAAAAGAAAACAGTAAACAGGGGCTAGCTTCTGTCCCTGAACTCAATGGTGGCATAGAGTTTCACAACATTAGATTCCGTTACCACGAAGACGCTCCAGAGGTACTAGCTAACCTCTCATTAGAAATAAAACCAGGGCAATTTATCGGTATTACAGGCCCATCGGGCTCAGGGAAAAGCACCATAACCCGGCTACTACAACGCTTGTATGTTCCCCAGCATGGTCAAGTGTTGGTCGACGGTATGGACCTAGCTATCGCGGACCCTATATCGTTACGCCGCAATATGAGTGTTGTGTTGCAAGACAGCATTCTTTTCTCAGGAAGTGTTGCAGATAACATTCGCCTAAGTAAGCCACAAGCTTCAGATGAAGAGATGCGCCACGCAGCGCAACTTGCTGGCGCTCTAGAATTTATTGAAGAGCTTCCCCACGGATTCGATCAACCTGTTGGTGAGAAAGGCTCTTCTCTATCTGGTGGTCAGCGTCAACGTGTCGCATTGGCAAGAGCCTTACTCGTAAACCCTCGAATTTTGCTGCTTGATGAAGCGACTTCTGCTCTCGATTATAACTCTGAAGCTGCCATCATGAGCAACATGGACGAGATCTGTCGAGGTAGAACCGTAATTAGCATCGCACACCGCCTCAACACTCTTCGTCATGCGGATAACATTCTAGTTCTTGATAAAGGCCAAGTGTGTGAAAACGGAACTCACGATGAGCTGGTTGAGAAAGAAGGGCTTTATGCCAAACTCTGGAAACAACAGATAGGGTAATAAAATTATCATATCTATTGCGAGAGAAGATCGAACTTAGGCTGTACCTGAGTATCCGTATTTGATTAATTCAATATCAAACATCGTTCAATAACTAGAGTCTCAAACACCGATCGTAGACAATTCTTTATAACTTGTTGTTAACCAACTACGGCAAGTTAAAAGCCATGAACTGACTAACTATTAAAACTGCCAAACTACAACATAGTTGGCAGTTTATTCATTTATGCATATGAGCTCATTTGTTAACGCCCTTGTTACATAGCAAAAACATCACACAGCCCTCCCTAATTAAGTCTAATAATCCGCCACTCACGAAGTAGCATCACAAATCCAAACATAAACTCCTCGTACCAGTTGCGCATTCATTTACATATAGGTAGTTTGAGCGGCTTCGCAACCTATCAATTCGAGCAATGACGTTCATGCGAGCATCTTTTTCGAGCAAAAGTGTTCGGATTAACATTTCAAGTGACTTTAATTAACAATTTTATGCTCAAACGCTCACTTTTGATGTTCGTTTATTTTCGAGTTCGCAAATATATGCACAATACACGTGCTAGATAAGCAAAACTAAAAAGGACTCGAACATGACAACAAACAAACACCCTTCTTTATTTGGGCAATGCTTGGCTGAATTTATCGGCACAGGATTACTCATATTCTTCGGCGTTGGCTGTGTGGCAGCACTGGTACTGACCGGTGCGACATTCGGACAATGGGAAATCAGCATCATCTGGGGCTTCGGTGTTGCGATTGCAATTTACTGTACTGCCGGCGTTTCAGGCGCACACATCAACCCAGCCGTAACGATTGCACTGGCCATGTTCCATGGCTTCGATAAAGCGAAAGTGGTGCCTTACATCATTTCGCAACTGCTTGGCGCTTTCTGCTCTGCAGCATTGGTTTACAGCCTGTACAGCAACCTATTTACTGACTACGAAATCGCACATAACTTTGTTCGTAGCAGCCAAGACGCACTATCAACTGCTGGTATCTTCTCGACTTACCCACATGCTTCACTTTCTTTCTTCGGCGCTTTTGCTGTGGAATTCGTGATTACTGCAGTGTTGATGTTTGCCATTTTAGCGTTAGGTGATGAGAACAACGGCGCGTCTCGCGGTGCAATGAACCCTCTACTGATCGGTATTCTTATCGCGGTTATCGGTGGTTCTTTAGGTCCACTGACGGGCTTTGCAATGAACCCTGCTCGTGACTTCGGACCAAAACTGTTCGCTTACTTTGCAGGTTGGGATTTCGCACTAAGCGGTGCTCGTGATATTCCTTACTTCATCGTTCCAATTCTTGCTCCAATTGCTGGTGCGTGTTTTGGTGGTTGGTTGTACCCACGTGTTATCGGTGCTTACCTACCAGTAGAAGGCCAAGGCTGCACAATTCCAAACCAATGTGAAACAGAAGAAGAAGCTGAACAAGCTCAAGCTCAAGCTTAATCCCTAAGCGACCTTACATTTACTAAAATATAAATAACGAAAGAAAAAGGATTCTTACCATGACCGAGCAAAAATACATTGTTGCCCTAGACCAAGGCACCACAAGTTCTCGCGCTGTAATCCTCGATCACGATGCAAACATCGTTAGTTCTTCTCAACGAGAATTCACTCAGATTTACCCGAAAGCGGGTTGGGTTGAGCATGATCCAATGGAAATCTGGGCGACTCAAAGCTCTACATTGGTTGAAGCTCTTGCTAAAGCAGGCATCCGCAGCGATGAGCTAGCGGGCATTGGTATCACGAACCAACGTGAAACCACCATTGTTTGGAACAAAGAGACAGGCAAGCCTGTTTATAACGCAATCGTATGGCAGTGTCGCCGTACTGCAGACATCTGTGAAGACCTAAAAGCGCGTGGCCTAGAAGACTACGTACGTGACAATACTGGCTTAGTCCTTGACCCGTATTTCTCAGGTACCAAAGTAAAATGGATTCTAGACAACGTTGAAGGCGCTCGCGAAGACGCTGAAGCTGGCAAATTACTGTTCGGTACAGTTGATACTTGGTTGGTTTGGAAAATGACTCAAGGACGTGTACACGTTACGGATTACACCAACGCGTCACGTACTATGTTGTTCAACATCAATGACCTATGCTGGGATCAGAAGCTACTTGATGAAATGGGCATTCCCGCAATCATGATGCCTGAAGTGAAGCGCTCTTCTGAGGTTTACGGTCAAACGAACCTTGGTGGTAAAGGCGGTACTCGTATCCCAATCGCGGGTATTGCGGGTGACCAACAAGCTGCACTTTACGGTCAAATGTGTGTAGAAGCAGGCCAAGCTAAGAACACTTACGGCACAGGTTGTTTCCTTCTAATGAACACTGGCCAAGAGAAAGTAACGTCGAAGAACGGCCTACTAACAACGCTAGCATGTGGTCCTAAAGGCGAGCCTGCATACGCACTCGAAGGTGCAGTATTCATGGGCGGCGCATCAATCCAATGGCTACGTGATGAAATGAAGCTGCTGGCTGGCGCAGAAGACTCTGAGTACTTCGCAACCAAAGTAGATTCTTCAAACGGCGTTTACGTAGTCCCTGCGTTTACTGGTTTAGGCGCACCATACTGGGATGCTTACGCTCGCGGTACGATTGTTGGCCTGACTCGTGGTGTTAACTCTAACCACATCATCCGTGCAACGTTGGAAGGTATTGCTTACCAAACGCGTGACGTACTTGACGCAATGCAAGCTGACTCTGGCATCAAGCTAGCGAAACTACGTGTTGATGGCGGCGCAGTAGCGAATAACTTCCTAATGCAATTCCAATCAGACGTGCTGGATACTGAAGTTCACCGCCCTGAAGTAACGGAAGTAACCGCTCTGGGCGCCGCTTACCTTGCCGGCCTAGCGGTTGGTTTCTGGGACAGCATTGATGAGCTTCAAGACAAAGCCGTTCTTGACCGCACATTCATGCCGCACCACGACGAAGAAAAGCGTAACCGCCGTTACAAAGGTTGGAAACGTGCTATCAAGTGTGCACAGGTTTGGTCTGAGCTGCACGATGACGATGACAACGAGTAATACTGATTATTCAGCTAATCGTTAATCATTAGCCGCTGACCTAGGAACCCGAGTAATCTAATCGACTAGATTGTTCGAACCTCAGCAAACGAAACTAAAAAGAGCACTATTTTGTGCTCTTTTTTGCGTTTCAGGCTCAAATTCCGCGTTTTGCGCAGCGTTTTTGCGGTTTAGACATGATTCCTTACCATCATTACTTCTCTCTTTTCATCAATTCGAGCACAATAGCGTGAGTTTATATTTTCGATTTTGACGCGCTAGAGCCCTTTGCGCGCAGGGAGTGGTAAGTTAAGTGAAGCAGATACCAAGACACCAGCAGATTGTAGATCTGGTAAAAACACAAGGATATGTAAGTACCGAAGAGCTCGTTGAAAAGTTCGATGTCAGCCCACAAACCATCAGACGAGACCTCAATGAACTTGCCGATAGCAACAAAATTCGTCGCTATCATGGTGGTGCAACCATTCCTTTAAGCTCGGAAAATACCTCGTATAACACGCGTAAAGCGCTTAACTTCAACGAAAAAGACGTGATCGCCGACGAACTAGTTAAGCACATCCCAGATGGTGCAACCCTATTCGTTGATATCGGTACCACGCCAGAATCGGTGGCACGCGCACTCAACAAAAACCACAAACAACTAAGAGTCGTCACCAACAACATCAACGTTGCCAGCATCCTTCTACCGAACCCAGAGATCAAGGTTATCTTGGCGGGTGGCGAAGTGAGAAACCGTGATGGCGGCATAGTTGGCGAAGCGACACTCGATTTCGTGAAGCAGTTCCGCCTTGATTTCGGTATTTTGGGCATCAGCGGCATCGACTTTGATGGCTCACTGCTCGACTTTGATTACCACGAAGTTCGTGTGAAACAAGCTATCATCGAAAACAGTCGCAGCATCTTCTTAGCCGTCGACCACACCAAGTTTGGCCGTAACGCGATGGTTAAGCTCGGTAATATCTCTCAAGCGCACATGGTCTTTACCAATAAACAGCCACCAGAAGAGATTCTCAACATCCTTAAAGATTCAGCAATACCATTAGAAGTGATCAATACCGCTCGTCCTGTGAGCGAATAACTCACATAAGTGCTCGGTGAGCCACTTTCTATAATGAATCACGATTCTTTATAGAAAAGTTAAAAAAGTAAAACTTGCTCACTACCACTGTCGCTTCTATGCTCGAATTAGACTTATTTGAACCTCTGCTTTCATAAGCAGAGGTTTTTTTATGCCCAAATCACATAAAACGCGCATAAACGAAAATAATAAATGACCGCAAACGAAAGTTCATATAGGATTCAATTATGTTCTAAAATGCTCGTTCGCTCAGAAGAGGTCAAAACCATGAGTGCTCAACAAAATAATTCAAACAACAGTACATCTTCCACTTTAGACTTGATCGTGATTGGCGGCGGCATCAATGGTGCAGGCATCGCGGCAGATGCATCAGGTCGTGGTCTAAACGTTGGCTTATACGAAGCAAATGATTTCGCGTCTGCGACGTCTTCCGCTAGCTCAAAGCTTATCCACGGTGGCCTACGCTACCTTGAACATTACGAATTTCGTTTGGTTTCGGAAGCACTCGCTGAACGTGAAGTCTTGTTAAGAAAAGCGCCTCACGTTGCTCAGCCAATGCGTTTCCGTTTACCTCATCGACCATTTTTACGCCCAGCTTGGATGATTCGCTGTGGCCTATTCCTTTACGATAACTTGGGTAAGCGCACCACTCTTCCTGGAAGTAAGGCCGTCAACCTAGCAAAATCAGGGCTACTGAAACCAGAAATGAAGACAGGCTTCGAATACTCAGATTGCTGGGTGGATGATGCTCGTATGGTATTGCTCAACGTGTTGGCAGCAAAAGAAAACAACGCAGAAGTACGTAACTACTGCCGTGTTGAAAAAGCGCACCGCGAAGGTGGTATTTGGCATGTGACGATCCTTGATGTCATGACAAACCAGCGTTTTGAACGTAAATCGAAAGCACTGGTTAACGCAGCTGGCCCTTGGGTTAAGCAATTCTTCGATGATGGATTAGAGCAGGCTTCGCCTCGTAATATTCGTCTGATCAAAGGCTCGCACATTGTTGTGCCACGCATTCACGATGAACCACAAGCGTACATTCTGCAAAACAAAGACAATCGCATTGTGTTCATGATCCCTTACCTAGATAAGTTCTCGATCATCGGTACCACCGACCTTGAATACAAAGGCGACCCACGTAATGTCGCAATTGATGATGTCGAAGTGGATTACTTGATTGATATCGTTAACCAGCACTTTGTTAAACAGCTTGGCCGTGAAGACGTGGTTTGGACATACAGTGGTGTAAGACCGCTTTGTGACGACGAATCCGATTCACCACAAGCGATCACTCGTGACTACACGTTGGAATTGGACGCAGAGCTGGATCAAGCACCTTTGCTTTCGGTTTTCGGTGGCAAGTTAACCACTTACCGAAAACTCGGCGAAGCGGCACTTAAGAAACTTGAGCCACACCTAACCAACATGGGGGCACCATGGACAGCTAACGACACGCTTCCAGGTGGTAACTTTAGTTGCAGCAGAGAGCAACTTGCGAAGATGATCCACACTAAATACCCTTGGGCATCTGAAGCGTTGTTACTTCGCTACGTGACTCAATTTGGTACTTACACGTGGAAGCTACTTGAGGGCGCAAATAGCGAAGCTGACCTTGGCAGCCAATTTTCAAACGAAGCGCATGGCGTTTATCAAGTTGAGATCGATTACTTGATCAATGAAGAGATGGCGATGACTGACGAAGACATCTTGTGGCGCAGAACCAAGCTTGGTCTGTACATGAGTGAATCAGAGCAGCATGCAGTAACGGATTACCTGAAAGAGAAACTACAAAGAAAGGTAGTGAGCTTTTCTCAAGTGGGCTAATTCCACCAGCCTAAACATGGTTCAAGAACATACTTAACAACCAAGCTTAGCGTCCCCCGCGCTAAGCTTTTTTATACCCACCCTATTTACAAAACCTTAATGCTAATTGGGTTTGCCTACATCTACGGTTTTATTGTATCCAAATATTCTTATGCGTTGAGATAGAGACTGGAACGCAGAAACGAAAAAAACTCCCGAAGGAGTTTTTATAGTCTAAATCTGCAATTCGCTAACTAACTATTTAATTTAGCTATTCAGCAAAACAACCCGCTAGCTAGGCTATTAAGCGAGCATGCAGTGAATCTTTAAGCTCAGAACGATCATGCTTCAATTGGTGCATCGAGCCGTCATCAATGGGTGAATCTTTCAGCTCTAGTTTACGAATCTCTTTATCAAGGTTGTCGTATGTCTTCATATCTGCTGCAAAGCCATCGTCAGTTTTAGCAAGCTCAGCAATTTTGTCTTTCATTTCAGGAAATTCGTGAACAAGAGAGTGATTTTCACCTAGTATAGAAACCTCTTAAGTTGAATAAAGTGATTGGTAGTACACATTCATTATTTACCTTAGCAAGGGACTCAAATAACAAATGAGATCCAGTACACAGCCTAGAATATAGACAATTAAGATTCACAAACTTACAACATCAGTCGGTGAGATTCGGTGTTTTACATAGAAGAAAGCCTCACCTACCGCTAAAGCCTTGGTTAATGAAAAAGTATCGCTTCATTAGCCAACGAACCTATGTTTACAAAAAGCAGAACTTCAATTTCTCAAAGTTCAGCTTTCTAAGTTCGTTATTATTTACGCTCTGCGCTTTTTCACTCATTGGCTGATTTAAACAGGCGATCTAAGTCATCACTTTATCGTGGATTTCTTGACCTTAGTAAACGGTGTCGATTTCCACTTGTCTGTTATGACCTCTTCACCGGGCGTGTACATACGTAACACTGAATACCATTGATGATCGGGGATAGGTAAGAAGTTAGGATCATCTTCATGCCCTTTTACATCGCTACTCATGTAAATGGTGTAACTGCCATCAGCATTAGGCGTTAGCGTTCTGTCTCCACGGGAATGGCGGTTTAACTCGTTTTTCTCCATCAATCGGGTTTCACCACTGTAAGCCGTGTATGACCAAAAACCACCCTCTTCTAGCGGTGGCGCATCGAAGGTCACCGTGTAATCATATTTTCCACCATCGAGCGCAGCACCTTCACTATCAAAGAAGTCACCGCTATACATAGTGTGCTTTGCAGGCAGCCCCCATTGGCCCATCAACGTACCGTAGGCGTGTTGAAAGCTTGGAACCTTTGTCATTTCATCGCGAGTGCCTAATACGTCACGAGAATCATCAAAGCCCGCATTAGTGATTCGTTCCAGCCCCTCTTTTTGGCCAGACTCGATCATACGAAGCTGATCTACCGTAAATGGATTACTGACGTTGCCTAAATCAGAGTCACCTAAACCAAGTTGCTTAAATTGCTCAAGAAGCTTTTGGTCATGTGCCTTCATCGTTCCTTCAGACAAAATAAAATTGGTTCGTTCAACCCAATTAGAGTCTTTAGGATCTGGATATTCGCGAACAACGGGATCTGGACCTTTCTGACCTAAGTATTCCGACAAAGTCCTAATGTTCCATTGATCCATGAGCTTTTGAGCGGTTGCAGAATCGTCACCGCCAAGGTCCATGATTCGACCAATCATGCCCTGTTCGCCTATCTAATTCATGATCGATACAAGGCTGAAACTGCATATAACCACTGCCATTTTCAACCAAAAACTGATAAATCGTTTTACCATGTTTGTAGGTTTTATTATTCACGACCGTTAACGTATTAAACTCAACATCATGCTTTTTCAGATAAGACATTCCACGCATTGTGCGCTCAAAAGACGACTGACCATTTTTATCAATCCGAGCGATGTCATTCAGAATATTGGGTCCATCGATACTGATGCCCATCATGAAATTGTGTTTAGCAAAGAAGCTCGCCCAGCGATCGTTAATCATGGTGCCATTGGTCTGCATGGTATTTACGACACGCTTTTTCGTCGCTTTGCTTGCCTGTGCTTTCATTGCTGTTTCATAGAAATCGAGCCCTCTTAACATGGGCTCGCCACCATGCCAGATAAAGTCCACTTGCTGAGCTTTCATTGGCTGCGCGTCGATATGAGCACCGACAATTTGCTCCATCATGTCCAGAGACATCGAAGACCTTTTGTCGCCATCTTGTCTATTGAGGTAATAGCAGTAGCTACAATCCAGATTGCACTGAGCCCCTTCGGCTTTAATGAATAAGCTAAAAGGATGAGTTGATGTGTTCATATTGATTCCCGTACTTTTTTGTCAACATATCAACCGCAAATCAATCAAACAATAGCGCCTCAGTCGCCCTATTAACACACGCTATCCAAGCGCCTTTCCACTTCAAAAAAACATCAAATAAAGCAATGAGTTAAATAACAAAAATAGCGTATTAACATCCTTAATATCGGCTATTACACTCCTTAATCTCACTTACTCATATGATAAATGCCTAACTCTGTTCCTACGATCTAAGGTTTTCCATGAGAAAGCTGCTCTATAAGAAAAGTGTACTGACCAGTTTAGTGTGTTCTTTGTCCAGTATTATCGCGATGCCATCCCTTGCCCAACAATCTATTAATCCTGAAGAAGAGCTCGCTTACAACTTAGGTGTTCAAGCGTTTATCTACGGTACGGGTCCATTAACCGTGGCGGCGGTTAGGCAAACAACCACATCGGTTGACGCGCCGATGGACAACGCCATGGCACCATTGAATGAGATGGGTAAGACACGCGTTCTATCTGGGCCTCAGGATAGAATTGTGCCTACTGTCAACAACGATACGCTCTACTCACAAGCTCACTACGATCTCGATTTGTCGGGCCCGATGGTGATAGATATTCCTCGTACCGATAGCCGTTACTACATTGTTCAGTTATTGGATGCTTACTCTGATTCGATTGAAGATCTGCACGTCAAGAATGTCGGAGACCACGGTTCAAAAGTGATTTTGGTCAATAAAGGCTGGGCAGGTGAAGTGCCAGAGGGAATTGATCGTGTCGTAGAGTCCTGTAAGCAGTCAAAACAGGGATGTGTTACTCCCGCTCGATAAACAGTGGCGTATCGGATTCGGTGCTGAGAAAAAGATATCCAATGACTTGTATCTTGGGCTGAGCTACCAATACCAGGACTTAGGCCATGGTGAAATTAGTGCTGACTCCGGATTATTTCAGCCTTCTGGTCGCTATTCGACCAACAGAGTCCACTTCATCACGTTATCTCTTCGCCATTAAAGCGAACTCTTGATCGTTCCATTTCTAGCTTCTAGCTTCTAGCTTCTAGCTTCTAGCAGGAAACAGTACGAAAAAAGGATTAACTGTGAGAGCAATCCTTTTGAATTCACGAATATCACTTCGCCAAACAGAAAGGCTCTAACACCCTTTACGCTCATGGTAATAGTCGTTATTGTGATTCTCTACGTCATCATCACAAGGACTGGCTGAGAGTTATGAACAGCACGATTGAAACTATTCTGGGGCACCGCTCCATTCGTCAATATACAAATCAACCGATTGAAAAGGCACAACTTGATGTGATTATTCAGGCCGGTCTTGCCGCGTCATCATCCAGTTTACTGCAGGCTGTTTCTATCGTGAGGGTGACAGACAAAGAGAAGCGCAAACTGTTAGCCGAATACGCAGGCAATCAAGCTTACGTTGAGAACGCGGCTGAGTTTTTGGTGTTCTGTATCGACTATCAACGTCACGCTCAAATCAACCCTGAAGTGAAAACCGACTTTACTGAACTGACCCTGATTGGCGCGGTAGATTCTGGCATCATGGCGCAAAACTGCATGCTGGCTGCTGAGTCTCTAGGTTTGGGTGGCGTATACATTGGTGGTTTGCGTAACAGCGCACAACAAGTCGATGAACTGTTAGAACTACCACAACACACCGCCGTATTGTTCGGAATGTGTTTAGGTCACCCGGCGCAGCAACCAGAGGTTAAGCCTCGCCTTCCAGCTCACGTAGTAATGCACGAAAACCAATACCAGCCATTGAGCTTAGATGAAATTGCTAGCTACGACGATTCAATGCAAAGCTACTACGCAAACCGCTCAAGCAATCAGAAGCAAAGCAGTTGGTCACAACAGATCACGCAAAAGCTGTCTGGTGAGTCTCGCCCACACATTCTGCCTTACTTAAACAGCAAACAGCTGACCAAGCGATAAGTCTAGAACAGAGCTCAATACAGAAAAGACTCAGATGAGCGAGCTCAATTTTCGCCATCACAAACAAAAATGTCAGCGTAATATACGCTGACATTTTTATTTATCCGGAGGCGATTAGCTTACAGATACTTCTCTATCGGTAACAACTGCAGGAAGCCTGACTGCATTCTCTCCCACTTGCCTGTTTCAGGTTCGCTGTCCCAACTTTGCTCGCCGGAATACCAATACACATCACCGTCTTCCAGCTCTAATCGCCAGCTGTTTTCTTCACTCATCGCTTGCTCAATGGTTTCTGCTAATGTTTCAGCTATCTCTTTATTCTCGATGATCAAAACCGATTCCGTATTGAGATAGGTAGAGCGTAAGTTGAAGTTAAATGAGCCGATGCTCGCAATGCTGCGGTCAAATACGACTGATTTAGCATGCAGACCATAAGCGGTCGTTGGGGCGCATTTAGCCGCGTCTTGAGTCGATTCTTCACATAGCTTAGATTCTGGTTTGAGCTCAAACAGATCAATACCATGCTCTAGCATATCGGAACGTCTTCCAGCGTAAGCAGAGTGGTTGCTCACAAGATCATTAGAGGCCATTGAATTGGTCAGCGCCTTTATTTCAACATCGTTGTTACTCAGAGATTGCCACTCATCAAGTTGACCATCATCAAACACTAGATAAGCCGATTCCAACAAGATCTCTTGTTTCGATTCGCTCGCTAGTTTCCCAAGAAGAACCGCGGTCGCTTTCGGTTGATCGGTATTGTCTGAATCGATAGGCACTGGTGGATCGTAAACAAAACGCGCATTTACCCAAGTCATCTCACCAATCACCTCGTTCAGCAAGCTATCAGCAGCCTCAGGATTTAATGGTAACTCAGGGTAATTTTGATAATGCGGAGCGACAATATTATCTATCTTTGAGAGATCGGGTTGTTCATCGTCACCCAACATATCGACGGGGTAAGACCAACGGCTATTCCAGTACTCGATAAAACTTGTTTGGATGGTGTTAACGACTGAGCCCATCACTAACACATCACGATCTCGGAAGTTTATCTCGTCAGAAAGGTCGAAGTATTCATCACCAATATTACGTCCACCCACCACAGACAAGGTGCCATCTACGGTAAACGACTTGTTGTGCATACGGCGGTTTAAGCGAGAAAAGTCACCAACAAAGCTCAGCCACTTACTGAAACCACGTCGCGTTGGCGTTGGGTTGAAAATACGAATCTCGACGTTCGGGTGTGCATCTAGCGCCGACAACAAGCCTTCACGTTCGTTTAGGTTGATATCATCCAGCATTACGCGAACCTTCACACCACGCTCAGCCGCGGCTAATAAACGGCTAGCGAGATAGCTACCCGATTCGTCAGAGTTCCAGATGTAGTATTGGATGTCGATAGTGTGTTCTGCGCTTTCAACCAACGCCAATCGCTGAGCCAATGCATCCCAACCAGATTCTTGTAAACGAACAGCTGTGGTTGCTTGCTCTAATGCTTGAGGTTGATATTCACTGGCTAAAACCGACAGAGTGCTAAGTTCAGGAGAGGTTTGCGGTTCAGCTGGGTGGTCGATGCCTTCGGGTAATGAAGAACAGCCGCCGAGAATAGCGACTAAAACTAAGGTTAAACTGATGCGTTGGAGCACAGGCATGTATCTGACTTCCTTTTCACGATGGCGTCTTTATAAACTTTCCGTACAGCTTTTCAATGAACAAGCTATTCCGATCTATTCATTGATTATTACTGCTAAAGCCTGAAATTTATAGGTAATTATCCAGTATAAATTTAAAGGTCGGTAAATTGGCCTACAGATCACTTAAGTTGAGTGAGCGCCAAACAGTATAAACTCAGCGGCTTTTCGACCATTTCAATAGTGAGTTCAGTTCGGTCTGGGTTGCAGTTCAACGCCAAAGCGTAGCCGTGTAAATAATCCACCAGCAAATCCAACGCGTTTTTGGTTTGCTCTTCGGTTAACGATAACGGGCTCAACACCGCTTCAAAACGCTCGCTAAATACCTCAACCGGCCCAAGAGATTGCATGGTCAGCAGAGTTTCTAGCAACCCACGATAGTCATTCAACACCGACAGGTAACTCACACTGAGTTGATAAAGGTTCTCTTGCCACACTTGGTTTTGTTGAGGCAGCGCGACTTCTCCTACCAAAGAGACAGTGATCGATTCCAAGAGATCATTTTTGTTCTTAAAGTAATGGTATATCGCCATCGCATCCACACCGAGCTCTGTCGCTAGCCCTCGAATACTTGGTACTTTGCCACTCTCTCGCATCATGCTTTTAGCAATAGCGAGAATTCTCTCGGCGCTGAGTTGGCTTGATCCACTCTTTGGTCGACCTCGTTTCTGATCCTTGACAGTCATACCGTCACCTCTTAAACTTTATTTCTACACTGTAGAATATTTTAATTTATTACTGTGTAGATGCCAAGTTTCTCATCGATATCGGAGTTAAAAATGTCAAATATTGTATTCATCGCAACCAGCCTTGACGGTTACATTGCAGACAAGCAAGGCGGCTTAGATTGGTTGCAAGCGATTCCAAATCCAGACGGTGACGACATGGGTTACAACACCCACACCGATCGTATCGATGCACTGGTTATGGGGCGTAATACAATGGACATGGTGCTGAGCTTTGGCATTGATTGGCCTTACAGCAAGCCAGTCTATGTACTGAGCAACACTTTAAATGAAGTACCTCAAGAGCTTGAAGGTAAGGTGTTTTTGATGAAGGGCGAGCTTAAACAGATTGTCGCGGATTTGAATAACAAAGGCCTAAACAACTTGTACATTGATGGCGGCATCACCATTCAAAACTTCATGAAAGAAGACCTGATTGATGAGCTGATCATCTCGACCATTCCTGTCGTGCTTGGTGGCGGGTTTCCGTTATTTGGTGACTTAGTATCTCCCGTCGACTTTACGTTAAAAGACGTCACGACGTACCTTGATGAAATAGTGCAAACGCATTACTTACGTAAGCATTAAAGCTGTTGTTGCTCTAAGGGCATGAAAGGATCAACACCGAAAACATTGTTCACGCGACGTAAGCTTTACCGTCTCTACACAAGCCTCCCCTAAAGTAGTACCCTTTATCGTCTCTCATTCTTGATGGTAGCTGGATATTATGAAGCTTTTGGTCGATCGCACTGGTGAACAGTTTTTAGAAATTCTGCAAGAATCGGGAGACACGCTGACGGTTCAATTCATTACCAATGAAGGCAATCGAAAGGGTAAGCCGTTCCAAGATAATCTGAGTGGATTGTTCCTCACAGGGTGGAAGCCGCGCACTACTTCAACCGCCATCGGATTAGAACGCTTTAAGCGAGGCAAACTTGAAGATCCCAAAGTGAGTTTCGCATTGCACCAACTCTATCCACTCGGTCGAGACGTAAAATTACCTTCTGGTGATATCGCCACAATCGCGAGTTACGCCAATACCCATGCCGATGGCTACTATATGTTTGTGCGCCTCAACGATGAGTTGACCCGACTCAAGATTACGCCCGATTGGGAACTGCAACCTTCCGCTCAGAGATTGGCTCTGCCTTATTACCCAGCGCCAAGAAGCCAGCAAGAACTCGACAATATTGATGACTTCGATGCTTGGGCGGGCGGTTTTTAAACACTGAAAGTCAGTAAACGCTATTGAGATCACATCCACCTATCGAATCTCAATACAACAGTATGCACTCTCTAAACATTGATACGAATACCCGCTCTCAAACGATTCAAATAACGGCTTGGCTGTGTGCTGCTAAAGAGTGTTTCATTCTTTCCTACAAGCTCAAACGGGGCTGAATAAAGTCAATAAACGCCGAGATACGTTTAGAGACAGAGGACGACTTGTAATAAACCGCATTCACTCGCTCTCGGTCTGTGTTGGCAAGTTTGTCTTGTTCCAAAATAGGGATTAGACGCCCTGCTGCCATATCTTCCTGCACCATAAACCCCGATAAACAAGCGATCCCATTTCCAGCTAATACCAGTTGACGCACCGTTTCACCATTACTGGCTGTCACAGTCGGCGCGACATCACTTGGGTTTGGCAAAGGCCAATGGTTAAGCACTTTGTTACCCGCAAACCCCACAATTTGATGCGAACTCAAATCTTCAGGTTTGGTGGGTAGCCCACGCTTAGCGAGATAATCAGGTGACGCCACAATATGGAGTAAGCTTTTTCCTAACGGGCGAGCGTGCAGTGTTGAATCAGACAACTTACCGATTCGAATCGCAACATCAGTTCTCTTTTCCAGAAGATCAACGAAGCCTTCGTTGGAAGTGAGTTCCAACTCAATGTCTGGATAAACCTCTTTGAATGACTGCACCAAAGGCACTAGCTGATGGAATACGAATGGACTGGCGGCATCGACTCTTAAACGACCTTTTGGCAACTCACCGCGCGACACGATTTCTTCTTCCGCGCTCTGAATCATCTGTAATCCCACCCTGACTGAATCGACAAACTGCCGCCCTTCCTCCGTTAATTCCACGCGTCTCGTTGTTCGGTTGAATATTGAGACGCCGAGTTGCGACTCAACCTTACTCACCGCACGAGATACCTTGGCGACCTGCACATCTAGCGCCTCTGCCGCCGCAGAAAACCCGCCAGCATCGACGACGGTGAGTACCATTTCTAAATCATCTGAACGGGTTAACATGAGGCTCCTTCGCTATCTTCATTTTGTTTAATGTCATCTCGCTTGTGCTCATCACAGCTCAAATCACGGTGTCTTTTCGATCTCATCAGCTTAATCCAATGATCGGCTAACTCTCCGATTATTGCAAATAACACAAAGGTTATTTGTTAATGACGGCATTTTTCACAAATATATTTTGCTAGATAATCCTCGCCATCAAACGAAGCGCTCCTATTGCAGTCACAAGCTGCCCCATTTTATCGCGCTCGGTATTTAACAAAGAACAGTAAGAGAGATGATTATGCCACTAGCATTACTCGCATTGACGTTCAGCGCCTTTGCCATCGGAACCACAGAATTTGTCATCGTAGGCTTGATTCCTACCATGGCGAGCGACTTGAATGTATCTCTGCCATCAGCAGGTTTATTAGTCAGTTTATACGCGCTTGGCGTTGCTATTGGCGCACCAGTATTAACGGCATTAACCGGCAAATGGAATCGTAAATCGGTGTTGCTGACCGTGATGGCATTGTTTGTCATTGGTAACTTATTGGCGTGGCAAGCTCCAGGCTATAACACGCTGATCGCCGCACGAATTTTGACTGGCCTTGCCCATGGTGTGTTCTTCTCGATTGGGTCGACCATCGCGACAGGTTTGGTTTCAAAAGATAAAGCAGCCAGTGCCATCGCGATCATGTTTACGGGTTTAACGGTTGCATTGGTAACCGGCGTACCACTGGGCACTTACATCGGCCAAACCTTTGGCTGGCAAGCGACTTTCTTGATCGTTGCTCTGCTTGGTCTTATTGCTCTTATCGGTAGCGCTATCTTGGTTCCAAGCAACCTTAAGCAACCACCAGCGGCGAAGATTTCGGCACAACTAAAGGTTCTAACTCAACCACGCTTACTGTTGGTTTACGCTATCACAGCACTAGGTTATGGCGGCACATTCACAGCCTTTACCTTCCTTGCTCCAATACTGGAAAACGTATCAGGGTTTGATTCGAGCTCTATCAGTTTAATCATGTTGGTTTATGGTGTGTCAGTGGCGGTAGGTAACATCTGGGGCGGTAAAATGGCCGACAAGATGGGCCCAATTAAAGCGCTGACCGTTATCTTCTCTGGTTTAGCCGCAGTATTGGTGGTATTCAACTTTACCGCTGTAAACCCTTATGCAGCCGTTGCGACTATTTTGGTTTGGGGTGCATTTGCATTCGGTAACGTTCCGGGGCTACAAGTGTATGTTGTGAAACTGGCTGAGAAATACACACCAGACGCAGTCGATGTCGCTTCTGGGTTGAACATTGCAGCCTTCAACGTCGGTATTGCATTGGGCTCGTGGGGTGGTGGTTTGATTGTCACGAAATCTGGATTAATGAACACCCCTTGGGTAGGTGCTGTGATTGTTTTGATCGCTCTTATTCTGACTCGATTCAGTGGTGCGTTAGATAAGAAGCAAGCACAACAAGCTGTTCCATCTAGCATCTAGCATCTAGCATCTAGCATCTAGCATCTAGCATCTAGCATCTAGCATCTAGCATCTAGCAAGGATAGAAAAAACAAAGCCCGAACCTAGGTTCGGGCTTCGTCATTTAAATCTGATTATTGTCCGTTATCGATCGCTTTCAGCACTTTACATGGATTACCGACTGCAACCACATTGGCTGGGATGTCTTTAGTTACCACACTGCCTGCGCCAATAACGCTGTTTTCGCCAATGGTTACACCCGGGCAGATGATTACACCACCGCCAAGCCAAACATTGTCGCCAACATTAATCGGTGTGCCAAACTCAACACCCTCTTCAACTCGGCCTTTCACATCAAGTGGATGGCCTGCGGTCAGGATTTGAACGTTTGGACCAAGCAGCACATTGTCGCCAATGGTCACTTCAGCCACATCCAAAATCACGCAGTTAAAGTTAGCGTAGAAGTTCTTGCCCAACTTGATGTTCGAGCCGTAGTCACAACGAAACGGCGGCTCTAAATGCGCATTTTCGCAGCCCGGAATGAGCTCTTGCGTTGCCGCTTCCCATTCGGGTGTATCAGGAATACTGTTATTGATTTTTTGAAGCACCTTACGACATTCGATACGAGCGGCATAAAGCTCTTTATCCCAAGCCTGATAAGGTTCGCCTGCTAGCATTTTTTGTTTTTCTGTTTTCACGTTACTTACCTGTTCTCACATCAATTAGTTATTTTCATATTACTTATCTAGTTTCACATTACTTAACTAATGCAGGTCAATTCATCGACCCAAAAACGCAATATCGCACATCTAAATAACAGTGAATAAAGAGTGTTTACGCTTGGTTGAAGAGATGCGCAGCTCGTCACTTTTTGTAGGTGAAATATGAAATTCGAACGGTGCTAATTTAGCTTCGCTATCGAATCACGTAACACCAAACTGCCAGTGGTATTGATGGTGGTCGCTTGCTCTGTTTCAGCGACAATTTGCAGGATCGCCTTTTGCGTCATTTGCTCTAATGGCACACTGACAGACGTTAAGCTTGGCGTTAAAAACGCCCCCACTTTGCTGTTATCAAAACCGACGATAGAAACATCTTGAGGTAATGAGTACCCAAGTTCGGTTAACGCCTTAATCGCACCTATCGCCATGTCATCGTTTTCCGACAAGATAGCAGTGAATGTTACTTTGCTTTTTACCAGAGCCTGAGCCGCATGATAACCGCTCTCCATCGTCCAATCACCTTGAACAACTTTGGCCTCATCCAATGCAATACCATGTTTAGTTAGCACATCTTGATAGGCTTGGTAACGCAGCTCATCGGTCGAAGAACCGGCTTTACCACGAATAACCGCAATCTCTGTATGACCCTGTTCGATGATGTGTTCCACCATCAAACAAGCGCTCTGATAATGGTCGGTGGTGATAGCATGATTAGGCTTCGACGGCATTTCTCGGTTGAGCACCAAAATCGGTGTGTCAGTGCTTTCGATGATCTTTGCAATCTCACTTTCAGCTAAGCATTGCGGATAAATGATGATGCCCGCGCACTTCATATCCAGCAGGAAGTTGATCGCCTTTATTTCGTCTTCAGCGCTGTGTTTGCCATCGGTGATCACCAGCTGGTGATTCGACTTTTCGCTATAAGAAGCCGCGTGATACATCAAGGAAGAGAAGTAAGGGCCATTGAACAACTCATTGGTGATTACAAAGCCGATGAAATTGGTCTTCTTGGTCGCCAATTGCTGAGCCAACAAGTTCGGTCGATAACCTGTTTCTTGAATCGCATCAAATACCTTTTTCACCACATCTGGGCGCACGATGTTCTTGCCATTTAAGACACGAGAAACGGTCGATTTAGATACGCCTGCGCGGTTTGCGACATCAAGCATGGTTACCATTCGCTTCTTTTCCTTTATAAAAAATTAGCCGACATAGGCCGACTAATTCATTGCAAAATGACAGCTCACAGTTCACATAACTGCGCTGGGAAATGCATTCTAAATAGTGGCACCGTTAGATGCAATCACGCCTTTATACCACTCGAACGACTTCTTGCGCTTGCGTTCTAGTGAGCCAGATTGATCGTTGTGCTTATCTACATAAATGAAGCCATAACGCTTTTTCATCTCACCGGTGGTAAACGACACTAAATCGATACAGCCCCATGGGGTATAACCCATCAAATCAACACCGTCGATTACGACTGCTTTTTTCATCTCTTTGATGTGGTCGCCAAGGTAAGCAATACGGTAGTCGTCGTTAATGCTGCCGTCTTCTTCAACGGTATCAACCGCACCAAAACCGTTTTCAACAATAAACAATGGCACTTCATAACGCTCATACAGAGAAGCTAAACAGAAACGCAAACCTGTTGGATCAATTGGCCAGCCCCAATCGCTCGACTGGATGAACGGGTTTTCGACCGAGTTTTCATGACCGCCGTCCATCGCTTCTTCTGTAGATTGGTGAGAAGAAGAATCCAAGGTATTCGACATGTAGTAGCTAAAGCCTAAGTAATCGGCCTTACCTTCTTTTAGGATCTGCTCATCTTCTGGCTGCATTTCAATATTGAAGCCTTTGATTGCCCAGTCACGCTTAGCGTAATTTGGGTAATGACCACGAACCATCACATCCGAGAAGAAGTAACGATCACGCATCGCTTTCTGCGCCACCATAATGTCTTCTGGCTTTGAAGAACGAGGGTAGAAAGGCACCATCGCACACATTGCACCGATCTGAAGATCTGGGTTGATCTCGTGACCTTTATTAACCACTAAAGCACTTGCCACAAACTGGTGGTGAACTGCTTGATACATAGCTTCTTGCGGCTTTTCGCACTGTGGGAATTTCACGCCCGAGCATAACCAACCGAAAATATCCGCAGAGGTATTCATCTGGTTGTTGATCTCGTTAAACGTCATCCAGTATTTCACTTTGTGCTGATAACGATCCATTACCGTAGTCGAGTACTTAACGAAGAAGTCGATCACTTTACGGTTCATCCAACCGCCGTATTCTTTGGCTAGATGGTAAGGCATTTCAAAGTGGCTCAGCGTTACGACTGGCTGAATTTCGTATTTCAATAGCTCATCAAACAGATCATCGTAGAACGCTAAACCCGCTTCACACGGCTCAGCTTCATCGCCATTAGGGAAAATACGCGTCCAAGCGATACTGGTACGGAAACACTTAAAGCCCATCTCAGCGAATAACTTAATGTCCTCTTTGTATCGATGGTAGAAATCAACAGCGACTTGGTTTGGGTAGTTTTCGCCATCAATCACACCATCGGTGATTCGACGTTGCACGCCATGAGCGCCCGCTGTTAATACATCAACAACACTTACACCCTTGCCATTCGCATCCCAGCCGCCTTCTAGTTGATGCGCCGCAACCGCGCCACCCCATAAAAAATCGTTCGGAAATTCGTTGTTCATACCATTACTCGCTACAAGTTATTCGTGAAAAAGATCAGGGTTAGAGCTGCGCTCACAACTCTGAAACCGATTTCAATAAAAGCCAAGATACAGATTGAAACCGGTTTCAGCAATAACTAAACGATCTTTTTCTGATCGAACTACAGACTAATCAAAAGTCAGCGTTACGATCAGTGCTCTTCAAAATATTGATCATGTGTGTGTTTGCTAGATTGGTCTTGAGTTCTTGCTTCAAGCAGTAAGCTCCAAGCGATTGCCATCAGGATCGAGCACACAGCTCTCATAATAACCATCGCCTGTTCTTCTTGGGCCATCTAAGCGCTCATAGCCGTCTTCAACCAAGCGTTGAGTCAGTTGATCGACCGCTTGTTCCGACCCTAATGAAATCGCCATGTGAATGAAGCCTGTGAACTGGTCATAAATGTCATCTTTCGATTCAGGCACAGAATCCATTTCCATGATCTCTAAACGACTTCCCGTTTCAAACGAGAGGAAGTATGAAGAAAACCCTTTAGTTGGGTTGTGATATTTTGAGTTCGATGTCGCGCCGAAATAATCTTCATAAAATCGCTTTAGTACTTCGAGTTTTTTGGTCCAAATTGCGATGTGTTCAATCTTCATTTTGTTTGCCTAAGTTTGATGTCTAACGCTAGATTACTCATCAAATAAGGAACAATAAACAGAACATAATTCATCAAAAGTGTTCCTATTTAATAGTCAGTTCCGTTATCAAAATACCAACAATTAGCTGCACAGTATTAACATCTAAATTTGTGCAATACATAGCTTTGATCCATAGTCGGTGTTTTACACAATCTGAGATTCAAACTGTGAGCTTTTTAAAACTGATACTACTTGCGGCTATATGGGGCGGTTCGTTTCTGTTCATGAGAATTGCCGCTAATCCATTGGGCCCAGCGGTGTTGATTGAAGCACGAGTACTGTTTGCTGCCATCACTCTATTATTGGTCTCTTTCTACTTGAGAAAGAAGTTGTCGTTCAATTCACATGCTAAACACTTCTTTATTCTTGGATTGTTCAATACTGCGGTTCCCTTTTTACTTTTCGCTTATGCCGCACAAACACTGAACGCCTCGACACTCGCCATCTTGAACTCTACCGCGCCAATATGGGCGGCAATCATTGGTGCGATATGGACGAAAACAGCACTCGAGGCGAGAGTTCTATTAGGACTTGGGATTGGGGTAGCAGGAGTAGGAGTGCTCGTTGGTTGGGATGCGATAAACATCGGCCATGAAGCTGTACTTCCGATTTGTGCTGCGGTGATGGCGGCCTTTAGCTACGGAATAGCATCAAACTATACCAAACAAGCACCTAAAGTTGAGGCATTCAATAATGCTCATGGCAGCATGTGGGCTGCGGTATTGATCGTGTTGCCGTTCATCTTTTTCATTCCGATGAGAGAGGCTCCGGATCTAACTATTACTACATCGGTTATCTTACTGGGCGCGGTGTGTACTGGACTTGCTTACCTGCTTTACTTCAATCTAGTTTCTGAACTCGGCGCGCCTTCAGCCCTGTCCGTTACCTTCATCATTCCGGTATTTGGTATTCTCTGGGGTAACTTATTCTTAGATGAAGCAATTGGCATCAATACGATTACTGGTTCAATTCTGGTAATCACTGGCACCATGTTAGTAACAGGTATGACACCTTCTAAGATGATAGAGAGCGCCAAACAAAAACGAGCAGAAAGAGCATCTCGTTAGTCAGCCATGTATTGTTGGATCTTGTTTCTCAACCACTGATGAGCAGGGTTGGATTCGGTTCTTTTATGCCAAATCATGTATTGCTGCATCGGCAACACCTCAAATGGCTGCTCAAGAACTTGAAGCTGGAATCGCTCCGCAAATTGGTTTGCAAAATCACGAGAAGTACTGCCGACGCAATCAGAACCGGATACCAACACACACATCATCATCAATGAGTCGCACTCTGAACTCACTTTTCTCGGTTTGATCGCCTTCTTGGTGAAATAGTCAGCCGTATAAAGGCGAGAACGACGCATCCTAAAAGTAACATGCTTCTCATCGTAATACTGATCTTCGGTCACGACACCATCAATTCTTGGGTGCCCTTTACGAGCAATCAATACCAACTTGTCCTCAAGCACTTGCTGATTCATATAACCATTGACCTGAGGGTAGTGAATATCGATGGCAAGATCCGCTTGCTGCATGCTCAAACTCTGAAGAAGTTCTTCTTCGTTATTCGGCACCATATTGAATTCGATTGAGATATTTCCCAGCGTTTCATCTTGCTCTACAAGGGGCTGAAGCTTGGTTAAACCGATCTCATTCACTAGAAGTCGGAAGACATGATGCTGCTGATTATCGAACTGCTTTAAGGTACTGACTGCGCTGGTTATCCCCTCGAGTGCAGGTTCTACTCGGCTTGCCAATTGCACCGCAGCATTGGTCGGAATGATCCCTCGCCCTTCACGAATAAACAGGTCAGTATCAAGCTGAGATTGCAGTCGTTTCAATGCCCCACTCACCCCAGGTTGAGTCATACCAAGCGATTCAGATGCAAGCGTGATCGACTTTAATCGATACACCTCTAAGAACACGCTCAATAGATTTAAATCCAACTTTTCCACGTCGCTCACCGTTACTCTCCCTGTCAATGTGGCCTTAATCAATCATAGGTCAGGTTTCGTCTTCGTTCCCCAACCATTGCATGATTCAATACATAGCCATCCGTGATGTATCAACTAAAGCTTACTTTATTTTTTGCTATATGTCTTATTCCTATAATCGCCTCAACGAAACAAAATTCTGAAATGAAGAGGCTCTTATGAAAACTTCTCGCACGTTCAAAAATGCATCACTGTTCCTAGCTATCTCACTCGCATTCCCTGCTGTTGCAGCTAACCATGACCACGCACACTTTAGCGAAATTGGCGACCAAGGTGGCAAAAGCGCAACCGAGATGACCACCAAAGCAAACCAAGAGTTCGCAAAAACACTCAACTTTGCCGACACTCGTGCTTTCGACAATAACAACAAAGGCCTTATTGCTAGCTTCGATCAAGAAACTGGCGATATCATCCGTAACAGCTTCAACTTCATCGAACCAAGTGTTTCAAACGCTGAAAAAGCACCAGATTCAGTAAACCCTTCGCTTTGGCGCCAAGCGGTCTTGAACCAAGCGGCTGAAGGTTTGTACGAGGTTGTACCGGGCAAAGTTTATCAAGTTCGTGGTGCCGATTTGGCATCGATCTCTTTCATCCGTAGTGACAACGGTTGGATCGCCTACGACGTTCTGCTCACCAAAGAAGCGGCCGCTAAATCACTCAAATTCTTTAAGAACAATGTGCCTGATGGCGGTGAACTGCCCGTCGTTGCCATGATTTATTCTCACTCGCACGCTGATCACTTTGGTGGCGCAAGAGCAATCAAAGACGCGTACCCAGATGTAAAAGTCTACGGTTCAAAAAACATCACCAAAGAAATCGTCGACGAAAACGTACTGGCGGGTAATGCAATGTCTCGTCGTACTGCTTATCAATACGGCGCGACACTGAATCGTCATGAACACGGTATTGTGGATGCGGCACTATCGAAAGGCCTATCAACCGGTAGCATTACTTACGTACTGCCAGACTACGAGCTGAACCATAACGAAGAGATTGAAACTCTGGTTATCGACGGCTTAGAAATGCAATTCATGGATGCTTCAGGTACCGAAGCGGCATCAGAAATGGTGACGTATATTCCAAGCATGAAAGCACTTTGGACAGGCGAACTGACCTACCAAGGCATGCATAACCTATACACACTTCGCGGCGCAAAAGTACGTGATGGTTTGAAGTGGTCTAAAAAAATCAACGAGATGTTAGTCACTTGGGGCGAAGAAACAGAGGTGCTATTTGCGTCTCACTCAGCGCCAGTTTGGGGTGAGCAAGAGATCTCTGATTACCTAAAAATGCAGCGTGACGCGTACGGCTTTACTCATAACCAAACGCTTCGTTTAGCCAACAACGGTGTGGTTCTACAAGACATCGGTGACGAGATTTACAAGGTAATGCCAGACAGCATTCAACAGTCTTGGCACACCAACGGTTACCACGGTACTTACTCTCACAATGCTCGCGCTGTGTACAACATGTACCTTGGCTACTTCGACATGAACCCTGCGAACCTGAACCCACTGCAAATTCACCCAGAGTCGGTTAAGTTTGTTGAATACATGGGGGGCAGTGATGCTGTGATTGAGAAAGCGCAGCAAGATTTCCAAGAAGGCGAATATCGTTTCGTCGCAACGGCACTTAACAAGGTTGTCCAAGCTGAACCAGAGAACAAAAAAGCCCGTGGCTTATTGGCAGATACTTACGAGCAGTTAGGTTATAAATCAGAAGGTGCAGGTTGGAGAAACATCTATCTGACGGGTGCTCAAGAACTGCGTATCGGTACACAACCAGGCGCGCCAAAAACCGCTTCTCCGGATGTATTGGCGAACATGACGATTGAAAACCTACTCGATTACTTAGCGGTAAAAGTGGATTCGTTGAAGGCGCAAGACACGCCGTTCACAATGAATATTCAGCTACCTGACATGAAAGAGTTCTACTACGTTGAGATGTCTAATGGCAACCTAAACAACATTCAAGTAAGTCAGCTACAAGATGCGGATACGACACTGATCATCAATAAGTCTGATGTGTCTGACATCGTGTTGAAGAAAACGACGCTCAATAAACTGTTGGAAGAAGGACAAGCTGGCGTGAAAGGTGACAAGACATCGCTCAATAAACTGCTGAATTCTCTGACTGAAGCCGACACCTATTTTGAGATTGTACCTCGCCCGAACAAAGGCGAAGAAGTGGATGCTGAGCTATACCAAGATTCAGCTGTTCACGCTCATTAAGACCTAAAAAACAAAATAATAATAACGTCAACGAAGCCAATATAGGCTATCACAAGGCTAATACCGACCAAGCCTCAGCTAATTCATTTAGTTGAGGCTTTCTTGTTTGGTTAGCATTACGCATACTTGATGAAAGCCTGGCTTAGCTGCTGAAAGAGTGAGTCTACGTTGGGCAGGGTTGCCAAATGCTCAGACAAAGGAGTATGAACCTGCGCATCCACCACGGTTGGGTTATCGCAAACTTGATTATAAAAATTCACGGGAGCAACGATGTTCTCTAGGTCTACGTCTAACAAGATACAGGCTTGCGAAAGTACGATTTGACCGCCCCCTTGTTTAAGCAAAACACGCTGTGCAGTACCCACTATTTTTTGTTTATTGATATTGAGGTTGTAGTCACCATCACAATAAGAACCGGGGGTTGCGTGTACATCCACATCAATGCCCAGTACTTTAAAAAACAGGGTTAATACATCGCATAAATGTCGATACGCTTTTGGGATGTTGTATGCTTCATCACGAGGCCAATGGTAAATGTGCGATAGGTTAATGATCCCTGGTAGTTGGGGAACAGGAGCACCGCCGGTTTTTCGTGAGGTGAGTTGCCAGCCTTGTGCCGCAAGTTGTTTTCTAGACTCTAACGTCACTGGCCACTTTTTACCCGCAGGCAATACGAGTGTTGCCGTTTTTGCTTGCCAAAGCATTAAGGCTTGCGCAATCTCACCGGCCTGTATTTGCTGCAATAACTCATCTTCTTTTTCAAACGCACGATCAACATCAATGTGCGGGTAACGTACGAGTTTATTCGTTAACTTCAATGTACTTTCCCTCTACAGATTGTTATGACCTACCATTTAACGTTCTGAAATGGTTGATGAGATAAACATATCTCCCAAACCCAATCGTACCATTTACTTAATAATACGGCTTCGGGCTTGTTCAACACTCGGGATTTAGTGTTGACTGCGCAACACCTTAATCCTTATTTGTTATAACTACGCTTCCTAATTGGTTGACATATAAACAACAAAAAACAACACGCAAACGCTAATCCTGCTGCATTTAACTCGTTAAGTCCGAATTGATTGACGAAAAGGGAACTACCCGAAGCTGCAAAAAAAAAGGTAGCATAATAATAGACCTTGAACAGCTTTAACTCATGAGAACATTTTTTGCATTTTATTAGTTTGCCAGGGATGAATTTTAACTTATCCCTCACTGTCAAGGACTCTGCGCAGTTTGGGCACTTGAACATATCCACTCCTAATTGGCATTGTAAACCAATAGGCTAATAGCAACTAGTTTACTATGCAAAGCAGTAAGAATTTACTTCGAGGGAGTTCAAAAATGCCACGTAGTTATAACGAATAACATGAATTCTCCTCCCGAGAATCTGCCAAACTTATGTAGTACTTAAATGCACCGGAGGCACCATGTCTGATTATTCTTATTTCTGCGGTATCGACCTAGCTAAAAACCACTTCAGTGTTCATGCTGTAGACCAAAATGGTAAGGCCATACTTCATAAGTTGGTAACTCGCTCTAAACTGCTGACTACAATAGCAAGTATGCCACTCATGCGTATAGATATTGATGCGTGTGGTGGTGAACATTATTGGATAAGGGTGATCTAAATTATGCAGAGGCTATCTCCAAAACAGTCCGACACATTTTATCAATAACACAGAGTCTTGATGGCTTCTGTCTGACAAGGTTGTCTGATATGGTGACGGCAGAACTTCAGCAATTGTTTAGATAGTATTGAATATGAAAACACTAACCATACTTGATGGCGGCATGGGCCGAGAACTCAAAGAAATTGGCGCGCCATTTTCTCAACCGCTTTGGAGTGCTCAAGCGCTGACTGAAGCACCCGAATTTGTCAGCCAAGCGCATCAAAACTTTGTCGATGCAGGTGCTGAAATCTTGATCACCAATAGCTACGCGTGTGTACCTTTTCACTTGGGTGAAGAGCTCTTTGAACAACGAGGCTTTGAACTCGCAGCACTATCTGGCGAACTGGCTAAAGCAGTTGCTGACAAAGCTTCTCACACCGTGAAAGTGGCGGGCGCGATTCCACCACCATTTGGCAGCTACCGACCAGACTTATTTAAGGTCGAAGAGGCAGCGCCAATCATTCAAACGCTTTACGATGCCCAAGACCCGAACATCGATCTTTGGATAGCAGAAACCATCTGTAGCCTGCAAGAATTCGAATCCATTCATGCGGTACTCAAGCAATCAAACAAACCGTGTTATTACGCCTTTAGCTTGGAAGATACCAAGGGCGACTCTGCCAGCATTCGCTCTGGCGAAAGCGTAACAGATGCGATCAAACTTGCCTGCCAATCAAACGCGAAAGGCATTATGTTTAACTGCTCAGTGCCTGAAGTGATGGATCAAGCCATTATTGATGCTAAGAAAGTGATTGGTGAGCTAGGCTGTGATTTAGAAATTGGTGTCTACGCCAACAACTTTGCACCGATCAGTAGCGAACATGAAGCAAATGATATGCTTCAAGAGATACGTGAACTGGATGGTCAAGGTTATTTAGTTTACGCAAAACGCTGGCACGCGCTAGGAGCGAATATTGTCGGTGGCTGTTGTGGCATCGGGCCAAAACACATTCAAGCCCTAGCCGATTGGAAACGCTCCCTACAGAGCTAATCCGGGAGCTGATCCAGAGCTTCAACTAGAATAGAATTAAATAGAGAACAGGTTGAGAAATCTGTTCTCTATTTGTATGTGGCGCCTCTGAGTACACTGAGACAAACAACGATTTGGAGCAACTGATGAGCGACACGCAACGCAAAACAAAATGGGGCATCGCAGGGCTAGGTAATATCGCCAATCTATTCGCAACCGCAGTCACAGAACACTGTCTGCATAGTGAGCTTTATGCGGTTGCCGCCAGAGATCACTCACGCGCAGCCACGTTCGCCAACAAGTTTGGTTGCGACAAGGCTTATGGTTCTTATGAAGCCATGGCGAATGACCCAACAGTAGAAGCGGTTTACATCGCCACCGTTCATCCATACCACCAGCCACTTGCTGAACTGTTTCTAAGCCATAAAAAACACGTATTGGTCGAGAAGCCCGCTTTCACCAATCTTAATGATTGGCTGGAGATGAAAGCCCTCGCCAAGCAAAATGGCGTGATGCTGTTAGAAGCGATGAAAACCGTGGTGTTTCCCGCGTATCGTGAGCTCCAATCATTTTTGGTCGACAACAACATTCAGATAGATTCAATCGAAGCCAGCTTTGGTAACCATCACGACTATGAGCCCGATTTGTTTATCTTCAATCCGGATTTGTCAGGCGGAGCAACACTCGATGTCGGCGTCTATGGGCTTTGGTTCTTCTACGATCTGTGTCGCACGTTGGGTGTGAATCCTTCAAAACCTCAAGTAGAGATGTCGTGTCTTTATGAGGGGGTGAATGTTGATACCGATGCATGCTTTACATTCTCTGGTGATATGAACGGAAAAATATCGGCATCAACGGTGCAGAACCTTCCCAGAACAGCACATTTGAGTGGGCCTGATACCAAGATCACCATCCACGAAAAATGGTGGAACCCGGCCTTTATTGACATTGAACATCAAGGGCAAAAGTCGACTATCACCAACCGAGTGATGGGGAATGGATTCGAATTTGAAATCGACCATTTTTCAGGATTGGTGCTTCAAGGCAAAACTGAGTCGGATATCCTAAGCTCAGAGATAACCTCACGAGTTCTCGATACGATGGAAAAAGCACTCATTGACTCTGGCTATCCACATTTAACTCAACCTCGTCGTTAGGAAAAGCAAATTGGGCAACCTTAAGCGCAAGCTTGAACTGTATGAAAAGATATTTCAGGCTTTTGGGCCTGGAGTATCACATTGTCAGGTCAACCAACTGGCCACACTGCTGCATGTGAGTGAGCGTCATGTTCAGACCTTAATAAAAGCGATGACAGCACAAGGTTGGCTTGAGTGGCAAGC
The DNA here is from genome assembly GCF_002119525.1 of Vibrio syngnathi. Classification (NCBI taxonomy): domain Bacteria; kingdom Pseudomonadati; phylum Pseudomonadota; class Gammaproteobacteria; order Vibrionales; family Vibrionaceae; genus Vibrio; species Vibrio syngnathi. Next base: position 88,816 of record NZ_CP017917.1, on the reverse strand, counting down.
CAGCTCAGGCCGCAGCAAGAAGGCACAACTCACGTGTCTGGTTGAGCCCATTGAGGCATGTTACCAATACGCACAAACCCAAGCTGACGCAGGTAACATAGAACAGGTCTTTAGCACCTTGAGCTTCAATGGCCGCAATGCTGGCGCTGAGTTGCAAGCCTTTCTAAGCAATACCAATTCGTCGGCGCAGAATATCGCGTACATCCCCTTTCACCGAGAGCTCGAGGCTCTTCACCCTCAACGAGTACTTAGGCGCACCGAACGTTTCTTAGTGATGCAAATTTGCCAACGCTTAACCTCAGTTAAGCACGGCAAACTCAGCGGCGATCTGGCTTATCATTGGCAGCCTAATGAAGATGCGACACAGTGGCACTTTCAAATACGCAATGGCGTTCGCTTTCATAACGGAAGAACTCTCGAACCTCAAGACATAGCGTGCAACCTTAACTCGCTCTGCCAAAGCAAAATATGGCGTCGCTGTTATCAGCATATTGATGAGGTCTCTGCCTCGGCAGGTAATGTGGTTGTCGTAAAATTGAATCAACCTGATTGGCATTTACCGCGCTTACTTTCCAGAGTTGAAGCCTCTGTATTTGATCCCTCATCACCGACTGATAGGTTGATTGGTTCTGGCGCGTTCTCATTAAACATATTCTCGAGCAAGATGTTGAGATTAAACCGTAATAGCGCGTATTCACATAGCACTCCGATTCTCAATCGAGTCGAGTTGTGGGTCTATCCGGAATGGGCACAGAGCAAAGCCTGCGCTCAAAATCAGGTGTGCGTGAAACTGCCCGAAAAGACGACCACCGTGCGTGGTGATGACCATTATTCTCAACCGGATTTCGGCTCAACGTTTTTCAAAATTCAGAACCCGATGTTGTCGAACACCATTAGTGAATTCACCGTTGAAGACACCTCTGAATGCCAAGCCCTTTTCGATCAGTTATCAGTATCCGGCGACAGCAAAACCAACGTGGAATATGGCCACTACCTAACTACCAAAGACGTCGCGCTATGCAGCATTATTGATGAGAACGACCCCTTCACTTCGTGGTTAAGCTTTTTCACTCGCTTCCCCTTTGAGGAGTTAGCGCTGCCTGCTGAGATGTTAGAGACAATAGAACAATACTTGGCCTCAATAAGAAGCCAGCCAAACTTTGAGTTAGCGATGAATGCACTGTTAGCACTCAAGCATTGGTTGAATAACTCTGGGGTTGTGGTTGAGCTCAAGCAAGAGGCGTTCAACTTAGAGGTTTCTGAAAAGATACACGGCGCGCAAGTGAATGGTTTCGGTTGGTGTGAGCTCGACCAATTATGGATCAACCATTTGTGATTTATGGTTAGACAAGTTTGCTAGCCTTACCGACTTTTACATAATAGAGCTTAGCCGACGATCGTATAGCTGTAACTTGAGTCTGAGCCAATACCAATACGCTCTGCAGAGACTGGTTGTATTACCGCGACAATATGATCTTTCTTCTAGAGAAAAACCTAAAAACCTGCTTCGGTCAAAAAGCAGGATTGTGTATTAAAATCATCAATTAGCCGAACGTTGAGCCAATACTAACAGCGAGTTCTAACCTTGGATGTGAAAGTAATAGTGGCCACAATTAGCGCGCAACACACCAAACTCACGCCTAAGTTTTGCACCATACCAACAACGGCCAGTCCAGAGCCAATCATCAAATAATAAAGCAAACCTAACACCGCGCCAGCGCTGCCCGCTCGTGAACGGTAGTCGACCAAAGCACCGCTCAAAACATTAGGGATTGCGATACCAAACGCCATCACCACCAACATCATTGGTAACAGGAACCCAATATGATGCTGCATCGCTAACACGCCCAAAGAGCCAAACATCAACAAACCGCAGGCAACGCTGAGTAATGTGTTTTGAGAAAAGCCTTTGTCTAATAGTATCTTGTTCAGGTAGCTACCTAGGAATGTACCTGCTCCCAAAACAACGCCGCTATACCCAAACATCTCTGCACTGAGCCCAAGTTCTGAAAAAGTAAAAGCGCCTAATTGGTAATAAGAAAACAGCGCGATGTTGTACAGTGCCACCAGCATGGCAGAAGTCCAAATTTGGCGATCTTTTAACATCTTAAAACCCAGCGCTTTAAGTTGCATTGGCTGTTTTGACTGCTGAGTTTCTGGAAGCATCTTTACATTGTAAATTAGCACTAACATGACCAATGCAAACAACGCAGAGAATACTGCTTGGTGACCGCCCACATGAACGAGCTGACCACCTAAGAGCATCCCGACAACAGGGCTGATCGATAGTCCAATTCCCATAAAACTAAAAACCTTAGCAAGCTCATCACCACTAAACACATCACGGAGCATGGTTTGTGTCACCACAGAACCAACGGCGATACCAAATGCACTCGTAGCTCTCGCCAACATCAAAACAGTAAAGCTTTCGGTTTGCATTGCCGTTATTGTTGAACAAGCAAAGATAGTTAACCCGAGCAGCATGATTGGTCGTCTACCCCACTTATCCGCCAAGATTCCCCATACCACCACACCAATCGCTAACGCCGAAAAGTAAACCGAGAGGGTTTGGGCGGCTTGAGCGTTGGTCACAGCAAAAGACTGCGAAATAGAAGCTAAAGCCGGGCTATAAATGGTCTCTGCAACTTGCGGAAACATCAGTAGCACCATCATCTGCCATAGCGAAGGTTTTGTTTTCATCATTTATTCCAATATCAATCAACTTGACGGGCAGTCTAGTGGAAACTAACCTTGACTCGTTAACAACATTAAAACCAAAAACATCAAGATTGGGACAGATGGCATTCATCAATGAAACAACCGTATTTAACGTAGATTCAATCGTTGATGCAAATGGCATCAAAGCAAACGTCGTGGGGATTGCTGCAGATCTCGGACAGCATGATTCTGGAATCCATCAGCATAATAAAGGGCAACTTCTTTACGCGCCATACGGCTGTATTACGCTCACGCTTGACAATGCACTGTGTATTTTACCGCCGACCAAAGCCGTGTGGATCCCGCCACACGTGCCGCACCGAGCGCAGATGACCAATGTGGTCTCTTATCGTTCTTTATATTTTGATACCGCTCTGTTCGAGTGCCCGCCAGAAATCACAACAGTCAACGTCGATGATTTATTGAAAGCACTGATCAACAAAATAGCGCTGTGGGATTGGGATATCGCCATGAATAAAACAACCACAACTTGTACGTTGTTCTGGGAAGAATTCAATCAAGCGAAGCAGCAATCTTTGGTATTGCCACTGCCGACAGATCGCCGATTAAAACGTTTTAGCGAGCAAGTTGGAAGAGAAGATTTCTTGGTTCCACCACTCAATGAACTCGCTCAATCGGTTGGGGCGAGCACTAAAACTATCACGCGATTATTTAGGGCTGAAACAGGAATGACTTATCAAGACTGGCGTCAGCAATGGCGACTCATTAAGTCGATTGAGCTACTCGCTCAACACTTACCTGTCAGTGATGTTGCCCATCGTCTTGAATTCTCTTCAGATAGCGCCTTTATTACCTTTTTTAAGCAACAAACAGGGCAAACACCATTGGCTTTCACTAAGCTAAGAACTTAACTCTCGCTCCAAAATTCACATATTCCCTCTAATCTCAGAAACAAAAAACCAGAATATGCGTTCTGGTTTTTTAATAGGTATTCAACTAATCAAGTGCTTTAGTTGTGATTGACAAGTTGTGACTGACATCAGGAGTGTCTTGGGTCTTATTGACTATCAAATCTCGGAGCCACTTATGGCTCGGTTCTGAATCGAAGTATTTGTGCCATAGAAGGAACAAGCCTCCCGGCACCAAATCAACCGGGACAGGCTTCATCACCAACTCTCCGCTATCAATGTAATCGCGTACCGAGTTGTATGGGTAACACATAAGTAAATCACTCTGCTTACACAGCTTAATGGCACTGGTGATGTCTGAAACATTCGCGGCTTTATTGATTTCCAATTGCTTGGAATTTAACACTTCCATTAGAAGCCAATCACCGGCTCCACCCGTCACCAACTGTATGTGTCGATACTTCAAGAAAGTGTCGAGGTTCCACTCTTCTTGCAAGGCTGGGTGGTCATTTCGCATCAAACACACCGAGTAATCCAAGCACAGCTCCACATAATCCAGCTCATCAGGAATACACTGCACGTGGGTAGAAGCGCGCTCATCTAGCTCAAAGATACCGATACCAAAATCCACTTCACGCTTCAGTAAGCGCTTGAAGCTATCGCTGCTCCACGTTGAACTGTTGATGGTGATGTGAGGCGCATCAGCAAGTGCCGTCGGCATAAAATGCGGATAAATCGCCGTGTACGCGGTTTCGACAAGGTCTATAGTAAAGGTACGCTCACTGTCTTTGGGGTCGAAAACTTCGGGAACAGTCAGCTTTTCGATCTGCAGTAGAATTTGGTGGATCTTAGGCGCTAACGCGAGTGCTTTGGGTGTGGGGAATAGCCCTTTGGATTCTCGCTCAAATAGCGGGTCATCAAACAAAGCTCTCAGCTTAGTGAGCTGTTTACTTACCGCAGACTGGCTCAAAAAGAGTCGCTCTGCTGTTTTACTCACACTTCGCTCTTCAATAAGAACGTGTAGGCAAAGCAACAAATTCATATCGCATTTAAGTAAGCTTTTAACATCTACCATGATATTCCCTAAATTCAGGTTAATGATGATTAATTGTCACTTTAAATCATATCATTGTCTTGGTAAATTTAGCGCATGTGAGTTAAAACACTCAAAGAATAATAGAATTAAGGAATACTCATGGATTTTCTAGCACTACCAAAGATTGATTTACACTGCCACCTAGACGGAAGTGTTCGCCCAGATACGATTATTGACCTAGCAAAACAGTACAATATCGAACTACCTGAAGATCGCGACGCGGTTGTTCAATCTCTAACTGTGCCAGAAGATTGCAAAAACCTAGATGAGTATCTGGCTTGTTTCAGCCTGCCACTACAAGTAATGCAGACTGAAGAAGCGATTGAACGTATCTCTTTCGAGCTATACGAAGACGCGGCACTAGAGAACGTTAAATACCTAGAAGTTCGCTTCGCACCAATCCTGCACGTAAACAAAGGTCTGTCTCTTGATACGATCATTGCAAGCGCAGTAAAAGGCATGAAGCGTGCTGAAGAGAAATACGACATCAAGGGCAACTACATCATGTCTGTGCTTCGTATGTTCCCTAAAGATTCTATTAAAGACGTAATCGATGCAGGCCAACCCTACCTAGGTAAAGGTGTTGTTGCGTTTGATATCGCTGGTGGTGAAAAGCCAGGCTTCTGCGCTGAATTCCCTGAGTACACGCAATACGCGATCGAAAAAGGCTACCGTGTGACGGTTCACGCAGGTGAGCAATGGCATGGTCAGAACGTTTACGATGCAGTAACTCTGCTTGACGCTGAGCGTATCGGCCACGGTGTTCATATCCAAGGTAACGAAGACGCGTACAACATCGTTAAAGAGAAGCAGGTTGCGCTTGAAACTTGCCCAACAAGTAACGTGCAAACTAAATGTATTCACAAATTCAGCGACCACCCAATTGCTGAATTCAAGAAAGACGGCATCGTTGTTACCATCAACACAGACAACCGTACTGTGTCGAACACAACCATGACCAACGAAGTGAAGCGTGTATGTGAGACTTTCGGCCTAACAAAAGAAGATTACGCAGAAATCTACAAGTACTCTGTGGAGAGCGCTTTTGCTTCAGACCAAGTGAAACAGCATCTAATGGGTTTTGTTGAACAAATCTAATTTGTAGAGCGCGCCTTTTGCTGAATAGCTGGGCTCACTTAGCATTAGTGCTTAAAGGTACAAAATAGGAAGAGAAAGGCTGAGGCTTTTCTCTTTTTTTATATCCAAAAATCGCTAATCTTGCAGTATTCGTCATTTAGACCGAGACTCCCGGAAAGTGGGCAAGCATGAGTAATACAAACGATAAAACTGAACTGGATAAAATGTTATCTGGGCAAGTGTATGATGGTGTAGACCAAGAAATTGATACCATGCGTACCAATGCCAAAAAGGCGTTAATGGCTTTCAACAACCACCAAAACCCAGATCAACAACACACATTGCAAGAGCAGCTATTCGGTAAGGTTGGTAGTAGCAGCTTAATCCAGCCCCCTTTTCATTGTGAGTTTGGTAAAACCATCGAGATTGGTGACGACACCTTCATCAACATGAACGTGGTGATGCTGGATGGTGCGAATATCAGAATTGGTAATAATGTATTGGTGGGGCCAAGTGCCCAGTTTTACACAGCCTCTCACTCACTGGATCACCTCAGTCGTCGTAAATGGGAAACCTTCTGTCTGCCTATTACAGTAGAAGATGATGTGTGGATTGGCGGAAACTCGGTGATTAACCAAGGCGTGACGATTGGCGCTCGTTCGGTTATCGCGGCTAACTCTGTGGTCAACAGGGATGTTCCGCCAGACTGTCTCTACGGTGGTACGCCAGCGAAGTTGATTCGACACTTGAATACTGAACAATAGAGTTAAGTAGAAGAATAAAGTTAATTAAAAGAACAAATAGAAAAGAGGCGATGTTCATGATGAAACATCGCCTCTTTTTAATCGATTCATTTTAGCTTTTATCCGTCGTTTTTCTACTTATCTTGCCTACCTAGATTATCTGTATAGAGAAACCTGACTAAATATAGATAACTTGAGCACTTCACTACATGGTCACGTAAATTCGATGCCAAGAGCACGCAGTTCGTTCTCGCATTGCACAGAATCGATAAACTGAATGCCTGCCATGCCTACGGCCTTTGCCCCTTCTACGTTGTAAGGCATATCATCAATAAACACCGTTTCTGAAGCTTCAAGTCCATTATTAGAAAGCAACGCTTGGTAAATCTCAGGCTGTGGTTTAAGCATGCCAAGTTCAGCGGATACGGCTGTGCCATCAAACAAAGGCCAAAATTCGTAGGTGGCTTTTAGGTGTTCAACAATCTCGGCCACGTTGTCGGTAAGTGCATACACACCATACCCAGCACGCTTTACACGCTCGATGAGGTCGACAGAACCATGCAATAAGATCTGCGTTTGCTTAACGTAATAAAACAGGCGGTCGCACTCTAATGAAGATAAATTGAGCTCTTGTTGGTAACGAAGTTTGGCTTCATTTTCGGTTAAGAACCCTTTGTTCAAATCCGACCAAATCGCACTTTGGAAAATCGAAAGCGCTCGGGCTTCAGGGTCGGCAATGTTACCAAACGTTAGTTGAGTAATTTCCAGCGGCGACCAACGCACAATCACATTACCCACATCAAATACGACATTTTTGATTTGATTCGAACTCATACCCTACTCCTGAATTAGTCACTTAAAATAGCAACAACACAGACATTAAATGCCGCACCTTAAAGTTCATAATCTTGTTTTACAAAATGAGGACTGAAACCACAATATGTCACAGAGCTGGCACAAAGAAGACCATCACTAATGTACCTAGCTACCCTCAATTATCATCCCCCATTTAACCTTCTATGTTATAATTATCAGTCATTCAGAGCGTGCTGAATCCTTGATTTAGTTCACTATTCTTTAGTCACAGTGAATACACTTTAAAGTGATTGATCTATGAAAAAGTACGAGTTAGTTGTTCAAGATATTGTGAGCAAAATTTGCCAAAACAGTATCAACCATAAGCTTCCTTCAGAAAGAGAACTATCTGAAATATATGGATTATCTCGTTTTACGATTCGTAAAGCGCTAGCCAAGCTAGAGGCTATTGGCATGGTGAAATCTAAAATAGGTTCTGGTTACTTCGTCAACACTTCTCTCATTGGTACACCACTAGTGTACAACTCCATCACTGAAAACAGTTTTGAAGAAATCACTTATAAAAAGCTCCAACTGAATAAAGCGCTACCCGATAACCACGAACAGCAGATTTTTTCTTTAGACGACAATGACTACATTTGGAAAATTAGACGACTTCGATTAATTAACAACAAAGTAGTCCAGATTGAAGAAGCCAAGATACCTGTCAGCGTCTTCCCAGAGATGAATGCCGAGATCATTGAAAGCTCAATCCAGAAACATGCGCTAGCGAAAGGCCTTCAGATCGATAGCTACTTAACGACTTATCAAGCGATCAACGTTTCTAAAGAAGACGCAGAGCTACTCGGCTGCAAAAAAAATGCAGCAGCGATGAATATCACCAACCGAGGTTTCTTGGCATCGGGTGAACTGTTCATCGTCAGCGATATCATCGACATCAACTATCAATGCACCTACCACACGCCTTTTAACAGTGAGAGCATGAGCTTCCGAGACAAAAAGTAACGGTTTGGTTGGTATTCAAACCACTTTGCCTTCCCACATTTATTTTCCGTAGCTCTCCTCCTCCCCAAAAAAAAACAACAACCCGCACAGTGGCGGGTTGTCAGTAGAATTGAATCAACTGTTATTAGAATTCGTAGTACAGACGTACACGAGCACCAAAATCATCGTCTTCAGAGAACGCAGACGTGTTCGTCGTTTTGTTATCGACTGTTGTGTAGTAAGTACCAAGAAGAACAGAGAAATCTTGTACTTCGAGCACATTCTGGAACTCATAAGATGCGTAGCCTGTGTTAACCGTCACATCGCCTTTCGCCCATGTTGAGTCATATTCGTTCGCACCATAGATGTAGCCGATACCGAAGTTGTTATAAAGCGCGTTCAAACCCACAGTTGCATTAGCCTCATCGACAGCATCTAAGTAAGCAAAGTTAGCGTTAACGTTCCAAGAACCATTAGACCAATTACCTGTTAGACCGTAGCCAGTTCGGTCAGAGATATCTTTACCCGAACTGTCGACAACGGCATCGCTGACTAAGTTAGTTTCCATTGAGGCTGCAATAGCAAAGTCACCCATTTTATATGACACAACCGGGCGAACAAGGAACGCATCTTTAGCGTTGTCGTGGTCTACTTCCACACCATGGTAGCTATCAGAGAACAAGTCAGATCGATCACCGATCATTGTTCCTAGTTCGACATACAAATCCCCAAAACTTTGGCTATACATCAACTGACCATCAGAACCACGACCACGTGCTTCTTTCATCTGGTACACATATGCGCTGCCACCCGTATAAAGTTCATTTGAAGTATCGCCTGAATATTCAAGGAAAACATCGAGGCCCACAGGGAACATATCGTAGGCTTCAAAACGACCCGCCTTTATCGCCCACCCGTCTTTTTTGCCGAACTCAAAATAGGCATCATCGAGTGCGACATTGCCTGTGCTTTCAAATAGAGGCTGCGCTTTAACCCCAACATAGTGACCATTACTGGTGTACTTTTCACCAGCGAATTCAATCAGAACTCGACCATCTTGGTTGAACTCTGCGTCACCGTTATCGTTAGACTCTCTATCTTGGTAGTTGAAGTTCAGCTCAACGTTACCACCGACAGAGAAGTTGCCTTCTTCTGTATCAACAATGGCAATGCCTGCATGAACCCCCATTGCAGAAGTAACTAAAACAGCAGCTAAAGACAGTTTGAATGTGCTTTTCATATAAACCCTAATATTATTTTATTGTTATTAGTTGCATAGCAACTTATTGGTCTTCAAGTTGAAATATATGGACAGTATTCGACTCGATTTCTAGGGCGTATATTTACTAATTAACTCCTCACCCACAATATTATCCATCTGAAATTGCAGACCTAAATCACTGTTTTACATTTATGAAAATACACTTTAAATTCAATGCTTTAAATGTAAAATGCAAAATTAAAAACTAAAATAACCTCTATTACACAACACAGATTAAATAACAACCAATAGATGTGTGGTTTTATAGAAAATACGTTAAATCACTTAACTATTAATACCATTAAGCTATTTAATAACAGCCAGTTTGTCGATTGAACTTTCAATAGCTAAAGGCGAATGAAACCGTATTAAAAACAATAACAGTGATAATTAATGTACATCACTACTTTTCCATTAACCGATCAAATAAAACTTAAAATTGTATCGAAAAGACAAGCCTAGAAAGTGGGGGGAATTAACGTAAACTTATAATGAAATATTTATCATGATAGTCAGCCTGTTATTACTGAGCGATTTAAATTCAGTTAATCGAAGTTATATGAGAGATAATACTAAGAATTTAGATATGAAAAATTTGATAACTTTCTGATTAACTGGCTAGGCAAGCAACAGCAAAAAAATCTAGAACGAACACTGACCCTGAAGCTAAAACCAATGAGAAATCTCAGATAAAAAAACGGCCGCTTTAAGCGGCCATTTTGATTAACTCAATGAGTTATGGAGTGTGGATCGCGCCATCAGGAAGGCGACTTTGAGTCCACTCATGGGGGCGATACATAACAGGGAACTCGGCTGCAACCTCTCGGTCGATTTCAACACCAATACCTGCGATTTCTGAAGCGTATAAGTAGCCATTAATTGGCTCTGCAGCGTTCGGGAATACCTTGTGTGTGTTCTCGTTGTATTCAACATGCTCTTGAATTGCTGCATTGTGTAGGTGCACATTCAAATGCGTATTTACCGCTGCACCAATTGGCGTCATATCTGGCGGACAATGCCATGCAATACGAACACCGAAGTTCTGACATAGATGGCCGAGTTTCAGAGCCGGAGTAATCCCACCAATTTGTGAAACATGACAACGGATGAAGTCAATACGGCGGTTAGCAATCAGAGATTTCCACTCTTCAGGGTTATTAAATAACTCCCCTAAACCTAATGAAACTGAGCTTTGACTACGGATATTATCCAACCATTCAGTTTGATTGGGCGGCAGAATATCTTCAATGAAGTAAGGCTTGTATTGCTCGACTTCTTTGGCAAATTGTATCGCTTGGTTCGGGAATAGGCGTTCATGAACATCATGCAGAATATGGAATTGGTTACCATATTTCTCTCTCAGCGACTTAAACATCGTTAGAGTATTGTCCATGTACTGATCTTGGTCGTAGTACGAACCTTCAGTTGGGTTTTGAGTGGTATGCAAATCGGTTGGAACACCGCCATAGAAACCAAGCTGACAACGAATGTGCTTGTAGCCTTTGTCTAGGAAAGACTCCACCAGCTCATAAATACCTTCCATCGTGTCGCTAGTCGCATGTGTGTATACAGGAATAGCATCACGAGACTTACCACCAAATAATTGGTGTAACGGCATACCCGCCAATTTAGCTTTAATATCCCACAGTGCCATATCAACACCGGAAATTGCATTATTGATGACAGGGCCATTTCGCCAATAAGCGTTGACCATCATCATTTGCCATAAGTCTTCAATATTATTGGCGTTTTTACCAATAAGAATAGGTTTTAAATATTCATCGACCATTGTTTTTACAGCAAGTGGTCTCTGTTGGAATGTCGCACAACCAAATCCAGTCACGCCTTCATTCGTTTCAACTACCACGGTAATGAGATTGTGTCTGTCTGGTTTAGTAATAATACAATGGATATCAGATATAATAGTTTCTTTCACAATTAAATAACCTAAACTTAAGTCAACTCCTATTATCTAACCGCTTTAAAAACCACATTTCAAGCGCTAATTTTTCGAAAAAATAATTGGTACGTTAAGAGTATTTTTTTGATAAACAAAACATACCAATTGGCTAAAAACATTGAAAAAATAATTTTTCTAATTTTAAGTGTGATTGAGATCTCTTTTTACTGCGTTGGATTTAAATTGGTTGTCGTTATGATTGCTCGAGTTAAATACATTCCAATAACAGGTGTAGTATGCAAATGGTAGAAAAAAGTGATGCCGTTATTAATAACTCAAAGTCATCATCGAAAAATAAAAAATTCAAAGAAAATATACAGTTATTAATCACTGCACTTGGTAGTGAAGACAATATCGTGAGTATCACGCACTGTATGACAAGGCTACGATTCAAATTAGCAAACGAGTCTCTGGTAGACGAAGAGGCTATCAAGAAGATCGCTGATGTGAAAGGTGTGGTCCTTCAACAAGGCCAAACTCAAGTTATCATTGGAGTTGAGGTAGAGAAATGGTTCAACGCGCTCTCGAATACTCAACAAGCTGACGCTAATCCGGCCGATGAGCTAGAGAAAGGCAAGCTGTTCCAAGGCGTGATGCGCATTGTCGCGGGCATCTTCGGCCCTGTAGTTCCAGCGATTGCCGGTGCAGGTATGTTGATGGGTTTACTTTCTGGCCTTATCGCAACCAATGTTATCTCTGAAACCTCAGACACGGTTTATTTCTTCCGCTCAATCTCTGTTGCTGTGTTCTTCTTCTTACCTATGCTGGTTTCTTTCTCTGCCGCTAAGGTATTCAAAGTAAACGAGTACATAGCACTTGCTGTCTCCTCTGCAATGCTAGCACCCAAGCTAGTAGATAAAGCGGCGATGCTAAAAGAGGCTGGCGCTGCACCTGAGCTGACGGTGCTAGGCGTAGTACCCATTGAGCTGCTCAACTACGGTGGCGCTATCGTACCCGCTATTTTGGCGATTTGGTTGTTGTCTAAAGTCACGCCGATGGTTGACCGACTGGTACCCTCTTCAGCGAAACCAGTATTTACGCCACTGCTTGCGTTTACTGTGACTTCTACTATCACGCTTTCATTTGTTGGCCCAGCAGGAATTTGGCTAAGTAATGGCGCAGGTTGGGTGATGAGTTCACTACTGGAAATCTCTCCGACGTTAACGGGCTTTGTGTTTGGTCTAACTCGCCCAATTACCATTGTGTTTGGTATTCACCACAGCATGACACCAATCAGCCTGAACAACTTTGCACTGTATGGTAAGGATTTACTTATGCCAATCATGTGTTTAGGTAACATGGCAATTGCCGGTGCGACAATGGCAATCTGGCACAAGCAGCGTAAGACAGTTTCTAAAGAGCAATCTTCAATTACTATGGGCTCAAGCGTTACCGCTATCTTAGGCATCACGGAGCCAGCTCTATTTGGTGTCCTAACGAAATACACAAAAGCAATGATGACCGCGAGTTTGGCTGCGGGTGTGTTCGGTGCTATCTCGGTAACGATAGATACTCACTTAACCAGCTACATTCTTTCTTCTGTGTTCAGCTTGCCGGCTTACCTTGCAGGCGGTACACAAAACTTCATTCAAGCACTAATGGGCGTGGTTGGTGTGTTCGCACTGTCTTATGTTCTAACGCTGTTGTTCGTGAAACTAGACAACAAATAAGACCTCCTCTCAAGCTATTGGGAAAAGAATCAACGTGGCTACTTTCCTTGTAGCCACGTTCCATCATTTATACCTAGCAATACCAATTTTTCTGTAAGGGCACACTATGAGCCACATTGCGATTATCGGCGAGTGCATGATAGAACTGAACGGCGCTCCATTCGGTACCATGCAACAGACCTATGGTGGGGATACGCTCAACGCCGCTGTTTATTTGAACCGAAGTGCCACCAGCTATTCCTGTTCGTCAGATGCACCTATGATTCGTACCAGTTATGTCACAGCGCTAGGCTCAGACGCTATCAGTCAGCAGATGCTTAACCGATGGCAAGATGAAGGGTTATCAACCGATTTAGTGCTTATCGACGAACAGCGCTCGCCAGGCCTGTATCTGATTCAATTAGACGACGTTGGTGAACGCACATTTCTGTATTGGCGTAATGACTCGGCTGCTCGCTACATGGTACAGCACCCAGATTTCGACAAAATAGCCGCACAACTTGAAGATGTCGATATGGTGTTTTTGAGCGGAATCTCTCTGGCGATCTTGCCTCGTGGCGATCAGCTAAAGTTACTCACTATCATCCAAGGTCTACGTGAACGCGGCGTTGCCATCGCCTTTGATAGTAACTACCGACCAAAGTTGTGGAGCTCAGAGGCCGCAACTAAAGAATGCTATCTATTGGGCTATAAAACGACCGATATAGCCCTAGTCACGTTCGATGATGAACAACTGTTGTGGAGTGATCAAACACCACAAGACACCATAACAAGGCTGCATGCACTCGGCGTCAAAACTGTTGTTGTAAAGCTTGGTGCTGAAGGCTGCTTGATCAGCGAAAACGCCGAAAATGAACCAGAAAAAATCACAACGACACCTATCGAAACTGTGGTTGATAGCACCTCTGCAGGTGACTCTTTTAACGGTGGCTTCTTATCTTGTTACCTCTCTGGAGGTTCTATTGAAGAAGCCTGTCAACAAGGTAATGCACTAGCGAGACTAGTGATTCAACACCACGGTGCAATTATTCCAAAAGCCATCACCGATACTCTTTCAAACCCTATTAAGAAGTAAACCATGCCTACAATTAATGACCAATTAAAAGCACTTAAAGTTATCCCTGTTATCGCGATTGATAACGCTGAAGATATTATTCCACTAGGTAAAGTCTTGGCTGAAAATGGGCTGCCTGCAGCAGAAATTACGTTCCGTTCAGAAGCCGCAGTTGAAGCTATTCGACTGCTACGACAAGCTCAACCAGACATGCTGATTGGTGCCGGAACGATTTTGAATGGTGAGCAAGCACTGGCCGCGAAAAAAGCGGGCGCAACGTTTGTGGTATCACCGGGATTCAATCCAAACACAGTTAAAGCATGCCAAGAGATCGGCATCGATATCATTCCAGGTGTGAACAATCCAAGCACCGTTGAAGCGGCATTAGAAATGGGATTAACGACACTCAAATTCTTCCCAGCAGAAGCATCAGGCGGTATCAGTATGGTTAAGTCATTAGTCGGCCCATACGGCGATATTCGGCTAATGCCTACAGGCGGCATTACGTCATCAAACATCGACAATTACTTGGCTGTACCTCAAGTATTAGCCTGCGGTGGCACTTGGATGGTAGACAAGAAGCTCGTTGAAAACGAAGAGTGGGATGAGATCGCCCGCCTAACGCGAGAGGTTGTTGAGCAGGTGAATCGCTAAGCAATCTAATCCAAGCCAGCCAAACTATTCACCAATTTGAGAACGCCTTACATACAAAAAGAGCGAGAGGTTAGCCTCTCGCTCTTTTTGTTCCAATCCAGAAATTATCCACCAGAACCTTGATTAAGTAACCAATAGCTCACCGGATTATCCGGACACTGATAAGGCCCGCACTCTACAAACGTAGCAATAGCATTCAATGCCACCACTGCGATAGCCAGCAGACAAACAATCCGCCCGAAATTACTCATCTTGTAAAGTTCATGAGACTCGGCCTTATTGGTCAGCATCAAGATCACGGCAACACCCAATATGGTTGCAGCGAACAACACAAAGGCCCAAGTGTAATAATGCATCCCAAAAATAGGGCTACCGTAACCAGGAGTACCCGGAATCACGTGTAGGGAAACTTGTCTTAACGATGTGGCGACACCATACAAAGCGCCAATTAGCACAACCCCATAGTGACGAGGTTGAGGCCCATAAACCACATTCAGCATGAAGCCAAACGCGACCATCACAAAGCCAATTCGTTGCAGTAAACACAGTGGGCAAGGAAGTTCATTGAGGACAAACTGAAGAATAAAGCCGATCAACAAAACGGCTGTCATACCCAGTAACCCAAGCGTATTCAGAAGAGTTAACTGATTTCGATTCATGCTCGCTCCTTACAATAAGATCGACAAAGGGTCAGTCGCATGGTGATTAAACCAATACAAACCAAGGATCACAGAGCCAGCGAAAAAGCCATACGCGGCGGTCTTCTTGCCGAAAAACCCGTACACCATCGCCACAAGTAACAACAAAAATAATAAAGACATCATAAGAGGCATCCTCTCCTTATTTATCGAGTTCACTCAAGGTGAACGTCATAAAAATATCCACACCTACGCCCTTAATCATGCAACTTCGGTAAATCTATGGATTACGGATTTAAAATCATCAACTTAATAGTTGTTAGTAACCTCTAAGCTGTCAAGTTAGAGACGATAATTTCATTGACAGGGTTTGCTACACTTATATCGCTCTGAGAACGTTTTGTTATTCTTGCTTTAGCGAGTCTCCGGTATTTATTGATCACTACAAGGTGACTCCCATCGTAGCTAGGAAACTTCATGAAAAAACACAGTACCTCGTTATGGTCACTCCTCTCCTTTATCAGCCTCGCACTTCCAAATGCCAGTTTAGCTAACTACGCCATTGTGCTACCCGGCCAGCATGAGCAAGGGAACAACCTGCAAGGATCTGCTGTATCAGCAGACAAAGTGATTGATTGGGAGATTAATAACAGCGATTTGGTATTTGGGGCTTACGGCAATAAAAGTGACAACGAAAAAGCCAATAGTATCGGCTATATGTACAACCAAAAGTTAGAACTAAATTCGGGAGCGTTGGAAAACGAAATTAGAAACGCCACAAAGCGAAATGGCATTGATTACGAAGACTTTTTTCTACACTTTTCAGAAGACACAATTCTTGCAGAACCAGACTCTACACACGGTGAAAATACAATTTTAAATCGCAAGCCTATGATCGTTGGCTATACCGCAGATGAAATGCATGCGGGGTTTTCGCTTTATCAACAACCGCCTTGGGATGCCGATGTGTTTGAAAACTTTGAGCAAGGTGGGGCGCTCTATATTTACCACTCTGAGAAATTCAATCACTTAGCATTTGAATTTTCACGCTTTGCGCAGGGCGGAGAATTTCAGATTGAGTATCCATCGTCGATGAACGTTCAGGGCAAAGTTACGGCATGGTCTAGCGTCGTTATAACGGAAGACAACACAAGCAACATGACCCAGAACCAAGCCGTAAACTGGCAAGTACCATCTAACTGGGCAAGAGCAAGCACTCACGATGGAAGTGGCCAGAGTTATGGTGGAGGTCAGTATTTTGGTTCTACGTTTATTCGAGATGGCGGGCGTTTATACGTTGTTAGAGTGCGCTGGGAAGGGAGCCGAAATGATATTCGGCCTCGCTTAAATCACGTTCAATTAAAGAACTATTTCCCAAAAATAGAATTCAAAGATCTGCAGTCTTCCAAGACAGATCTGCAATCTTCCAAGACAGACCCGCAACTACCAAAAGAAACTAACCATTGGCGAAAAATCCGTGGTTTTGACCAATCAGCCGATCTCGACCAAGACAACTATTTATCATCTTATGAGTATGAAAAAAGGAACAACAAATTGGCTACAGCTCGATTTCGTTGGGAGTCACGCGTTATTCCTTTCGGTCGAATGTGGAACCAAAACTCATCGTGGTCATTGACCAACCTTGCTAACCCAGACCTACTGATGTTGATGCGAAACTACTATTCCAAACATTGGGGGCAGCAAGGGCTCAATGGCGCCTACAACGACGATACCAATAAGCTTTTAGGCGGTAATCAATTTGAGGTTTATTCAGGGGGAACCGTCAGTGAGCTTGGGGTTGTCGTAGGCTCTGTCGAGGCTGATAATCTCTACAAACAACAATTCTCTAATTTTCTCAAACGCTTGCAGATTAACAAGGACACAGCCTCGGTAGGTCTCAATATAGGAACGGCCAATCTGTATGGCAAAAATGGACAATCACACCTGATTGAAGCCGGAAATTTGTATTTTAGAGAGCACTACCTGTTCCCTTCCACTGGTTTTAGTGGCTATGCTGGACTATCTAAGTTTTGGGACAACTCAGCGTTAGCTAACACTGATTCAAACGTTATATTCCAAGCCACTACTCGCTATGGGCGCGTTCAATACCTAGGTAACAGCCAAGATAACTGGCAACAAGATCAGTATTCAACCCTCGCTATTTATTACCTCAGCTACCAGCCACAACATAGTTATTTTAACCAGTGGAATAGCAGTTATGTGTATGGCAGCGGCAATACTACCGAAGAGAATTTTTGGAAGAGTGGTGTGCCGAAAAACATCGCTTACCGACCGACACAACTGCTCAAGGTCGACCTAGGTTCTCCAGCCAACCGGATTCCAAATAAATTAGAGCCCATTCCGTTGATGCTTTCGACCACACTCTCGACACCTAGTGACTACACCATTGTCGGCGATTCAACCAAGCACCAAGTTGTGCATGCTGATCTGCCAAACGGTAAGGTTCAGCTGTTACCAACCTATACCTATTTTCTTTATCGTTCGGAAACAAACATCGTAGAGGGAGGCCCACAAGAGATGGTGCTCGCGAGAGAGTTTGAGCAAGGTCGCGTACTTTATCGAACCGATTTCTATGGTAAAAATCGTGACTTCTATTTGGTACCTAAACTCAGTATTCCATTAAACAAGCCAATGAGGCCGGTCGATACAAATGGCAACATTGGAGACTATGTGAAAGAAGTGACGCTGAGTGGTTATCAAGGCTTACTTCTGCTCTACTGACCTTTATGAGCATTCAACCTTGGATGTCTTAACTGTTCAAAAAATACATTCACACAGACAAGTAATGGGACCCCTACTAGCATTCCCATAGAGCCCCATAGCCAACCCCAAAATACAAGCCATACAAATAAAATCAGCGGATTGAGACTAAACCTTTTCCCCAGTAATGTAGGAGTAACCAATTGGCTTTCTATCAAATTAATCGCTAGGAAGATCGCAGCGACCGTCAATGCGTAGCTAAACGACTCAAACTGTATAAAAGAGACTAAAGCAAAGCACGTAACTGAAACCATCGGGCCAAGATAGGGGATAAAATTCATTAAGCCTGCAAAAGCGCCCCAAAGGAAAGGGTCTTGCAATCCCATCATATAAAAAGCAAAGCCAACAGTGAGTCCTAAGCAAACATTAATGATGGTGATGGCGCCTATGTAACGAGACAAATCCTTTTGAACAACTTTAACCAATTCAACAGCCCTACGCTTATCTGAAAAGCATTCAAAAAGAGATAAGCTTTGAGAATAAATTTTTCGACCGTAATTCATCATGAAATACGCCATAAGAAACGCAACCAACAACTGAGTAACAATGGTTGGTGTTGTCGTAAGCACTGATTCTATAATGGAAAAAGCCGTGTTATTGGTAAGCCCATCATTGGTAACAGTACTACTCATGGAGAACCCGGTGGCGTCAGTTAAGCGACTGTTTTGAGTAACCTCACTCACTTCATTAGATACATTCTCAACCAACATTGGTAATTTTGACCACCATTGCTGAGCGGGCTCACTCAACATATTCAAACTAATCACAACAAAGCCAATAAAACCAATAAGTACAGCCATTACGTTAATAACTCGAGGGATACCGAAGCGAGTAAGGTAGTTAACTAGAGGGCTACATAGCAAAGAAATAAAAGCACCAAAGATGATTGGCAACAAAAATGGCTTGGCGATATGTAATGTAAAAATAGACATCATGAGAACAGCAAGGAGCATAAAACTAGTTTGCAACACACTTCGTTGTCTAAGAATACTGTATTTTTTTGATGTCATTTTATTCCTATGAGTAGGAGGTTTTGTTTTTGAGGCTTCGTCAATTTGAATCAGGCACTCGATACCGTCAGCCAACACTAACTTGAATTAAAAATGATGGTTACTTAAGTAAATTAAGTATTAGCGATAGCTGTTTATAACCAAAAACAGACGATTTAAAACGATGAGTTCGATTCAAAATTACAACACCAAGGCCTGTGATGCCAAGAGCATACAAGGGGTACTTGTGAACAAACTCTTTTCCTTTGTGACGAATAAGTCCCATACAAAGTGCAACTTGACGAGCTCTACTTCTCCCCTCAAGTCTTTTCATTTGAATCTGTCTTTGTCGATTCTTGAGTGATGACATGTAACCCCTCCTTCAATTGCTCTTTCGTACATTCAAAACCTATAAATTGCTTTAAGTAACTAGAACGAAGTACCAAGCATATTAGAATCAAACCGAGTGTGAATATAAACGCGCCGTAACCCGCTAACAGATTCAAAGTGAAGTAGTAGATCACTACTCCAGCACCGACGGCGATACTAAAAAGAAACAGCGGTAACAACGCAACAAAGAGGAGCTGAAACACAAGACGCTTTTTAAATGCATCAACACTATTGCGAAACTCCAATAAGAAAAGCTCTAAGGTCGATTGAGACCATTGCTGGGTATGTGTCTGTAATATAGCTAAGTCTTTCCACAATCCATTTAACTCAGAAGCAGAACGTTTAAGATCATCCACCTTACGATCGCTCGATTTATCATTGGCAGAGTTTACTGGATCATTTTGACTATTTACCTGCATAACGGTGCTCTCTCAATTGCGATGTTGATATATGGCTATTTGATTAACTTCGAGACAGCCCAACCAGCGAGAAACGCACAGCCAACACTCAATAATGGACGCTCTTTAATGATGTTTTCCGCTTTCTCAGACGTGTTCTTCACACTTTCAGAGCTGGCCTCGAGAGTTTCATGGACCGCCTCTTTCACATTTTCGATAACTTCTACTGCGGCCTCTTCAGCTTTTTCATAAGTTTCTTCAATTTGTTGTTTGGCTTCTGAATTTTTAGCGTTTGACTTTGGCATAAGTTTTCTCCTTATTTGATTATCATAAGCCAGAGAATAATATTAATCTCTAGCTACTTTAATAATCAATGCTAGCATCGTGCCAACTTTCACAAGTACCAGAATAATTGAAGATAAGCTCCCATATCATTAATAAATGGCATTAATCAATGTAATAATTTCACTAGAAAACATCTATTAATGTATTTTTTACAAAAACAAAGTAAAACCTTAGACGAAACAAGCTGAATATAGGGTTATTAATTGGCATAAAAAATGCAATAAACCAAATACAGCTTAGAACCAAATGAGGATTCATGAGAAACCAAAGTATATTATCTATTGTTAACCTGATAAAAAGTGGAAATATTATTTACGAAAAAGCGATATCCAACATAAGAAGTGAAAAGATGGCAAAAAATCTTTTTGATATCTACACGGTAAAGAAATGTGCAGAGTTAAAGTTACAATCTTTAACTTACTACTCAAAAATACATCAAGAACAGATACCCGCTAGTTATACGATAAATGCCAGAGAGCGCTGTATTGAAGCGGAAGATACAAAAGGTAAAAACAATCAAGAGCTCTATTTAAAGCACCTAGAAGGTGTCGAGACAAAGATCATTTCCGACATTGAATCACTGCTAGAAACTAACCCTGATTTAGAAGGGAGAAGAAGATTAAAAGTGGTAAAAAATGAAATGGAATCATGTCGAGACCAAATACACAACATGCGTCAGAATTAGTTATTAGCGAATGATGGTTGGAAATCAGAATCAAAGAAAAGGCTTATTTTAATTATTATAAATCAACTGAAATTATAAATACTACTGAGATAAAAAGGAGTAATGATATGTTGTTTAAAAAGGACAATGATCCCCTTGAGGTAATTCACTATAAAGGCATAGAAAAAATACTATGTACATTGAAAGATCACTACTTCTCATGTGTTGACCTAATTGAACAGAAAGCACATGGGAACATTGCAAGAGCTGCAAATCGATTTATAAAAGTTGAACGTTCATTAATAAACGAAGTAAACACCAAGTTCTGCATTAACAATGAAGTTAATGACAATGACATATTGAGTCAGCCCCCTGCGTTAATTGTTAGTTATAACGATATGTACCAGAGTAATTTAAGCCTAATTTCTTACCTCAAAAACACTATTAGAAAGTTTAACAATCAACATATGTCTGCTTTTTTTTCCTATTGGGTTGCGGCGTTGCAAGTTGAAAATGATGAGATAGCAAAGCATTTGTAACAGATATAACCCATCTAAAATAGATACGATTAATTAACTTGAGAAGAGAATCAAAGCCTACAACACAATCATTAAACAGTGGGAATAATCTAGGTTTAATTCTGATCTAATTCTGACATCACTCAAAATAAAAAGCGTCGAGGCATATTGCCTTGACGCTTTTTTACGAGAGGGACCGCTATGTTATTCTAGGAAGCGTCATCGACAGCCCCAGTCATCATTCTAGACAGACTTTTACCGCCTTTGGGATCAAAATCAAGTGTTCTAATCGGAAACGGTATTGTCATTCCAGCCTCTGATAATGACTCTTTAACCGCTATAATACCGTCGTGCTTTGCGTCCATATAACCAAAACCTCCTGGGTACTCAATCCAAAACCAAACCAATAAGTTAACGCTACTATCAGAAAAGCTTGAAGCGTAAACCGTCGTATCTTCTTTCCGACTAACATAAGACTTTTGGTTTATCGCTTTGGTTATCACCTCAGCGGCTCTTTTAGGACAGTCTGCGTAGGAAATCCCCACAGGGATCTCGACCCTTCTTCGTCCTTTTCGACTGTAGTTCGTCAAAATATTTCGGAAAACCA
The DNA here is from genome assembly GCF_002119525.1 of Vibrio syngnathi. Taxonomy (NCBI): domain Bacteria; kingdom Pseudomonadati; phylum Pseudomonadota; class Gammaproteobacteria; order Vibrionales; family Vibrionaceae; genus Vibrio; species Vibrio syngnathi. Next base: position 66,584 of record NZ_CP017917.1, on the reverse strand, counting down.
TCTTATTGGGAATCATGACGTGTTGACCAGAGAACGTTTCAACCAGTGTATTTCGTAAGTTTATTTTGACTATGGTACCCATGACATCGTTGGAACCAACAACATCGCCAATTTTAAAAGGTTTACGAATACTCATTGTAATACCTGAAATGAGGTTCTCAGTCATATCTTGAAAAGCAAAACCGATAGCTAAACCTAGAATACCGGCACCGGCAAGCAACGATGTAACCGTACCTTGGAGCCCAACAAAATCTAACGCGACAAAAAATCCAATAGTAACAATGGTAACCTTAACAATAGAAGCCAGTAAGTTAATGACTTCTTGAGAGTCGACAACTCTATTGCTCAATCTTTTAAACAACTTACCGCTTATGTTGGCAACAAAGATAAAAATAAGAAACGTAACAAAAGCAACAATCAGGTTAGGGATAAGTTTAATTGCTTCAACTAACCAATGCTCTAACTTACCCTCTATCAGATGCTGAAACTTCTCTAAGTTAAAAGAGAGATTCATTTCCATGGTGTCTCCTTCTTATTCAATATGCGGATTATTCAATACATTCATGGAATACAAACCGTTAAGGCTTGCTTATCAATACTTATCTCCAGTGAATCAGCCGAATACGTCTCTCCATCAATCACGTATGAAATAGGTCGGTCAGAATCAATTTTAACGAGCTGTGCCGAAGCATAAGTAAAGTAACTAGCTTGTTCTTTCGCTCCGAGACTCGATAACAACAGATCAGATAGAGCGATAGCTCGTTTACTAAGTGAATTTGTATTTTCCAAATAGGTAATATGCAGCTTCCCATCATCCGGCCTAGGAGGCTGTCCCCCTTGAGCAAGCACAGTACTAAAAGGGGAAGAGTTCGCCACGACCAAACTTTGTAGTTTCATACTTTGTGATGGTTGGTCATCGATTGAAATTTGAAAATGTTGATTATCGTCGGTGATTACTGCATTGAAGAACCCAGTCAAATACGCGAATTGCCCTTTTTCATTTTTTTGTTCTCGATGTGCGTAATCGATCATCTGTTCTTCAAACCCAATACCAAGAAGCAGTAATATTGGTTGTTGATTACAGAACGCCAGATCGATTCTTTTTGAGTTGCCAGATAAAATAGCCTCACACGCTTTTTCAACAGGCGATATTTTCGAGGTCAATCCATAAAGCATATGACATAGAGCGTTCGCGGTACCCAAAGGTATAATCCCGAGTTGTGTATCAGTCTTCCTAACTTGCCTTGCGACTTCACTAACCGTCCCATCGCCACCTGCAACGATAATATGCGCAGTATTCCGGTCTTTGGCCTGCTTAGCTAATATTTCTGCTGATACTTCTTGGCTAGTAAGAAAAATATCTAAACTATACTTTCTCGTAAGTTCACGAATAACCTGTTGTTCATTCGCCAACCATTTACCACCACCTGCAACAGGGTTGGCAATAAGGCAAGCTTTATGGCCAAGAGTGAGCAAACCTTTATCACTGATTGCTTGAAGTGTTTTTAGTTGTAGATGGTTCAATTGGGCTGTACTTCGCACGTCGTTAATACTTTTCAAGACCTGCTCTACAGTAAGTGACGGATTTTTTGCTAAAAGATAGGCAGCTACGACAAAGACAGAACGTCCTCGACCGAGAGCACAATGCACAACAACCGATCTAGATTGATTGATTTGGGTATCGATCCAATTTATAGCATGTTTAAGCTTATGCATTTTAGGGACTTTATGATCAAGAACCGGGGTGTTTAAATAGCGAAATTGATCACCGGTCATTGCACTTTCTAAACCAGAAAACTCAGCTGTAACATCTACAATACAATGGATGTTTTGAGATTCTAAGAACGATAAATCTGAAGGGAACAAACGACGAGATACATATAAACCTTTTCCAACCTTCTGTATTGGTTCAACTTTATCTCTTTTAATTGCCCATGCATTGTACAGTCGAACACCTAAGAAGAATGGAATGAAGATCCATCTAATCCACCACACTATTTTCCCATCGCTAGTCTTCCTAAATATTGACGGCATATCGAAGATGTAGGCAACACTAACGATGAACATCGACAAACTACACCAGGCAAAAACACCACGGATTATTAGCTGTGGTATAAGAGCAGCAGCAAAAAAACAAGCTATAGCAAGAAGCATATAATATTTAATAATAAACATGTTACGCCTTAATTTATCCGTTAATTTAAATATATTTATCCGTAAATTTATCTATCTCTAAATTAAATAAAAGAAGGGCTCAAGAATGAGCCCTTAGCTTGATAACAAAGCAGTTTTATACTTATTTAAAGAATTTGATTACTTCGTGATTCAAGCAACCTCTTTTTCATATTTACGAGCTAATGTTTCTTTTTGTTCAGTATCTAAGACTCGACCTGCGGTTTGAAAAAAACGCTGCTCTTCTTCTTCTAAATGATGTTCAACCTTATCTTTTAATGTTTTCATTAAAACAAGCCAAGCTGGTGAAGACATCTCTGTATCATCGAGTTGAGCGAGTATTTTGTCGATTCCATGATGTTCAGCGATTCCATGTCTAGTCATGTCAATGGATTGATCACTCTCGATCAAAGGTGCATAAAAATGGCGCTCTTCTGCAATCGCATGCTTGGTTAACTCATCCTTAAGGTTAACATAGAGTTCTTGCCTAGCTTGTGTGTCTCCCGAAGTTTGGAGTAACGCATCCATCAAAAGTCGTTGCTTTTCATGACTGTCTTTGAGCACATCAAATATATTTTTCATGTCTAATTCCTACTTCATTGGTTTATTTTTATGAGGATTTTGGCATCTCATTGCACTCTAGATGACAGTTCTAGCAATCTTCATCTTTCGCATCTAAATGCTCTTTAATATTTTCACAGCTATCTTCTATTGCGTTTTGAGTATCCTCTACAGCCTCATCTACATTTTCCCCGGCTTGTTCCATCGGACCTTCATCACTACATGCCGCAAGTGCAAATGTAATACCCACAATAGTTAAAAAACGGTAAGCGTTCGATTTGATGTTCATATAAACTCCTAATGTTTGTTTTTATTCAGCAACATAATTACCACTGAAACCAGTAGTGATATTGCAAATATATAAAATATGATCTTTGCTACTGTCGCAGCAGCCCCAGCGATACCACTAAATCCCAATAGGGCGGCAATAATTGCGACAATAAAAAATATTAGCGACCAGCGAATCATCGTTATTCCCCAATTTTTAATAAATTACCAATTGTAGAGAGGTTAAATAATATTTAATTTATCCACCACTCTCTCTACATTCGGGGTATTATTTGCTATAGATAAAGCTAAGTCGTGTTCACTGCTTGATGAAACTGAACCTTTCAAGATAACCACACTGTTTTCAGTTTCAACTTGAATATCGCTACCACTAACATTGGTATTCATTAATAAACGAGTGATTACCAGTGTCTTGATGTGAGCATCAGTCAAAGCTTGTACGGCTGCGGGTGTTTTTTCTTTGTCTTCATCAATCACTGTAAGTTCGTTTTTTACAGACTTAACGTCATCTAGGCTTAGCACTAACTCTTCTGCCAAATCTTTCTCTGTTTCATTTTTAACCGAGCCAGTTAAAGTAACCACTCGATTTTTAACGTAGGTGTTGATGTCAAATGAGTTTAAATTAGTATTCAGTAATAAAGTCGTTTCTGCTTTTCCATCAATCCACGCATCGAAAGTTTCTTTTTCCCACATGCTATTAGCAAAAACAGTTGATGAAGAAGTTGCAATCAAAGTAGCTAATAATATTTTACTTGCAGTATTTCTCATTAATTATCTCCTCTAGTTAATTGACACTTGTACAATTGCAACCAGCATGCCAACTTTTTAACTGACTGAAAATAAAGGATTTACACTTTAATTTTGAAAATTTACCATTGGTAAAATAATCGGAGGTGTATTAATTACACGAGTATTTTGTAAAAATTATCATCAATGGAGATCCTAGAATAATTAATATCAATACTGTTAATTAGCCACTTCTACTATCAGTAATATTGTAACTACATTTAAAAGGTGGCGTATAGTAAATGATAGATTCGTATTTGAAGGACATCATGTTATTATCAAGGTCGTTTTCTGTCGTACAAAAAGAGAGTTAAATCATGTCATTACCGACACTGTTTATAGAGTTAAAAGATGAATTATTGCGGTCTAAAATAAACTCTCTAGATGAATTATCAAGCTTTGAAATAATTCAAAGTACTATGGATGTTCATTGGATTGACAAGCTACAACAACTGCAACCAGATACTGCTATTGTTGAAGTCTCTCGATTTACTAACGATGATTTTAAGTCCTTATCGAGTGCAACAGGATTGGACGAAATGGACTTGATTATTATCAGTACAGGTACGCCAAACAAAAATTTAGACATGATGATGAACCATGGCGCAATCTTCCATTATAGAAAGCCCGTCGACATGCAAATATTGGAAGATACCCTTGCAGACTTCAGTCAATACTTCCTCCAGAAGCAGGAAGAAGGGCGTAAAGTGTCCACCAGCGATTTAGACCAGTTCGGTATGTTAGTCGGTTCTTCTAAGCCCATGCATAAGCTGTATCGAACTTTAAGAAGAGTCGCGAAGACTGACACCAATGTTTTGATTGTCGGCGAAAGTGGGGCAGGTAAAGAATTAGTCGCACAAACGATTCACCTTGCCAGTGATCGTAAAAACCAACCTTTTATTGCGATCAACTGCGGTGCTATCAGCCCTGAGTTAGTTGATAGTGAATTATTTGGTCATGAAAAAGGCGCTTTTACAGGGGCGAATCGCACACACCAAGGGGTGTTTAGGCAAGCAGAAGGTGGCACATTGTTTCTCGACGAAATCACCGAAATGCCACTTGAACACCAGGTCAAATTACTACGAGTTTTAGAAACAGGTGAATATCGCCCTGTAGGCAGTAATGCAACGAGTATCGCTAATACTCGAGTCATTGCAGCGACAAACCGAGATCCACAAGTCGCTATTGAAGAACAGTTTTTGAGAGAGGATCTCTATTTCAGGTTGGCTCACTTCCCCATACATGTCCCTCCATTGCGTGAAAGAGGCGACGACATCGTCGGCTTAGCAAAACATTTTATTGCTCATCGCAACGCAAATGAAACCACTGCGAAGACCATTTTCACATCAGCGCTTCAAAAAATATCAGCCCATGCGTGGCCAGGGAATGTCAGGGAATTAAAACACTGTATTGAAAGAGCTTTTATATTGGCAGATGAGACGATTAAAGATGAACACCTAATTTTTGATACTCCTCCTTTAGAAACAGGGACTACCGTTGAGGATATGGTTCCGGCGGGTGTTTCTCTCGAGAAGATTGAGAAAGCGGCGATTATCAATACGCTCGAAGAAAATGAAGGCAACAAAAAGGAAACAGCACAAGACTTGGGAATCAGCATCAAAACGCTTTATAACAAGCTCGATAAGTATCAAGAGTAGTAATACTCATATCTGATGTTGCTGTGTGATCAAAATAGATACAGGCGATCGTTAATTTGCAGTTGATGTTTTGCTTTTCCATGAAATTTTAACAGTGGAGGGTGAGCCCTCCACTGTTAAATTTTATGCTGCATTCACCGATGTCTCGGTTCTTTTATCTTGGTCAAAGAATTCTTCATGCAACGCGCAAATCGCTTGTTGATACTTGTCATCACTCACAACAAATTGCACATTTACGTTTCTCATAGACGAATGTAATGCAATAGGCGTAACACTACGGTTCATCAAAGCCAATACACCATTAGCGAGCGTTTTATTGGTATCAATTTGAGAACCGATCGCTGAGATTATAGCGACCATTCGACCTGAAATAGATGCCTGAGGGTAACGTTTCTCAGCCTTATAAGACACCTTGTTTAAACTCTCGGTGCTACCACCTAGATAATAGGTAATAGAATTGGCGTTCATCTCTTTACCAATAAGGTTAACTCTAGCATCTGCGATAATCTCCATTAACTCATAACTAACATTGTCCGCCTTACCGACCATTCCCTGGTCAAAAACATGTAACGCATATACCTTCTGTTTTCCGGCAATGATCTCAATGTGATTCGTGTCTGGTCGGTAATCAGAAGAAATCAGTGTTCCCTCATGTTCTGGCTCGAAGGTGTTTTTGATTTGCAGTTCTATGCCACTTTCTCGTAACCCAGCAGCCGCATTAGAGTGAATAGCTTCCATACCAAGGTTAGCCAGTTGATCGGCAACATCATAATTAGTTGCCCCAATCGGTTTAACCGAACCTACACCAACGACTTTTGGGTCAGCCGAACTAAAGTGATACTCCTTATGGATGATCGCCAATGATGCCTCAGTAATAGTAGCGATACGACTAAACGTCATCTCACTGTAACCACGATCATAAGTATGCATCAAACCTTCTTTGCAATACGCATAACCAGTTACTATGGGAAGCTCCTCAGTAACATCAATGTCAGAGAAAGCCTCTCTAATCGTATCGTCCAAACTTTGAGGGGTTTTGTTGTCCCAACCAGAAAGGTCAACAAAGGTCGAATTTATACCAATGTTTTTTAATTTAAGAGCCGTGTTGTATGCACTATGTGACTCTCCAATTGAAGAAAGAAACTCTCTAATCTGTGGTAAATAATGTCTCAGTGAAAACTGTCCGTATTGGCACGTTTCAAGAATGTTAGTAATACAGTTTTTGGCTTCTGAAATACGAGACCGGATGAACTTATCTGCTCTCATACGATTCATTGGATCCGCAAAAATATGCTCATTGGTCAATAGCATGCGGCGTTCAATATAAGATAGAGCATCCTTCCACGAATCGTCACGCATCGCTATCAATTGATAGACACCAGGCTTACCTGTTTTTTTACATTCCAACAATGCATCCGTCATACCGCTGTAAGCGGACACAACAAAGATTCGGTTATAAGGATTTTGAGGGCGGAGAATAATATTGTCGAGCACAGCATCAAATGCTGTCATTGATGTACCGCCGATTTTTTCTACGGTAAATGTCATAAAAGACCTTTTGTTCTTGAAGAGATTAAAGACTAAATAATAGGGAGCGGGGTGAGATATCACCCCTGAATATATGGGTTAATCAACGAGTGGATAAACGCCGTTTTCATCGTGTACTTCAGCGCCAGTAATTGGTGGGTTAAACACACAAGCCATTGTCATTTCTTTGTTTTTATATGCGCGTAAATAATGCTCATCATTCTTATCTAGGATGTACAACGTACCGGGTTTGATTGGGTAAGTTTTACCACCAACGACTTCAATCTCCCCTTCACCACTCATACAAAACACAGACTCCAAGTGGTTTTGGTAATGGATATGTGTTTCTGTCGCTTCGTAAATTGTTGTGATATGAAAAGAAAATCCCATATTGTCATCTTTCAATAACATGCGAGTGCTTTCCCAGTTATCCGATACAATACGTCTTTCACTATTACGACATTCATCAAGTGTTCTAACAATCATTTTACTCTCCCTATTACGATGCTTTCTTGAAATGCTTGGTTGCTACCACTTCAACTGAGTCTTCGAAAATAGTTAAACCTTGCATCAATTCCGATTCTGAAATGGTTAATGGACAAAAGAACTTCAAGATTTCATCGTTTGGACCTGCGGTCTCAATTACCATGCCCTTGTCAAAACACACTTTTGCAATCTCATCAGCTGTGTTCCCATCTTTACATTCAATGCCAATCATCATTCCGCGTCCCTTGCGTTGAACAAATAGCTCAGGGAAACGCTTGAGATTGCGTTGAATGACATCATCGACCATGCTTGAGCTACGTTGAATATGATTTTCAAAATCATCATTTGACCAATACATTTCTAACGCTTTAGCAGCAGTAATGAACGCATGGTTGTTACCACGGAAGGTGCCGTTGTGTTCTCCCGGCTCCCACTTGTCTAGTTCAGGCTTTAATAAAACCACAGCCATCGGTAAGCCATAACCACTTATCGACTTAGATAGCGTAACGATATCTGGTTTTATACCTGAAGGTTCAAAGCTAAAAAACGTTCCTGTTCGACCACAACCGGCTTGAATATCATCCACAATAAGTAGGATATCGTGGGCTTTACAGATTTTGCTTAACTTCTGTAGCCACTCATTTGAAGCGACATTTAACCCACCTTCACCCTGAACCGTTTCCAATAAAACGGCAGCAGGTTTATCCATACCAGCGGAATTATCGGTTAACATCGTTTCAAATAATTTTAAACCATCGATTCCAGCGTAACCTTCAAATGGCAAACGCGTAACGTTGTTGAGATTTGAGCCCGCACCTTGCCTGTGGTGTTGGTTGCCTGTAGCAGCCAATGCACCCGCCGTACAACCATGAAAACCATTGGTAAATGCAACAATACTGCTTCGACTTTTTACTTTTTTCGCCAACTTAATCGCTGCCTCAACCGCATTTGTTCCTGTCGGGCCGGTAAATTGAACTTTGTAATCTAATGCTCGAGGTTCCAAAATAAAGCGACTAAGAGCTTCTAGGAATTCAGCTTTGGCTTCTGAATGCATATCCAAGCCATGTGTAATTCCATCCATTTCAATATACTCAAGTAAAGCTTGCTTAAGTATTGGATTGTTATGACCGTAATTGAGAGATCCTGCTCCAGCAAGAAAATCGAGGTAACGATCACCTTGTTTTGTTTCAAGCCAGCAGCCTTTTGATTTAGCAAAAGTGACTGGAAAACTATTCGAGTATGAACGTACGTTAGATTCCTGCTTTTTAAAAATATCCATGATAAGGCCGTTATTTGATTCCTATAAGTTAATGATTATTTAAGGGGTATTCGATACAAATACTCAGTATCGTGCAGCCCTTTAAAATGAACATTTTCATCTAAGAAAGTGGTCACTTTTCCAGTGCTACTATTTTTTGCGTCTAGCTTTTTAAAGAGTGCCCAAGACGCTTGATTTGACTTAGTAATGGTTGTTTCAATAGCTTCTATACTCTTCAGCCACTCTCGACGAAGTAAGCTGTTCAACATCTTGTAAGCTAAAGAGTGACCTCTAAATCGAGGGGCAACTGCAACTTGCCAAATAAAGAGAACATTAGGCTCACTCGGTTTTTGATAACTCGAGATAAAGCCCGCAAGCTCACCTTTGTTCTCAACCAAAATACAAGTTTTACTAAAGTGAGTGGATTGCAAAAAATTGCAATATGACGAGTTGGTGTCTAGTGGCGGACATTCTGAAATCAGTCGATAAATGTCGTTGCCATCTGAAGCTTTGGGCTCGCGAAAACTCCATTCTTCACTCGTTTTTTCTATCACTTCTGGACACAACACCCAAGGCGCTGATGTAATCATACCGAGAAATTCCTTTGAACTCTAATTAAATTCCTTTTTATTATGAGCATTTACCATATACAAAGATCAACACCTTAACTCTTAAAATCAAATTTTATCGACTCAGATCACACTTTAAGGCCTGTTGCATGTATTTAATAATACTTTGAGTTCTAATGTATTTATTAGGGCGGTATAAAACTGAGTGTCTTGAAGGAAATAGACGAAAGGAAATCGTTAGTGCAATTCGTAAAATACGGCGTTCAAGAGCCTATTCGGGAAATACCCGGAATCAAAAAACTATCGAATCCAATGTGGAAGGAAATGAACCGTCACACTCTCACCAGAGTCGGTTGAGGCTCTATTATTGAAACGCAGATACCTAAAACAAAAAAACCTAGCGTGTGATAGCTAGGTTTCTCAAATAAAATCAATTAGCTGTTAATCAAAAGAAACGAGTTTGAGTCAATCGAGTTCAACGCGAATTACTTTAAAGGATCATTATCAGGCAGTGCCTTGTGTATCCATAACGCTAGGCGCTTTTTAATGTTCGCGCCATCAAGCTTACTTTCAGGTAAAGGCGTGATCTGATTAACTCCAACAAGAAACAAGTACACAGCCTTAACTTTTATAGGTTGAGATGAGTGTGGCAAATCAAAGCCTTGTAACTTTGCCATTTTAGAACCGACTTCCAAAGCTTTCTTGAGCAATTTATCTTCATTAATGATCTTCGCGGTTTTCGACATATCATCTCCATCATCTTAATCGAATGAACACTGAGTATATCAAACCGAAAGACTCACAAGATTACTTCGCTCTCAGTTTGAGGAGTCGCTTTGATAAATTGCAGGTTACGGACTCCAAATACGGAAAGCCCAAAGTTATTAACTTTGGGCTTTTCTTCTAACTGCTGTGGGTATTACACCGAGTGATACGACAACCGAGTTTTACAGCGTGATATGCAGAATTAGAAATCAATCAGGCATCACAACAATACCCATGGTTTCAAGCAACTGCTCTTGTTGCCAAGCGACAATCTTAATCCCTGTCGTATCCACTTTGCGAGGGTCTAACCCTTCTAATTCCGCATGACACAAGTTAGCCCCTTGCATACTGAATTGCCCCCATACATCTTCGGAGAACACGCCTCGGCTGAGATCAGACTCTTTCAGTGACGCACCGCCAAGGTAAGTCCCTATCCAGCGGTTTTCAAACAACTCACACTTTTCCAAGCAAGCCTGCTCCAAGTTGGCGTATGACAGGTTACAGCCCGTAATATACGCAGAGCAAAAGTACATCCTGTTGCTTACCTGATTGGCAAAGTTAGCACGAGTAAAATTCGCTCCTTTCAAGTCGCATTCACGCAGCTCAATCCCATAACAATTCGCATTACTAAAGTTCGCCATCGCCAACTGGCAATTCTGGAAACTTGCGTCTCGTAAGTCTGCAATATCAAAGTGGCAGCCCTCGATGTCACCTTGCTCGATGAATTTGCAATTCACAAACGTTGCATCACGTAAGTTCGAACGTCTGAAATCACAACGAATAAACGTACAGGCTGTAAATGTAAGCTCTGATAGATCTTGCTGAGCAAAACTGTGCTGATGATAAGTGCTGTTATTGGTGTTCATTTAGCCCCCTAAAAAAATTAAGCTAAGACTACCATTGCGATCTTAAGAAAACACCAAATTAAAAACCAACAAAAACAGCAACTTAAAACACCTCAATTTAGCCATTTTAAGGCATCAAACAAGCCCTTTAAGGTTGTTATTTTCGTTTTATGATATGCGATTGTCTTGAAAAAAGTTTTGTCGCTTAGAAGTGGGGGGAGATTAGACACAACGAGAAGATCATCATATGTCAGCACAAACTTGATACAATAGCCTATATAGATACCTTCGCTTGATACTTAGTCTTTCGAAAACCTTAGCTTATATCGATAGGCTACAACTGAAAGATGATTTTCATTAGTAAAGTCAGAAAAACTGGGAGGCCAAGATCAAAAAATGGCCGCTTAATGCGACCATTTAATAACTCTTTAAGCTTTTGTTTTAAATAGACAATTTAAAAATAACGTTAGCTTTTGGCTACGTTTGCAATGCCTTCAAGCTGAAGCACTGGAGCAGCGTCGATGTCTTCTGCGTTCATCATTGCTGATACACGCTGCATCGAAGAAAGCAGTAAGCTTTGCTCCCACGTCTCTAGGTTTTGGAATTTTTTAACGAAGTTATCTTGCAGCGGCGGTGGCGCATTGTTTAGCAACTCTTGACCTTTTTCAGTCAGGTTCGCGTGTACTTTACGGCGGTCCGATGAACTGCGTACTCGTTGTACATAGCCATTTAACTCAAGACGGTCGATGATCGTCGTCGTCGTTGCTTGGCTTACATTGGTCTGATTAGACAATTCTTTGATCGTCACATTACCCATTTCTTGGATTGCTCTCATTAAGATTAATTGAGGGCCAGTCAAACCATACTCTTTACTCAGCTTCTTCGAGTGTAAATCGATAGCGCGAATAATTTGGCGAATAGCGACCAGGATTTCGTCATGTTTGTCCAAGATGCAGACCTTTGTACTAATATACTGTGAATGGTTTTACAGCGTCGAAGCGATGAAATGTCTCGAGTGATTACGTCACGCGCGCTCGAATTACACTGTAAATTGATAAATTACTTCATTGATTTTTCCGCATTGTACTGATGTTCATACTATTCTCAATCTTTTCTATACCACTAAACTTGCGTGGTACGGCACTTTTGCTTAATGAAGAGGGAATGAAAGCTTCAATGAAGACAAAAATAATGAACCAGAGAATACAAACTCAAAGAATAATATATTTTAATAATCATAGAGGTAGAGAGATTTAACCCTCTCCTACCAATAAAAAACCAGCCTCAATAGCTAAGCTGAAAAACGAAATTTTACGCAGCGGTATTCATCTAAAAGTTACCCGTTAGCGCGTTGTAAAACTCGCTGTTATCCAAAATCCCTACCAATTGATTGTTTTCAACCAACAGAATTGGGTGGTTACTGATCTGCTTAAGCTTAATCGCATCACGCATACCAATCTCCGGGCTTGTCACTACCACACTAGACGCGTTAATCGCGGTTAGGTCGTCAGACTCGCTCCACTCAACAAGCGCCAAGGTAGATTCACCTTTCACCGATAAAGCACCTTCATTCTGTTCAATCCAGAGATCTTTAGAATCGCAGATCTTCCAGCTTTCATTCTCTTGCGTCAGTGAATCAAGAGGCTGCATTAAAGAACGACCTTTAAGCACATTCAATGGATTGGTGTGAGCAACGAAGTCTTTTACGTATTCGGTTTTTGGCGTCAGTACGATCTCTTCAGGCTTACCGTGTTGAATCAGTTTGCCTGACTCCATGATCGCAATGTTATTACCAATCTTCAGCGCTTCGTCTAAATCATGACTCACGAACAAAATCGTTTTGTTAAGCTTGTTTTGCAATAAAATTAGCTCATCTTGCAACTGCGCACGAATCAGCGGATCAAGCGCTGAAAACGGTTCATCCATAAGAAGAATGTCGGTATCCATCGCAAAGGCACGCGCTAGACCAACACGTTGCTGCATACCGCCAGAAAGCTCATGCGGATACTTGGTTTCCCACTCTGCCAAACCCACCATTTCAAGTTGTTCACGCGCTTTAGCACGACGAACATCTTTGGCTACGCCTTGCATTTCTAGACCAAACGCCACGTTATCTAACACGTTTAACCAAGGCATTAGGGCAAATTTTTGGAACACCATAGAAACGCGGTGAGTACGAAGATGACGCAAGGTCGCTTCGTCGCACTGTTCACCTAAATCAACCTGCTTGTCTCCATCTTTGATCGCCAATGAGCCACGGCTGATCTCATTCAGGCCGTTAACTGCGCGAAGCAAAGATGATTTACCAGAACCAGACAAACCCATCAATACACAGATCTCGCCTTCTTCCACCGTCAGCGACACATTATCTACGCCGACAACTTGACCAGTTTCATCAATGATCTCTTGGCGAGTTTTACCTTGGTCGAGTAGCTCAAGCGCTTGTTTCGATTTATTACCAAACACAACATCGAGATTCTTAATGGTAATCGCGTCCATTGTCTTTTTTTCCTGAGAGTTAGACATGATTAAGCTTCCTTCTGGTTTGGTGTTTTGCACAAGCGGTCAAGGATGATTGCGACTAATACAATCGCTAATCCAGCTTCAAAACCTTGTGAGATGTTCACTGTGTTCAATGCACGAACAACAGGTTTACCAAGTCCGTCAGCACCGACAAGAGCGGCGATAACCACCATCGAAAGCGACAACATAATACATTGGGTTACACCCGCCATGATGCTTGGTAGAGCCGCCGGTAATTCGACCTTCATCAGCAATTTCATGCGGCTGGCACCAAACGCTTTACCCGCTTCAATCAACTCTTCAGGCACTTTAGTGACGCCTAAGTAGGTTAAACGAATCGGTGCAGCTATCGCGAAAATAATGGTCGAGATTAAGCCAGGAACAATACCCAAGCCGAATAGAACCAGAGTTGGAATCAGATAAACGAAAGTTGGGACTGTCTGCATCAAATCAAGGATTGGACGCAAAACTGTATAGAGCCAAGGACGGTGAGCAGCCATGATGCCAACCGGTACGCCAATTAATACGGAAATCGTTGTCGCCGCAAAGACGAGAACAAAGGTTTCCAGCATTTCTTGCCAATAGCCGAGGTTAAGAATAGTCAGCAGTGCTGCGACCACAAATATCACTAGCGAAGGTTTACGGTGTAAGTACCATGCAATCGCAGCAGTCATCACGATTGGCAGAGCAGGCGGCATCCACTTAAATACATCGACTAAAAACATAATGACAGTTTCTAAAAAGATAGAAATAGCATCAAAAAAGCCTGCTGCATTGATTGTTAGCCAATCAACACCCGCTTCCATCCATTGTCCGACAGGGATTTTGTTTTCCGTAATAAAATTCACAATATTGCCTTTTATTATGGGTGGGCTACTTCAAACCAATCGATAAATTGGCAAGCCCACCTTTATTATTTATGTAGCTGTTGAGATAGGTAGAACTAAGCTTTAACTTGCTTTAGGTATTCAGTAACCGCTTGAGTCGCTGATTCACCTTTATGCGTTTTTACGTTATCCAACCAAGCTTCAACTTGTTGAGGGTTCTTGTTCAACCATTGTTGAGCTGCTTTTTCTGGCTTCACTTTTTGGTTAAGAATCTCTTCCATCAACTGGTTTTCCATCTCAAGAGTGAATTCTAGGTTTTGCAGAAGTTGACCGACGTTTGCACACTCAGACAGGTAGTTTGAACGAACGTTGGTGTAAACATTCGCGCCGCCGTAGTTAGGGCCAAAGAAGTCGTCACCGCCAGAAAGGTATTCCATCTCAACATTGCTGTTCATTGGGTGCGGTGCCCAACCAAGGTAAACGATCCACTGGCTACGACGAGCAGCGCGAGATACTTGCGATACCATGCCCGCTTCACTTGATTCCACTAGGCTGAAATCTTTCAAGCCAAACGCGTCAGAATCAATCATTGATTGGATTAAGCGGTTACCGTCGTTACCCGGCTCGATGCCGTAGATGCGGTCTTTAAATTTGTCGGCATGTTTTGCTAGGTCGGCGAAGCTTTTCACGCCAGAGTCGTACACGTATTTTGGTACGGCTAGTGTGTATTTTGCCCCTTCAAGGTTGGCACGCACGGTCTCTACCGTTCCCGCTTCGCGGTACTTAGCGATGTCGCCTTCCATAGTTGGCATCCAGTTACCTAGGAAGACATCAATATCGCCGTTCGCCATTGAAGAGTAAGTAACCGGTACTGAAAGTAGGTCAGTTTTGGTTTTGTAGCCTAGGCCTTTCAGTAGCTCAGAAGTGACAGCCGTTGTTGCGGTAATGTCTGTCCAACCAACATCAGCGAAGCGTACGTTTTCACATTGTTGTGGTTCAACAGAAGCGTTAACACCAAATGCAAATGAGCTGATGGCTAGTGCTGTTAACGTTTTTGTCTTCACGTTCTGAATATTTAGAGTCGTCATAATGGTTCCTTTTTATCTTTCCTTTTGCTGCTCGATATCAACACCGATAGAGAGCAGTTCTTCTGACTTTTGACTAATTTTTGTTGTTACTTTTTGCTTTTCCTATTTTTGAAATATTTTCTATTTTTTAAATAATAACAGAGGCTTACGCTTCTCTTACTGGTTTATTCATTCTTTGCTTGTCTTCCCATTCAGGTGCAATCCATACCGGAACGTTTTGTTCTTTTAAAACGGGCTTGCCCAGAATCAGATCCGAGGCACGCTCAGCAACCATAATGGTCGGTGCGTTAAGGTTACCGTTTGGAATAACAGGGAAAACAGACGAGTCGACAACGCGCAGATTATCAATGCCGCGAACACGACACTCTTCATCAAGTACCGCCATTGGGTCGTTATCTGAACCCATTTTGCAGCCACAAGAAGGGTGATAAGCACTTTCAACGTTCTGCTTAACCCATTCGTCGATCGCTTCATCAGAAGTGACGCTCAGACCTGGCTGAATCTCTTCGCCACGGTAAACATCCATCGCAGGTTGCGACAAAATTTCACGAGTTAAGCGAATGCAATCACGCCAATCTTGGCGGTCTTGTTCGGTCGAAATGTAATTGAAAATGATCTCAGGCTTGGCATGTGGATCAGCCGAAGTGATCGCCACCGTACCGCGACTTTCTGGCTTGTTAGGCCCAACGTGTACTTGGAAGCCGTGACCATCAAAAGCCGCTTGTCCGTCGTAACGCATCGCTGCTGGTAGGAAGTGGTATTGAATATTCGGCCACTTCAATCCCTTGCGAGAACGAATGAACGCACACGATTCAAAGTGGTTAGTGGCACCCAAACCTTTACGAGTCAGAATCCATTCTGCGCCAATCATGCCCTTGCTGACCAAGCCAAGCTTGCTGTTGAGTGTGATGGGTTCGTTGCAGTGATATTGGAAGTACACTTCTAGGTGATCTTGAAGGTTTTCACCGACGCCATTCAGCTCGTGTTTAAGTTCAACGCCTGCCTTTTCAAGTACCGCTTTCGGGCCGATACCAGAAAGCTGCAGCAGTTGAACAGAACCGATAGAACCCGCAGAAGAGATCACTTCTTTGTTCGCCACAGCCACTTGGGTATTGCCTGACTTTTCAAACTCGACACCAACGGCTTTCAGCTTTGATTGGCCTTTTGATGACTGGTCTTTTACGACGAGTGCTTCAAGTAAGAAACGGCGCGCCACGATGCCCTTCTTCAAGGTCAGGTTTGAACGCTTCAATGCTCGACGTAGATAAGCGTTAGAGGTTGAGGCTCTAACACCCTTGTCTACCGTCATATGCATGGTGCCGAAGCCTTCTTGCTGGTAGCCGTTGTAGTCCTGTGTTTCTGGGTAACCAGCGTCTTTACCTGCATCGATGAATGCTTGATAAAGCGGGTTAAGCTCCATATCGTTACCGTTACAAGTGCCGACTGGGCCATTGTCGCCACGGTATTGATCGCCACCTTTATTCCATGATTCAGCACGGCGGAAATAAGGCAAACACGCTTGGTAATTCCAACCGGCAGCACCCTCTTCTTCCCACTGGTCGAAGTCACAAGCATGGCCACGCACGTAAACCATGCCATTGATTGATGAGCTCCCGCCTAACACTTTGCCACGTGGGCAGTGCAGTTCACGTCCATCAAGGCCCGGTTCTTTCTCTGTTTCAAATTGCCAAGCGTACTTTTCAGTATTCATTGGGTAAGAAAGCGCGGTTGGCATTTGGATAAAAATACTCTTATCCGTGCCACCCGCTTCCAGTAATAAAACGCTATGTTCACCGCTTTCCGTTAGCCTATCCGCTAACACACAGCCGGCCGAACCCGCGCCGACGATAATATAATCGTAGCGTTGTTCCATGTTTTGATTTCCCTGAGATGAGTCAGTGGAGCTAGCTCTGTTAAGCTAACCCATAAAATTGAGTGTTACGCGTTAGGCATAAGGGCTGGCGTAGTCGCCAAGTTCAATAAGAATGCTCTTAGTCTGCGTATAGTGAAGTAGGGTTTCTGGTCCATTTTCACGACCAATACCTGAAAGCTTGTAACCACCAACAGGCATTTCTGCCGGTGAGTCGCCCCACGTGTTCACCCAACAAATACCCGCCTGCATTTGATGAATAACACGGTGCGCACGAGAAAGGTTTTGCGTGAACACACCAGCCGCAAGGCCATATTTGGTGTCGTTAGCGCGGCGAATCACATCGTCTTCGTCCGTAAACTTCAACACTGACATCACAGGGCCGAAGATCTCTTGCTGAACGTGAGGCATGTTGTCTTCGCAATCCACAAACACGGTTGGGATAACAAAGTTACCATTTTCGAGGCCGTTATCTGTCACTCGATAGCCGCCCGTCAGCAGGGTTGCGCCCGACTGTTTAGCTAGCTCAATTGCTTCGAGAACTTTTGAAAGGTGTTCTTTAGAAATCAACGCGCCGATCTGAGTCTCCATGTCCATTGGATCACCAATGATCAGCTTCTCAGTGCGTGTTTTAAGTTGGTCGATGAATGCGTTGTAGATCTTTTCGTGTACATAAACACGGGTACCGTTAGTACACACTTCGCCTTGGGTGTAGAAGTTAGCAACCATCGAAGCGGAAACTGCATCATCCAATTTCGCATCATCAAACACGATCATCGGTGATTTGCCGCCAAGTTCCATGGTGACTGATTTCAGTGTCTTAGCACTGTCTGACATTACCGCTTTGCCCGTACCGGTTTCGCCTGTGAACGACACTTTCGCGATGTCAGGGTGAGCCGTTAGCATTTGACCCACTCGGTAGTCACCCTGAACTACGTTAAACACGCCATCAGGAAGGCCAGCTTCAGTAAAGATCTCAGCAAGTTTAATTGCCGTTAGCGGCGTTTCTTCTGAAGGCTTGAAGATCATCGCATTACCCGCAGCGAGTGCTGGAGCCGATTTCCACATTGCGATTTGGATAGGGTAATTCCACGCGCCAATGCCCGCACAGATACCTAGCGGTTCACGGCGTGTGTAGAAAAATTGAGATTCACTAAGAGGTTGTTGATCGCCTTGCAGCGTAGGTGCTAGCCCTGCGAAGTACTCAATAACGTCGGCGCCAGAAGCCACATCGACTTCGATCGCTTCTTGTAACGGCTTGCCCGTATCGACAACCTCAAGGTTCGCAAGGTCATTATTTCGAGCTCTAAGTATCTCTACCGCCTTTAAAAGAATGCGGCTGCGTTCTACGGCTGTCATTGCTGACCATACCGCAAATCCGCGCTTCGCCGATTCAATCGCATTTTCAACGTCAGCTGAAGAAGCTTGGCCAAGCGTTGCGATAGGTTCGCCGTTTGCAGGGTTAATGCTGACGAAAGTTTCGCCTGAGGTAGCGTCAACCGCTTTACCATCGATGTATAACGAGTTCATTTCCATTTGATCTTCTGACTTAATTATTGTTGTTAGACTCTATCGGTCTATGTATTTGTGAATGCATATCGTTGTTGAGAGCGAGCCTTTTAAGCTCACTCACTATAATTTTTGATGACTCATTAATCGCGCTGACACGAGTAAAACGTAAGCTGCTTGTCTAAGTAGTCATTGATGATTGCACGAGCTTTATCGGCGTTAATGCCTTCAGGATTGAGCGTCCCTCTGAGCCAGACCCCATCAATTAATGATGCAATGCCGTGTGCGATCAATTCCGCTTGATCAGGTTGAAAAATCGATTTTAATTCAATAAGTAAGTGAGCAATCAAACGTTTTTCATTCACACGCTGCAGTCTTTTCAGTTGTTGGTCATGCATTGAATAGGACCAAAATGCCAACCATGCCTTCGCGACCTTATTTTCGGCTTGGTAACCTTTGAAGTTACCATCGATGATCGCGTTAATTCTCTGTTGGTGAGCATCAACAGGAAGCGCTTTTAGTGACGTGGTGATGGTATTCGAAAGTTGACGCAGTATTTCTCGCATGGTCTCTTCGAGCAGCCCATGCTTTCCACCAAAATAGTGATTAATAATGCCAGTGGAGACTCCCGCTTCTTTGCTGATCAACGCAATACTCGCGGCATGCAAACCGACTCGATCAATCACCGTCATGGTCGCTTGAACAAGCTGTGGTTTACGTATGTCAGGCATCCCAACCTTGGGCATTTCTTAGTCCTTCTATTTTATATTGAACGTTCAGTTAAATATAAAATGACAGAAGTTTAGTTAGGGTTCAAACGATTAATTTAAACAAACCCGTAACAACACAACATTCAAAACAATAAAAGCCACAATAAAACAACAAGTTAAATATCATTTAGAGCACAATGGAAAATAATTAAAGATTTGAGGTGTGATAGTTATTGGTCAAATGTTTTTGCTTGGAAAGAGCAAAAATCATTCAGTAAAAGTCCGTGTAGACACTTTTGGGGAGGGAAGTAAAAAAGTAGTATCTGTGAGTTTTGATACTGAAGTGTGAGACAGGAAATTCACACTCAACATAAGTAACGAATCAAAAAATGAACAAAAAATATTGGTGACAACAACGTCATCACCAACCTTCTCAAGTCATTTCTATTTTAATCCGAGCTTAAATTACTCAATGCGAGTGATGAAGCCATATTTGTCTGAATCAGCCTTAGTCACCCAGTGCTCTCCATCAGATGGCGCAGAGTCTAAAGTGAAGATATAGAAATCGATCCCAGTTTCTCCCATCACCTTTTTGAAATAGGTCGCTTGTTTGCGATGACTCTCGTTAGTATATGAGAATTGCTTGGCCGTTTTATCACCCTCTGCCCAACTATGTACACCAACCTGCTTATTCAGCTCAATGGCTTTAGTGGGATCTGCGCGTTGTAAAATACGCGGACTACCCGCTGCGAATAGATCCGTGCCTCCTGAGAAAACAGAGCCTACAGGCGTTACAACCGTTGTCATATTGCTATTATTAATCATGCGCCCAGTGTACATATTGATATCGTCGTCGGCACTGCCACCGATATGATTATTAAACTTCAAGGTCATCTCACTGCCTTGGTATAACTTCACGATATCAAAAATCTGGGAATAGGTTGATACACCAAGCGTCGAAGTAATGCGCTCAACATCCCCAGTATTTTTAAATACATCACGATAAAATGCGTTAAAGGCAAACGAAGTTGTGATAGTCACCTTGTTTCCTTCTGAGACCCTACTCAGAACAGTCGACCCAACACTAGTCACGTATTCCAACATTTCATTATGGTATTCAAGCTTAACGGAGATTTTTTTATCCTTCGTCATCGCTTTTATTGACGTAGTATCATTAGAAGTAAAGCGTTGTGCTGCATCACAATCAAATAGATCCAAGCCTTTACTCTCTGTATAGATACCACAGCTATCAAACCCAGCATCAGGAAAGTACAGATCCACGCTTTGACCTAAGCCATCCAAAAGCCTAATCACTTTTTGCTTACCACTAATATCTTCAGCAAACTGAATTTTTTGATACAAAATACCATCGTAAGAGAGCTTCATAGCCTCTTCTTGGAGCTTTTGCCTCTCTTGATACAATTCACCAAGCTTAGCTGAAGAAAATACGTAGTCAGCCTTCGGTTTCTTTTGCGAAATGGTGGTTGAGTGTCCCGCGTTTGAACTTGAATTACAGCCAGCCAAGAGAGCCAAAGGTAACGCTAGCAAAGTATTTCGATAGTACTTCATACCATTATTCCCCAAATTTTGATTGGGAGATTCTATTGGTTAATCATAAAACGGTCTGTCGTGCGAATGTAATAGATTGTAGATCTTTTTGAACATTGTTTTTTATTTTAATAATTAATCACAAATCGGCATTGAACTAGCGTGGAAAGTGTTTAATCATTCGCATCAGGAATTTCTTCGTGACGCATTTTCGATTAATATGCAACAGCAGTAACCACCAAGATTAAATGCGGTCACGTAATCTCAATAAATTAAACGCACAACAGGGCTGATAACGGAATGACAAAACCTAAAATGATCATCGTTGAAGACGATTTAAAACTTCAGCGAATGCTAAAGGATTACTTTGTAGCGCAAGATTTTGATGTTACCGCGTTAGATGACGGCAGTGATGCCTCGCAGATAATTCTTGCCGAACAGCCAGATATCGTATTATTGGATTTAATGCTTCCTGTAACTGACGGACTGACAATTTGCCGACAGACCCGTACGCTCTTTAAGGGTAAAATTTTAATGCTCACCGCCAGCGATGATGACTTTGATCACGTCGCTGGTTTAGAGACTGGCGCTGATGATTATGTCACCAAGCCAATAAAACCAAGAGTTCTGTTGGCAAGAGTCCGCTCGCTATTACGACGTCAAGAAACCAATACACCTACAGTTGATGATCCAAGTTGCCTTCAGTTCGATCAACTTACGCTGAAAAACACCTATAAAAAGTGTCAACTTTCAGGTTCGGTGTTATCACTGACAGACAGTGAATTTGATCTACTTTGGCTGTTAGCATCCAACCCTGATACCCCGCTTTCACGTGATTACTTAACTCAAACGCTGCGTGGGATCGAGTACGACGGGATCGACCGAACGATTGACAACAAAGTGGTGCGTTTGCGAAAGATACTTGGTGATGACAAAACACCGGCAGAGAAAATTCAGACCATTCGCGGAAAAGGTTACTTATTTGTTTCGACCGCCTGGCATTAACCGCGTTCAGTGTGGGCGCAATGAAAGAGAGCGATTATGCGACGTATCTATTTGGAGTCCGTTCTAGGGCTGTTAACTTGCTTTATTGTTGGCCTTTTTGCCTACGAGGTTTGCGTCTATCAGCTCAATACTGATTACGAATACATATTTCAAGATTACGAAGCGACAGCTCACCAGCAACTCATAGAAAACATTGCGAATAATCAAGGGCTCGAAGCCGCTCATCAAGCCATACGTCTGTTTGTAGATACTACTCGCAACACCCTACTCACATTCAAACCGAATGATAAGCTACCGACTCAAGTTTCTGAATTCTTTATTGCTAACCCCAACATATTTATTTTTCACGACGACTATCGTGAGCTGTGGTTCAGGTTATCTGATAGTCAAAACACTTACCACTACCAGCCCAATGACGACACACTCGTTCGACAAAAGATTGAGCTCGAAGATGATCTTATTTGGGTATTCTTTATCGCGAGCTTCATCGTATATGGCATAGGTCATCTGTTGATTATTTTCCGAAGAGTCAAGAAACTTGAAAATGCCACACTGCGCTTTGCAGAAGGCGACCTCTCTTCGCGAGCAGAAACGTCTGGAGGCAGCGCAATTGGATCTCTGAATAAATCCTTTAATCTGATGGCCGACCGAATCCATAGCTTAATCGAGAGTAATCGTTCACTCACCAATGCGGTAGCTCACGAGTTGCGCACACCGATATTCCGCATTCAGTGGCAAGCGGAAATGCTCAAAGACACCCCACTCAACGATAGTCAGAAAAAAACTATTGAAAGTATTGTTGAAGATACCGAAGAGATGGAAAAGATGGTCGATGAACTATTGTATTACGCCAAACTCGATAGTACTGACCTAGAAAACTTACAAAAACCATTAGAGATACAAGACTTTCTCAACCACGCAATAACGCGTTGGAATAAAGACACTCAGCTCAACATCGACCTATCACTGCCAGAGCAACCTAGCTCGATACTGGCGGATGAAACACTGCTCAACCGAGCACTAGATAACCTAGTCCGTAACGCGATGAAATTCGCACGATCTCAAGTGTTGATTGAAGCAACCGTGCATCAAGAACAACTACAAATTGCAGTACATGATGATGGTGATGGTGTGGCTCAAGAACATCAAGCTCGCCTGTTTGAACCCTTTTATGTTGGTGACAAAGCACGTAACAAAACCAAGAGCGGTCATGGTCTAGGGCTTTCTATCGTCGAGAAGATCTGTGCTCAACACGACGCTACTGTGGAGGTTGGTCAGAGCCAAACCTTAAAGGGTGCGGTATTCACCATTACCATTCAGCTATGTAATAACTCAGCTATGTAACGATTCAGCTGACAAACCCATACAGTAACGAAAAATCATCTCTGGAATAATATTCTTCATCAGCTGAAGGGGAGTACATATCCCCTTCAAAGAATACAACACTCGTTCAGTCTTACTAGCGTGAGCTGAATTTTATCTCTGGAGAAACACATGAAAAAATTAATGCTCATCGCGGCACTATCGCTAGCAGCAACAGGTTGCGCTCAACAAACTTTCGTAATAGCCCCTCAAGAGAGCGAAGCAACAGCACCAACAACTGAAAAGTCACACCACTTTTTCATCAATGGTCTAGCGCAGAAAAAGCACATTGATGCAGCTAAAGTATGTAACGGTATCGACAACGTGACTAAAGTTGAAGTTCAAGAAACATTCGTAAATGGTTTACTAGCGACTTTGACTTTCGGTATTTATACACCACGTGAAGCTCGCGTTTACTGCAAAGCTTAACTCATACTTGATTGTCTACGACCCTAGTGACGACGCCAAAGTTTGATCTTGGAAGCTACTGCCTGATCTTGGAAGCTACTGCCTGATATTCAGCATGAAAGCGGAACAGCCTCGTCGGTTTTGGTTTATACCAGCTTGGGTTTAAATTACTTTCAGCTCGCTTGAAGATATTCATCTCAAGCGAGCTGAAAATTCAGAACAACCTAACTTGCCGCTTTTACCTTACCTTGCTTCAAGTCTGACAGAACTTGTGATTTTGGTCCGTCGGCAATAATGCTGCCTTTCTCCATCACAATCACTCTATCCACGATATCCAACATCGACGTTTTGTGGGTGATAAGAATCAAAGTCTCACTAGGTAACAGCTGGCTCAGCTGATGCTTAATGTGCATCTCTGAACGGTTATCCATAGCGCTGGTAGGTTCGTCCATCAATAATACAGGAGGACGCCCTAGGAAGGCTCTAGCTATGGCAATCGACTGACGTTGACCACCAGAGAGCAAACCACCACCTTCGCCAACTTGACGTTCTAAGCCTGCGGGATCTTGCTGAGTAAAAGCGGTAACACCAGCACGGTTCGCTGCATCCATAACATCACGATCGTCAACCAACGGGCGTCCCAAAGTAATGTTATCTCTTACAGTGCCATAAAATAGGTTACTGTCTTGCGGCACACAGCCTATATTGCGTCGTACGTCGACATGGTGAAGTTGCTCCATATCAGTGTCATCAATGCGAACATGACCTTCTGTGGGCTTATACAGGCCCATAATCAGGCGTTCAAGTGTGCTTTTACCTGAACCAATTCGGCCAATTATCGCGACCTTTTCACCTGGACTAATATTAAGAGTCAGGTCTCTTATAGACGCGATTGGCGAATCAGGGTAATGGAATGTTACTTTATCAAGCGCGATATGCCCTTGAATAATCGGACGGTGGATGTATCGCTTACCTTCCTCTTGCTCACTGGGCATCGACATGACTTGCTCAATCAAGGTCATTGATGACTTCGCTTGGTTATAACGCGTAGAAAGCAATGATAACTGGACAAGAGGACCAATTGCTCTACCACTCAACATAGTAGCGGCAATCAAGCCACCCATTGTAAGAGTGCCTTCTGCCATTAGGTACACACCAAAAATGATCATCCCCACATTGGTACTTTGTTGAACAAAGCCTGCGGTGTTTTGGATGCTATCGGTAATGCGACGACTCTTGATATTCCAGTTCGCCATGTGCGCGACAGCTTCTTCCCAGCGGAATTGGAACTGGCTTTGAGCGCTGAATAGCTTAACGGTTTCTAGTCCCGCTAAACTCTCAATTAAGTTTGCGTACTTCTGAGAAGCAAGGCGAGAGCCTTCTTCAATGGTACGACGCAGCGGGCCTTGTATTAGCAATGCATAGATGATCAGAATCACCACGCCAGCGACAGGAACAAACACAAGGTTGCCAGCCATCAACCAAATTAGCGCCAAGAACATAAGAGCGAATGGCAAATCGATTAATGAGCCTATAGTTGCCGAAGTAAAGAACTCACGGATTGATTCGAATTCTTGCAGGTTTTTAGCAAAAGCACCGACAGAAGCAGGCTTCGCTTCCATACGAATCCCGAGCACCTTACTGAACAACTTAGATGAAATCAGGATATCGGATTTCTTACCCGCAACGTCAATAAAATAGCTTCGCATTAACTTTAAAAGCAAGTCAAAGAGGAAGACGACAAAAATACCACTCGCGAGTACCCATAGCGTCTCAAACGCTAGGTTTGGTACCACTTTGTCGTACACCAAACGAGTAAACATTGGAGCTGCAATAGCGAAAAGGTTGATTAGAATTGATGCGATCAGCACATCTCGATAGATTTTTTTAGATTGCCAAATTGTGCTCCAAAACCAGTGACCTTCGCGCGTTTTTAAAATTTCTGGTGAGCGTTCATCATAACGGAATTGTTTCTTTACTAAGAAGTAACGGCCGATGAATTGCTCTTTCAACTCTTCGATTGGGATGACGATTGGCATCATCCCACTTTCCGTTGTGATGATTTCGGCTTCTTGCTTCTCAATATCGATACTATTAAGAACGCAAGCCTCACCTTGCTTGAGTAACAATATAGCGGGCAGAATTAAGTGAGGGATGTTTTCTAGATCGGAACGGTTTTCTTTGGCCACTAACCCCGCACGCTCTGCAGAGCGAGGGAATAGGAAAGGGGTTAGCTTTCCATCAGAGAGTGGTAGCCCATTGATCAACGCTTCGGGCGAGTTAGCTAACCCGTAATACCGACTAACGTAGATCAGTGAGTTTAATAGTGGATCTTGCATGCGATATAACCTTACAACTATTTATCAACAATGAAGCCTTGGAACACTTCTACGTAGTTATCAGACAAAATATCTAACTGAGTCTGAGTTTCAATTCGTGACGCAATAGTCGTCACACCAAGGTTATGAGCCGTTCTTGAGATAGACGTTAACGTAAATTTCTGTTTTTCGTCATCAAGGTTATGAGTAAATAGGTAATCCAGCTTCACATAGCTAGGGCGGTACTCGTTGATGTAATCGAGCGATTGGAAGTTGCGTCCATAGTTATCGACACCAAACACCGCATCAGCGTTGCGAATGGTGTTACACAATAGTGCCGTGTAGTGAGGAACATTGACGAAACAGTTTTCTGGAATTTCAAAATGCAACAGATGAGCGATTGACGCATTTTTCTCAAGAGACTTTCCGATCCAACGGATGAAGCTTGGCTGAGAAATACTGCTTGGCGAGATATTGATAGCAACGGGGCTAGTAAGCTCTTTTGCATTCAGTTTATCAATCATCTTCTCGATAACGTATTGATCGAGGATGTGGCTCATTTCAAGCTGTTCTAATGCGTATAAGTATTGGTTGGCACCGTAACGAACCCCCTCTTTCTCAATCGCAGAGAACACTTCTTGGTGATAGGTTTTGCCAAAACTATTATTTGCAGCTTGGAAGCGGAAAGTTACTAGGTCATTGATGATTGCTTCTTCGACCAACATGCGCCATTGCTGTTTACCCATTACAGCGCCATGGTCGTCAGCAGTTACGTAACCGTAAGCGAGCTCACGGTTAGCTTTCGCGCTAGACAGTGCGTTATCGACCAAAGACATGATTTCAGTACTGGTTTTACGTTTCTTGCTGTATGTCACACCGAGAGCTATGTGTGGATTTGCCATACCTGTTGGATCTGAACCTAGATTTTGAATGCAGTTTACGATGCTGCTCGCGACGAGTTTCAGTTCATTTTCATCAATGTTCGGCATAATGAAGCCAAACTCATCACTAGAAATACGAGCGATAGTAATATCTGGAGATGAAATAGAAGCCTGTAGCTGTTCAGCTAATTGGTGAACTAAGGCATCGCCTTCTTGATAGCCTTTGTCATCATATTCTTCACTAATAAATTCGGCTTTTAGCACCGCCAGACCACCTAAACTAGACTCTTCTAACCACTGAGTTAGTTGAGACATGTAGTAAGCACGGTTACCTAATTGAGAAACAGGATCGATATACGCGCGCTCACGAAGTCGTTGAGCTTCTTGCGCCTGATTTTTAAAGGCCTGCTCTACCTGAGTCGACATGTGGTTAATACCGTCGACGACTAAGATGAGATCTTTTGTTTTAGGGCGAGCCAGAGGTTCTCCGAACTGATTTTTAGCAATCTGATTCATTTTTTTTATAATTAGTGACAGCGGGCGTAGTGCTCGCTGGAGTATCCATGAAATCGAGATCAAACCCAGTAAGAAAATCGCTCCAAAGAAGGTCACTAGTCGGGTAAATGCTTCCCAAAGCTGCGTGTAGGCTGGGCCTGGGTGGCTCACTATTTCAACTTCGGCAAGTTGCATCCAACCACTAGTAATCACGCGGCGATCATGAATCGGTTTAAACAAATTCAGGTTGGTAAACCATTGTGGTACACCTGTTGGTTTCACAGGGTATGAGCGAAGAATGTCATCTCCGGTGTCTAGAAAAATCAATCGTACGACAGAGTAAGAACTACCATCAAACAGTGCGTTGATAACAGACTCTACAGCCACTTGGTCCTTTTCTTCGAGGTAAGGGGCGAGCGCCAGTCCAACAGTATTAATGGTATTATTTACTTCAGAGCGTTGCTGCTCTTCTAAGTATCCACGGGTGGTATTGAATTCGATCATAAAAACTGACGTCATCAGCAGTATGAACACTGCAACCATCCCGACCACAAGCTGTTTATATAAAGTCATTGTACCTACTCATCGTAATTGATAATGGGTTTGTTTAATTTTAGAGAGCGCTCACGAGAACGTAAGTCGTTCCACAAGCTCAATCTTGAAGATTTTCCTGATAACTTACCGCTGCCAGCCGCCGACTTGATCAACCATAGGTTTTTACCATTGAAGCTGTATATCGGTCGTAGATCTCTGCGCTTGGAGCCACGTTTTATTTCAGGGTTTAAGTTATCTAAAATTAACGGTTCTGCACTGGGTGTAGAGTAGTAAGCCAACACCATATGGAATTGGTTTAACTCAAGTGCTTTTACGTACACTAATCGTAATTTCTTATCTGGGACGCCCAGCTCAAGTAAAGAGAAGTATTTTGCGATAGTGAAATCTTCACAGTCACCCGCGTTACTGCCCAAAAACTCCAGCGGTGTCGCCCAGTAGTCATTCTTTCCCCAAAGTATACTGTCATCGACAAAGTACATTTGGTTGAAGAACCGGTTTACCGAATCGAGTTTATCTTTTTCACTTAACCCTGCGTACGACGTCATATTCGAGCGCCATGTCGATACTCGTTTCCCTGCTCTTTCTCCGTAGGTTACAGAGACTGCGTCTATCCACCTTTGGTCACTCTTGTTCAGTGCTCCGGAAGTAAAAGAGGTAAGGAACAGCAGCAATAACGAAAATCGAGATTTCATTGCCGCTGCTCTTGTTTTTTCACTGCATGTAGGAAGACGTTCTCAAGCATTAACCGTCCTTACTCTTTTAGTGCGTTGTTTTGAGCACTCAAAATTGGCTTCAACATATATTCAAGCACGGTTCTTTTACCCGTAATGATATCGACAGAAGCGGTCATACCGGGAATGATAGGCAGCTCTTCATTAGCCCCAAAGCTGTACTTATCGGTACGCACTCGCACGATGTAAAAGCTGTTGCCTTCTTCATCTTGAGTGGTATCGGCACTGATGTGTTCTAACACACCTACTAAACCACCGTATTTAGTAAAGTCATAGGCACTGAACTTAACCACAGCGCTCAATTCTGGACGGAGGAATGCGATATCTTGTGGGGCGATTTTCGCCTCAACTAATAGGGAGTCTTCAGTTGGTACAATTTCAACAATGTCCATACCCGGCTGGATAACACCGCCTACGGTATTAATACCAAGCGTTTTGACGGTTCCTGTTACTGGAGAAACTACTACAGTTCGATTAACTCTGTCTTCAAGGCCAACCGCTGATTCCGTCATTGCAGAGAGCTTATCTTGTGCTTGGTTTAGCTTCTCTTGTTGTTCTGATCGGAAGTTCAATGCAGCATCGATACGACTGAGCATCGCTTCTTTGATTGCTGAACGTAGAAGAGGGATTTTGAGTTCGCTAGAGGTCATCTCTCGGCGAGTGTCGTTAACTTGTCTTTGCAGCTTGAGCAGTTCAATTTTTGGCACCACCCCTTCATCAGCAAGAGGCTTGGTAATATCCAGCTCTTGACGGGCAAAGTTGTAACTCTGTCTTAAATTCTGAACACGCGCTTTTATTTCAACTAGGTCTTGTTGCTTCTGTCCAACCTGCTGATCAAAAACGGAAAGTTGGTTCTTCAGGTTGTTCAGATCTTGACGATATTCTGCTTTTTGGCGATTAACCAATTTGGGGTGAAGGTCGTAGAATAGTGGTGGGAAGGCGAGTTTACCATAGTCGAGTAAGACACTTTTTTTCCACTCTTTTACTGAGAATTCTTCATTGATAACAACACTGGTCAGCGAAGCGGACAGCATAAGTACATTAGCAGTTAAGTTCGCAACTTGTTGCTCACGCTCACGAAAGTCAGAGCGGAATCGAGTGTCATCTATTAATAGTAATTGTTGCCCTTTTTGAACTCGTTGCCCTTCTTTGACTAAAATTTCTTTAACCAAACCACCTTCAAGGTTTTGCACCACTTGAATCTGAGAAGAAGGGATTACCTTGCCTTGGCCAACTGTCACTTTGTCGATTTCAGCCCAAGCAGACCACCCAATAGCAGCAATAAAAAACAGCACGATCACCCATAGCATAATACGCGCACTGGTGGGCGTATTGAGGAGCAGTGCCGCTGTTTTGTCATCGACATACTCAAGTTCGGTCTCGTTCAATTTGCTGAAATTTTTCTGACTCATAACAGTCCTTGTTCGCTAAATAAAAGTGCAAGCTTTGTGAGTGTATTCTTACTTTTGATAAATGTTAAGGCTTTGCTCCTTTAAATCTTTGAATTTATATATTTTTTAACTCTTATTGGTTTTTGAAATCTGTTTTATCAAGTTGGTGCTTTCTCAACTTGTCATAAAGCGTTTTTCGTGACACTTGCAGCTCTTGCTGTACCTCTTTTAAACGCCCTTGATGACGATGTAGTGCCTCTATCAAGATGATTTGCTCAAAGCTATCGGTACGTTGGCTTAATGACCGTTGTTGCTCTTCAATGCTGACATCAAGCTTGTTCTCATCATCTTCAGTATTGTCGAGCGATGGCAGCTTGGGTTTAGTCAACACTCGGAGTTCAGCATGTTGGCGAAGCTGTCGAATATTTCCCCCCCAATGAGTGGCGATCAATCGTTGAACCTCTTTTTCTGTAATCACCGGGGGAGGCAACTGATATCGACTCGCCGCACCACGAGCAAAGTGCTTAAACAAAGAGCCAATGTCTTCTGTTCGTTGCGCTAGTGGTAGCAAGTCAAATCGACGGAACTCACTTACCATTGTAGTAGGAAGTGCTGCGGTTGCTAAAATGATACAAGTTGCATTGGTCTTGCATGAGTTTTCACGAAGTAGAGTGGGTTTTAAGTTCGCTAACCACTGCCATTGGTCTTGAGTTAATGTTTCTGTTTCATGTATATAAAGCGTTCCACCTTGATGCTTCAAGAACAGTTGTAAAACAAACTGATGGAATGTCGCTTCGTCACGGCGTGGCAAATTAAACGCTGCGACAGGGCAAAGCTCTGCAGCTTTATGGCTGTGAAGATCGTGCGTGTACTGCGCCGTAACTCTTTTACCCGTCCCTACATCACCGACAAACAGTAGAAGTGGATTAGTTTTGGTATCTAGAGAGATCAGTTCTCGGCGTAATGCCTGCATTGATGGCGATTGACCAATCAGTTTTGGCCCTACCTGATTCTGTACCGCCAACTCTTTACGCAGTAGGTTGTTCTCTTCTACCAAGGCGAGCTTGTCGGCCGCTTTTTTGACTGCCGTTAAAAGGGCATCAACCACAAATGGTTTTTCCAGAAAATCGTAGGCGCCGGCTTTCATCGCGGATACGGCTGTTTGCACGTCTCCATGACCTGTAAGTACGATGATCTGAAAATGAGGGTTTTGATTCAGCAGCTTTTGCGTCAATTGGATGCCATCCATCACTGGCATGTGAATATCGGTGATCACAATCCCAGCTTGCGTCACATCTATTTTCTTTAGTGCCTCAATGGCATTGGGGAAGCAGACGATATCGATGCCTTCAATGAGCATGGCTTGTTCTACGGAGTCTCGGATGGCAGGTTCATCGTCGACAAAATAGAGTTTAGGCATAGAGTGCAAAAGTCGAATCCTTAACAGTATGTGAGGTTAGCTATATATAAAACTAGCAGTATGTAACATTCATTTTCTAATCAACGATAACAACGGCACGTTGGTCTTTATCGTTATATAACGGGATATTTAGCGAGAATACCATGCCTGAAGGCTCTAATCGGTTGGCGCTGATCGTGCCGTGATACGCTTCAATAATCCGTTTCGATATTGAAAGCCCTAGCCCTAAGCCTTCCGGTTTAGTGGTAAAAAACGGGTCGAACAGCTGTTCTAGCTTATCGTTCGGCATGCCAATTCCGTTATCCCAAATGATCAACTGACAAGAGTTATGATGCAGTTGCCATTCGATACCTATCTGTGGGCTGGCCTGTTGGTCAACGTTTTCCAGGTTGTGTTGCTCCTGCAAGATTTTCTGTTCAAGAACTTGTTGTTGAAGCGCTTGGGTC
Source organism: Vibrio syngnathi (assembly GCF_002119525.1). NCBI lineage: Bacteria > Pseudomonadati > Pseudomonadota > Gammaproteobacteria > Vibrionales > Vibrionaceae > Vibrio > Vibrio syngnathi. The sequence goes on along the minus strand of NZ_CP017917.1, from coordinate 34,582 downwards.
GCGTTGTGAATCAGATTCACCAGCACTTGCTCGAGTTCGGTTGGGTGAATCGCAATATTAATCTCATCAGGCACCGTGCTTAGTCTTAGTGTAATGCCTTGCTTGATCATCAGCGTACTGAGAATACTGGTGGCGTTATTGATCGCTTGGTGCAGGTTCGCGACATGATGTTCTTGTTTAGTGACCTTGCGAGTAAAGACTTTGAGTCGCGCGATGATGTCGGTAATGGTGTTGTTGAGGCCAATCATTTTCTCAAGATTGCTCTTCACTAAATCTGTCCGTTCCATTTCAAGCAGCTTTAAGCTGTTCTCGCTATAAGTTCGAAGCGCTGCAAGCGGTTGGTTGATTTCGTGGTTAATGCTTGCTGACAGCTCTCCGAGTACCGCTAATTTTGCTGTTTGGGTCAGCTCTTGTTCTGTCTGCTTCAGCTTTAACTGCGATGCTTGGTATTGAAAAATGGTTTGCTGAAGTTGTTGATTGGATTTCTTCAAATAGTGAGTACGTTTATCAACGGTTTGTTCTAGGTTTTGGTTGAGCCGGGTTAGCGCCACTTTCGCGACGTAAGTCTGTCGCCACGACCACGCGATGAGCATCACCAAGCTGTAAATCACCACGAAGATGACATCGATCTGCAGCACTTTAATAAGCTCTGCTTCGGCCTTTTTTAATGCGACAACTTGGTACTGATTGTTGCTGAAGGTTGCGGGGTAAAGATTGAACGCCCCAAGTTTAAACAATTGGTTTGCTGTGAGTTCTTTTTGTTCTCGATTTGGTTGAATATTGTTGGGCTGATTAGCGTCGTTAACTTGTGGTTGATAATTGGAAGAGCGAAAAGCTTCTATGATCGAAATTTCGCTTTGACCGTATTGGCGTTGCAAAGCGATATCGGTTTGTTGCTTCTGACTTAATGGCAACAACGAGTGATAAAGCCACTGAGTTTGGCTCGAGAGAAAAACCACTTGATTAGAGTCGAGTACCACAATCTCAAAATCATCGCTGGTTAGGATATTTTCAAGGTTCTCTAGACTCACTTTAACGGTGATAACCCCAACAATGTCATTCTCTATATACAGTGGTGAAGACAAAAAGTAACCGCGTACATTCGAGCGTGCACCCAGTGCGACATAGTGTGTGTTGCTGCCTTTAATTGCAGAGGCGAAGTAAGGACGAAACGAGAAGTTCTCACCCACGAAAGTGCTAGGCTTTTGGTAGTTACTTGAAGCGACGACAGTACCACTAGGGTCATGGATATAGATAGTGTCGGCTTGACTCTGATTCGACCATTCAAATAGCAATTGATTAAGCTGCGAAGCAGGAATCTTATCTGCTCGTGGTGATGAGTCAAAATAAGAAAGCAAGCGCGGGTCATGGCTGAGCAAATCAGGGATCTGTTTGAACTTATCCAGTTCAGAATCGATTTGTAGGTTCGCTTTATTGGCTGCTTCGCTGAGCTTTTGAGTGACGATTTTTTCTTGGAACTGTACGGCCATAAAGTGGGTTGCGGTCAGCCCTGCGGCTCCCAGTAACAACGAGAATAAAACAAAAGGAGTCATTAGGTTAGGCAGTATCTTGGTCACTCGGATCTCAGCGTGTAATCGGTTTGTATAAAGATTACCAATATGATGGACAGAGTACCGAGATCTTGTTAACACAGAGCGCCTTCTGTGAGACAAAACCATGGCTTAGACTTGTGTTTCAAAGGATTACAGCGCAAAATCAAAAAAAATTTAAAGGAGCAACCAAATGGAACTGACCGATATTCGTCGCGAATACGCTAAGGGTGGATTGAGACGTAAAGACTTAGCCGCAGACCCGATTGAACAATTCAATCTATGGCTAGAGCAAGCTATTGAAGCTAAGTTGACGGACCCTACTGCCATGACAGTTGCTACGGTTGATGAAAATGGTCAGCCATTCCAACGAATTGTTCTACTAAAGAATGTTGATAAAGACGGCTTCGTTTTTTACACCAACTTAGGTAGCCGTAAAGCACATCAGCTTGGTCACAACAGTAAAATCAGTTTGCATTTCCCATGGCACCCACTTGAACGACAAGTTCATATTACGGGTACGGCTGAAAAGCTAACAGCGATTGAAAACATGAAGTACTTCTCGTCACGACCAAAAGAGAGCCAATTGGCCGCAATTGCAAGTAAGCAAAGTAGCCGTATCTCTGCTCGCGGGATTTTGGAAGGCAAATATCTAGAGCTTAAACAGAAGTTCGCAAAAGGAGAGATTCCGGTTCCTTCTTTCTGGGGAGGCTTCCGTGTGCGTGTAGATAGCATTGAGTTTTGGCAAGGTGGCGAACACCGCTTGCATGACCGCTTCTTGTTCTCACGCCAAGACAATAGCTGGGATATTGATCGCCTAGCGCCATAGTCAGCTTAACCGCCTGCTTTATAGATATAAAGATGCCGTTGATTTGGAGCTTAAACTCATCAAATCAATAACTAGTCACTGTGCAGGACAACCGAGATCTGCTTTTTAAGCAGGGTTTCTGGGATCATAGAGCCTAGCCCCGAGTCCAACGCATACCCAATCAACTGGCTTTTACTGCGCGCATCGAATTTCTGTTTCAACCTGGCGACATGCCCTTCGACCGTTTTGATTGAAATGTTCAACGTAGACGCGATGTACTGTGGTTTCTTGCCGAATAGTAACAAGAACAGCACTTCTGATTCTCGCGAAGTCAGTCGCTTTTGAAGCTTTGACACGCGCGGTTTTGATCCTGTAATGGACACTTGATTGTCTTTTTCGCAAGTCGCCTGACACACCCAATGGCCAACCTCTAAAATGGCGGTGTCGGTGAGTTCTTGACCATAAAAAATGGTGCCTTGAACTTCGCCATTCCCATCAAGCCAAGGGGTTTTAGTAAAAATATGAGCGTGCCAGCGTCCGTCTGGATAAGGGTGAATATCGAGGATTTTAAGAGTACTGCGTGTATCCATTACATGCTTGTCTTGAGCCCTGAAATCCTGAGCACATTCGGTTGTTTGACTAGGCATCTCGAAATCGGTTAAGCCGGTACAAGTTTCGTTGGGTTTTAAGCCAATTAATTGGTTGTAAGCAAGGTTGGCATACACGAAGACAGAGCCAGTATCTTTGCAACCCCAGCAACCTGGAAGTTGTTCAAATAAAGAGTGATGTATGGAGTCAAAGGGATCCGGCAAGGCTTTATCTCGTAAGAGGAAGTATTGCAATGATATCAGTTTCTTATTGGTCTGCAATGACAATTAGAAGCCGAGTTACGCATCAGAAATGGAGAATGATCAATAGTTGAACGGCATGCCGTTTAAGCGCGCTGCCATTGATCAATACCTAAACAAAAAGGGCAAAGAAAAAGCAAAAAAAAGCCAGCCTGAAGAAGGGCTGGCCAAAGACAAGATATACCTTGTCGACACGTAGAAGATTTCCAGTTTAATTTACGAGGGTCGTGTAAATTAAGCTGAGGTATCAGTTAGATACCCAGAGTGACTTACTACTCTATCGACGAATTTACTCCTAGGCGAGACCGAATATAAGGAGGGAATTCCCCTATAAACGCAGGCTCAATGTGATAATAGGAGAATCTAAGGTAAATATTTGAGGGCTTTGAGTAATACCAAGAGCTTACAGCTCTCGCAATACTCGGAACCCTAGATAGTTCGCGGCAGTAGAAGGCGAAACGTACAGTTCAGTAAACACCTTTGCCTCTTCAGGAGAGAAGCTCCACGCGCCCCCCTTAGCGATACCTTTCTGAGTTGCAGTCCATTCCCAAACGTTACCCACCATGTCATAGAAACCTGTTGGCGTTGGCAAGAATGATTTAACGGGAGAAGTACTGACGTTTGACCACTGTGTGCCAGACCAACCAGTATTGGCTCTACCTGAACGGAATTTGTTGCCCCACCAGAAGCTAGTATCTTGCCCTGCTCTTGCCGCCGCTTCCCACTCTTGTTGTGTTGGTAGACGGTAAGTAAAGCCTGTTTTTTTAGATAACCAACGCGTATACGCTTTCGCATCGCTTTGGCTAACGCATACAACAGGCGAGCTATCGACTTGCTTGAAACCAGGAGCTTTCCAGTCATTGTCTGACACAGTCGTGATCTCTGCATTGACGAAAGTGTCACAGGTATTCATCAACTCAGCGTCTGTCTGGTAACCCGTATTTTTCACAAATGCTCTAAAATCTTGAACGCGAGTTGGGGTTGCCGCTAACGCAAATGGCTGTTTGATCGTGACTTGCTCAGCATTGTTTTCACCGAGTAGATAAGTCCCGGATCCAACCACAATCATTTCTGGACTTTGAGTACCACTGCCCATTGGGTCTGCAAATTTGGTACCTACATTCAGTGAATTCTGCTTCGCTTGTAATACTGCTCTTAGGTTGTGGTCTCGGGCTATTTTCAGCTCTTGGTGGAAAGAAAGGTAACCTTCTTTCTCAATCGTAACCATGTGTGGCCCTGTAGGTAGCATCACTTCAACCGGTGTGCTGCCATAATTCACGCCATTGATAGAAACGTTATCATTATATTGATTTGAACGAACCACCAAATTAACCCAAGCCACTTCTTTTTGTTGATCATCGGCTTGTTGATCGCTTTGATCGAAACAGTTTGAAGACTGAATACCAAGTAGACGACAAGGGGTGTTCTTATCTGGACGAGTTTCTAAATTCGCAGTAACCACTGCTCGGTAACGGTTATCTTCGGAGAAGCCAGATGATTTCACGTTGTGTTGCAGAACGTGAATATTCAAAGAAGCAGACGCTAGGTGTTCTTTTACTATTTTTGATTCTGTCGCGTTGTCTACAAGGCTATTTTGAAATTGTTTTACTGCTTTTTGAAGTGTTAAAGCTACCGTTTGGTCTGAGCATTGAGCTAAGGTCATATCGCTGCTACAGCGGTTAGTAAAGCTAACGGTGTGCTCTTGTGTTTGAGTAACCTCGCTTCTCAACCTTTCGGCTCTTGCTCTTAGCTTATCTTGATTCAAATGTGCGATAGACATTTCTACAGCCGACTTTTCGGCTTTGATGGCCTCTAGCTCCATCACTAAACTTTGCAGTTTTTGCTCAGAATCCGAAATCGTAAGCTTGTGCTCTTTTACCGATTTCCAGGCGTCTTGAAAATGGTTTTGAGCAGGTGAAATATCGAAACCTGGCTCATCAATCATGCGAGTGTAATCTTGCTCTAGGCTAGTTTTCGCCGTTGCGAGTTTTTGCTCTGATTGAGCTAATAACTTGGCTTGACGTGCCATTTGCTCTGCTTGGTTGTCGACTTGATTTTGTTTGTCCGCCATCTTCTTCTCGATAGCCGTTAAACTGGCATGTTCTTCGAAAAGAGAGCTTTCAATGTCGATGACTGATGACGTGATTGCTGGAGATGTCGCTTCAGCGAAAACAGCAGGCGTCATTAAGCATGGAGCAAGTGCAAATAATAGAGTAGGAAAACCTTGGCGCATGTTGGGCTACTTCAGTCGTAATTTAGGTTAATTGAATATTCTAACGAAAACGCCATTTCGTTTGAAGCTACTTTCTATAACTACAACAAGATGGCGAGTATTCATTCAGCTTTGTGAAATAGGCACGGCTATTTATATCAGGCTTAGCTTTATATATTTAGATTTCATTTTCTTTACTAGGAAGGAGTTTCACCCAAATAGTATCGCTGCCGTTGATAGTCACTGTGCGGTTGTATGACTCGTAACCTTCTTTTGAAATGGTTACTTGATGACGACCGCTCGGTAGCGAAACCTCTAGAGGTGTGCTGCCGTATTTAATACCGTTGATAGTGACTGAGTCATTATATTGATCAGAACGTACCATCACGTTTGCCCACTGCTTGTCGCTCTTCTTTGCAACCTTAACGTCGCTGTCCGTTAAACAGTAGCGAGTTGAAACGTTCAATAAGTTACATGCTGCAATCGCTTCAGGCTTTGCTTGAAGTTGAGCTTGCATCTGCACAAAGTAAGAGTTGTTTCCTGAGAAACCGCTCTTGATTGCTTGGCTGTCTTGAACATGAATGTTCAATTGAACACCTTGTAAGTTTTGCTTCGCTAGCGTGCTTTCTGTGAGCTGCTCAAGTAATTTGCTCTTGAAGTTTTGTACCGCTTTCTGCTTCGTCAGGTGGTTACCTTGAGCAATACACTCACCCAGCGTCATTGTTGATGAACATGTGGTGGTGTAGCTAGTTTCAAGAACCGCACTTTCACGAAGTTCTGTTGCAATACGTTTAACGCGAGCTTCAACTTTTGATTCTTTCAAGTTAGCCAGCTCATTATTCAAACGAGCTTGCTTTTGCTTAATTTGAGAAAGGTAAATTTCGTTCTCATTCATCGCTTGCTGATTATCTAGCTGAGACGATTGATTCTCTTTAACCGCAGCCCAAGCATCTTGGTATCCTTTCTGAAAAGAAACCAGATCCGTTTCTGGATCATCAAGTAAGCGACTGTACTGTTTGTCGAGTACAGATTTAGCTCGGTTACGTTTTGCCTTTAACTCTTCACCTTCACGTAACAACTTACTGTTCTGGTTTTGTAGTTGTTTTAAGGTCTCAGTTGCCGATACTTTGGTCGCTGAAATACGCTCAATATCTGAGTTTTTCTCTGTTAGCTTTGCATCGATAGCTGAAACGGGATCGACTTGATTCAGTTCTTCAGCTGATAACGATGCAGATACCCAAAGTGGGGATAGCGCAAGTAAAAGCGCTGAAATTCGAAAGTTAGTCATAGGTCCCTGCAACTTGTATATTTAAAATTGGCTCGTTAATAAAGTGTCTACTTCCTAGTTGTGAGTCACTAGTTATTAGCAATTAACACAGTACCCGTCTTTATACCGTTTTATTGCCCTCCAATCTACTCAAAAGCTAAGTTTCGGTACTTCGGATACACTTTTTACATATTTACACCGAAATAATTGAGCTATATAAGAAAATATTGTCGTTATGGTGTAATCATTTGGTTTCCATTTGTGACTTGCTTTGACTTTTGGTGTTCTGATTTCTTTAATATTGAGATGAAGAAAGTGGTCGAAAGATTGGAAGGTTGGTTTTACAAAGTCCGTAGTTTGGTCACACTTGATCATACTTCCGGAGGCATGATCAAATGGTTATCAGTAATGATCTTTCTTTAAAGAAGAGAAAACGACTCTCATGATCATTTACAAATTCATCTTATGCAGATTTCAGAGTATTATTCTTATTATGTCGACCTAAGTACTTTGCTGTCATGCCAAAACCTTTACCCTTTCCAAACCTAGACTTGTCTCCGCTAGGGCTTACAGGCCCTCGACCAGCGGAAATCATTACTTTGCCTTCGCATATGGATTGTCACGATCATCATTATTCGCAGGTGGTGATTGGTCTGAAAGGTCAGGCGGAATTTGAAGTCAGCGGTAAAGGCAATCTTGTCGGCCCCGGTCAGGGTTGTGTAGTAACAGCAAGCTCTGATCATGCTTTCGGTGGTGTGGTTGGTCAGTCGGACATCCTAGTACTCAATATGCCAGTGCCAACGGATGATGACCCTCTGATGCTAGAGAAAATCAACCAGTTAGAATCATCGAACGTTTACTTCCAATTAGACGCTCAAATTCAAAAGCTTATTCATATGTTGGTGCAAGAGATGCAGGCCAGTCCTGATGATCTTCTACTAAGCCGTGCCTGTAATGACACGGTGATCGCGTTAATGCAAAGGCACATTTCGGCCTTTGAAACCTCGATTAAAGACTCGCGTTTTGATTTGGAGGCATTGGATCGTTACATCGAACAACACTTGGCTAATAAGATCTCAGTCGCTCAGCTTGCGGGCAGCGTGTTTTTAGGCGAAAGTCAGTTCCACATGTTGTTCAAAGATCAAATGGGCATTACCCCTCACCAATATGTTTTAGGAAAGCGTATCGACCGCTCTCGACGCCTTATTGAACAAGGTAATCTTAGCCTTGGACAGGTTGCAGAACTGGCGGGCTTCTCCGGTCAATCCTCCTTTACTCACACCTTTTCTCGCCTTCAAGGCATGTCACCATCTCAATACAAAAAGCAAACTTCTGTTAAACAATGAAACAAAACGGCATATTATATTAAAGTTTTATGTGTGACCTTGTGTTTGTTTTGTTAATAAAGCGAGTTTTTAGCAAAAAACTCGGAGTTTTTGACAAGTAATCCTTATATACTCTAAATACACTGCAGCCATTGTAGAGATCCCGAACTCTTTTCGGGTGTGAGATTAAGGAAAGCGCATGTTTACAGCTACTGATGTGTTAAAGCCAGAATTCAACGAGCAGTCGCTTGCTGATCTTTGGACGCTTATCTCACCATTATATATGGTGGATGAAACCCAATGGCTAGAGCAACTTCTGCCACTAGCTACCCCTTCTGAGTCTGAAAAGCAGCAGATCACAGCCAAGACGACATCATTGATCGAAGCTATCCGTGCGGATAAAACTTCCATCCAGATGATCGATGCGCTGTTGCTTGAGTACAGCTTAGATACTCAAGAAGGCATCTTGCTGATGTGTCTGGCGGAAGCCTTGATGCGTATTCCTGATTCGGCAACGGCTGATGCACTGATTCGTGACAAATTAAGCGTTGCGGATTGGAAATCTCACCTGAAGAATTCTGACTCAGTTTTTGTTAACGCATCAACTTGGGGCCTAATGCTAACAGGCAAGGTGGTTGGACTTTCATCTAACGAGCAGAGTGCAGGTCAAGCAGTAAACCGTTTAGTGAACAAGCTTTCTGAGCCGGTGATTCGTAAAGCGATGCACCAAGCAATGAAGGTGATGGGTCACCAATTCGTTCTTGGCCGCAGCATTGCTGAAGCGCAAAAGAACGGTAAGTCTATGCGTGACAAAGGTTTTACCTACTCATACGACATGCTAGGTGAAGCGGCACTGACTACAGCTGACGCAAACAAATACTTCAAAGATTACCTAATGGCGATTGAAGCCGTAGGTCGAGACAGCTATGTTTCTCCACAATCGAATGTCTCTTCAAAATCAAGCCCAGCACCGTCTGTTTCTATCAAGCTTTCTGCGCTTCATCCACGTTACGAAGTAGCGAATGAAGAACGCGTATTGACAGAACTTTGCGACACGCTAGAGCAGCTATTGCGCCGCGCAGTAGAGCTCGATGTAGCGATTACGATTGATGCTGAAGAAGCGGATCGCCTAGAGCTTTCTCTAAAATTATTCGAAAAACTGTACCGTACCGATCTTGTAAAAGGTTGGGGTAAATTTGGTTTGGTTATTCAAGCTTACTCAAAGCGTGCACTACCGGTTCTAGTATGGCTAAACCGCCTAGCGAAAGAGCAAGGTGATTTGATCCCGCTTCGCTTAGTAAAAGGCGCTTACTGGGACAGCGAAATCAAATGGTCACAGCAAGCTGGCTTTACTGATTACCCAGTTTACACACGCAAAGAAGCGACAGACGTTGCTTATCTTGCCTGTGCGCGTTACCTACTGAGCCCAAGTGTTCGTGGCAATATCTTCCCGCAGTTTGCGAGCCACAATGCTCATACGGTTTCTGCTATTGCCGTCATGACCGACCATAAAGACTTTGAATTCCAACGTTTACACGGCATGGGTGATTCTCTGTACAACCATGCGATGGAAGCTTACCAACAATCGGTACGTATCTACGCACCGGTTGGCAGCCATAAAGATCTACTGCCATACCTAGTACGTCGCTTGCTAGAAAACGGCGCAAACAGCTCGTTTGTACACCGTCTAGTTGATGCGCGTTGCCCTGTGGCAGAGCTGACTCAACATCCTGTCGATATGCTTCTGGCGTTCGATACATTGCACAACACTAAGATTCCTCTGCCTCCAGCGGTATTCCCTGAGCGTAAGAACTCTTACGGTGTGAACATTGATATTGAAAGCGAAGCGCATCAGTTTGAAGAGCAAGTAAAAGGCTTCCTAAACAATCAATGGACTGCGGGCCCTGTGATCAACGGTGAATCTCTTGCCGAAAGCATGATCAAGGCTGATCAGAACGTTGAGCAAGTGACTGCACCTTATGATCGTCGTATTAATGTGGGGCAGGTGGCTTTCGCTAACCTTGATCATGTTTCCGCAGCGATCACTGGCGCAGACGCAGCATTCGCTGATTGGAACGCAACATCGGTTGAAACCAAAGCGGCGGCACTTGATAAGTTGGCAGACCTGATGGAAGACAACCTCGCTGAGCTGGTGGCGATTTGTCATCAAGAAGCGGGTAAGACAATTCACGATAGTGTTGATGAAGTACGTGAAGCAGTCGACTTCTGTCGTTACTACGCAAAACAAGCGGACAACCTACAAGGTTTCGAACTAAAAGGTTTTGATGGCCAAACACGAATCGCTTCTCGACAAGGTCGTGGTGTGTTCGTTTGTATCAGCCCTTGGAACTTCCCTCTAGCTATCTTCCTTGGCCAAATTACAGCGGCATTGGTTGCAGGTAACACGGTTGTGGCTAAGCCTGCCGAGCAAACAAGCCTGATTGCAGCTCGCGCGGTTGAACTGATGAATGAAGCGGGCTTCCCTGCTGGCACGATTCAGTTACTACCAGGTCGCGGTGCTGAGATCGGCAGTGCACTAACAAGCCATGATGCGATTGCGGGCGTTGCCTTTACTGGTTCTACGCCAACGGCACAGCGTATCAATGTGTCATTAGCCACTCGTAACGCTAAGCCAGTTCCGTTTATTGCGGAAACAGGCGGCCAGAACGCGATGATCGTCGACAGTACTGCACTGCCTGAACAGGTAGTTCGTGATGTGATTCGTTCAGCATTCGCTTCAGCAGGTCAGCGTTGTTCTGCACTACGTGTGCTTTACATCCAAGAAGACATTGCAGACCGCGTGGTTGGATTGATTCATGGTGCAATGGACGAGCTGAGTGTTGGTATTCCACACCTTCATAAAACCGATGTTGGCCCTGTTATCGACCAAAACGCGAAACAGAAGCTAATGGCGCACTTAGAAAACATGACCAATACCCAGAAGAAGGTGGCTCAACTTTCTCTAGGTACGGATTGTGAACATGGTGATTTTGTTCCACCAAGTGCTTTTGAAATTGATGACATCAGCTGCTTGAAAGAAGAACAATTTGGCCCTGTGCTACACATTGTTCGCTTCAAAGCGAGTGAGCTAGCGCAAGTGGTAGACCAAATCAACCAAACCGGTTTTGGTCTAACCATGGGTATCCACAGCCGTAACGAGACAACTTACCGTTGGATCGAAAAACACGTGCGCGTGGGTAACTGCTACATCAACCGTGACCAAGTGGGCGCCGTTGTTGGAGTTCAACCATTCGGCGGCCAAGGCTTATCAGGTACTGGCCCTAAAGCGGGTGGTCCTCACTACCTATTCCGCTTTACTGATGTTCATTTCTCTCAATCACAAGACAAGGCATAAGGAGCAGTATCATGGTTCATCAAGTGACAGGTTTTTCTGATGCTTTGTTAGCGTGGGAACAATGGAATCTTACCGACTTTGATCATAAGAGTGCTCAGGTACTTTCATTCAAATCAGAGATCGAAAGTCAATCTGCGCCTTTGGCTGCAGTGGCGACTTATCATCTAGAGCAAGCCTCTGCGCTGCTTTCTGAGCATCACCTAATGGCTGGCCCTACGGGCGAAACCAATGAGTTGTATGCCGCAGGCCGCGGTGTGGCTTTAGTGATTGTTGATGATTGCCAAGACAAACTGCCAGCACTACAAACGGCAATGGCTCTGATTACCGCTGCACTATTGGCAGGTAACAGCGTCCAATTGTGCAGTGATGATGCGCAGTTCAATACCTTAATTGCTGACGCCGCAAAACAAGCGAATCTACCAACCAACTTGGTGCAGGTTGCCTCGTATGACGCTGCTCAACAGCTGCTGTCTTGCGATGTGCGAAGCGCGGGTTACGTGGGTAATTCACAAACGGCACAAGCTATCAATTTACAGCTTGCTAAGCGTGACGGTGCAATCGTCGGTTTAGTGGCTGAAACGGATCTGGTGACAATGAATGTTGCTAATGATCCACACCTATCGCTGCGCTTCATTACCGAGCGTACGCGAACTATAAATATAACAGCCGTGGGCGGTAACGCGACCTTGCTCGAACTTGGAAGCGAAGCTCACTAACCTTCAGTAAAATTGGCTCTGAGCACTTTTGGTTTGCTCCATTTTTGGGTTTTCCCATTTTTGGTTTTCTCCCCTAGCGCCTTGGAGCCTCAATACCTAACTCAATGCACTCGCTTGCCTTTACGGTGAGTGTCTTGCATTGAATTAGGCATGGAAGGCTTTCTACAAAATGAGGACTATCAAATGATAGAAAACAGTTTTGCAATAACGACGACGTTCATTGCGTATCTAATTATGATGCTAGCGATCGGTGTTATTGCTTACAAACGTACATCTAACTCAACTGACTACTTCCTAGGTGGTCGTTCGTTAGGCCCATGGCCTGCTGCACTTTCTGCTGGTGCATCAGACATGAGTGGTTGGTTGCTACTTGGCCTGCCTGGTTACGCTTACGCTGCTGGCTTTGAAGCATTTTGGCTTGCTGGTGGCCTACTTGTGGGTACTTGGGCAAACTGGTTAATCAGTGCAAAACGTCTACGTACTTACAGCATTACAACTGAATCACTGACGCTGCCTGAGTTCCTATCTCGCCGCTTCAATGATAACTCTAAGCTGATCCAAACGATTTCTGCTTTCTTTATCCTTTTATTCTTCCTTTTCTACACAAGTTCAGGCTTGGTAGCTGGTGGTAAATTGTTTGAAACGGTATTCGGCCTTGATTACACAACAGCGGTAATTATCGGTACAGTATGTGTCGTTTCTTACACCCTGTTTGGTGGTTTCCTTGCGGTATCTTGGACTGACTTGGTTCAAGGTCTACTGATGTCTGCAGCGCTATTGATTGTACCCATCGCGGCAATGAACGGTGGCCTAGGTCAGCTTTCTAGCGACCTACACAACATCAACCCAGAGCTACTTACGCTATGGAATGATGCGAAAGGTGAACCTCTTTCTGCTATTGCGATCATCTCTCTCGCGGCATGGGGTTTGGGTTACTTCGGTCAGCCACATATCCTTGCACGTTTCAAAGCAACACGTAGTAATAAAGACCTAACAGCGGCACGTCGCATTGCAGTGATCTGGACTGCACTGTCTATGGTTGGTGCAATGCTTGTGGGTCTTGTGGGTCTAATCTATGTGACTAACTCTGGTGCACCTAAGCTAGACGATGGCGAAAAGACCTTCATGCTTCTTGTGAACGCGATGTTCCACCCAGTAATCGCCGGTATCCTACTGGCTGCAATCTTAGCGGCAATCATGAGTACTGCGGATTCACAGCTTCTTGTTTCTTCATCTGCAATGGCAGAAGATCTGTATAAGCAAGTTTTGAAGAAAGACGCAACGTCAGAAGAGATTGTTCGTGTCGGCCGTTTCGCTGTTATTCTAATTTCTCTTGTTGCTCTTGTTCTGGCGATGACACCAGACAGCTCAGTACTTGGCCTTGTATCTTACGCATGGGCTGGTTTTGGTGCTGCATTCGGCCCTGCCATCGTATTAAGCCTGTACTGGTCTCGTATGAACCGTAACGGCGCTCTAGCGGGTATCGTAGTTGGTGGTGTTACGATTGTACTTTGGAAGCAATTGACGGGCGGTTGGTTCGATGTTTACGAAATCGTACCGGGAATCATCCTATCGACGCTTTCTATCGTGATTGTGAGCCTAATGACTGGCGAACCAGAAGACGAAGTGAAAAAGCAACACGCTGAGTTCGAGAAGAACCTAGTTGAGCTAGACTAATTTACATTGTAAAACACATGTGAATTAGCAAAAGAACATGAGCTAAAAAGCAATTGTAAAAAAGTAATTGAACAATAAAAGCAATAGAGTCACTTCGGTGGCTCTATTTTTTTATGCGGGCACTACCTTTGTCTTATTAAAAATTCTGCTGAATACAGGGGAAATACGGCGGTTGTGAGGTTTACAATGTAAATTGAAACCAAATGATAGAAGAAAAACATAGAAGAGGGAGACTTTCTATAGCGCTTGATGTCAAAAAACAAACGATAAAATGGCTATTTTTTGAACTTGACGCTCACTTTTGTTATTAGCTCGGTGAATTGTTACACTGAATTGGACATCATGTGTCAATTATCAGTAACCACTAAAGACCTATAGGACAAAGGTATGCCTGATCTCTATTGCAAAGGATGTAAAAAAACAACACTACATAAGTCTATAATGAAACGTTGTGAATCTGAGCCTGAGACAACATCTGGCCGTATGATGCAATGGACGTCAAAGCTATTTAGTGGAAACCTGTACTACGACATGGAAACTCAGCACTTCTGTCGAACGTGCAACTGTCGTTGTGAAACAGGAACTACAGTTCCCCAAGTTGGTCTGGCTTAGATTATAGTAAGTGCTTACTAACTTAGATTTAAAAACCTCCCTGATGGAGGTTTTTTTCGTTTCTATGCCGCTTTTCGTGCAGGTTCTGCTTCGACGACATTGCCATCAACTTTAACTTCCCAGCCATAGTTTGAGTATTCACTTGCGAGTGCTTGGGCAACATCTTTAGATACCGTTACGTGTGTCCATGAACCGATTCCGTAAGGTTTATATGCGAGTTCTTGCGTTTTCATAATAGAGTCATCCTTTCTCTTTGAGAATTCTATTATTCACTTTGGCCTATATCCTTTCTTTCGTTTCTGGCTCAACTTATTTGTTAATCGGGTCATTCCTATAATAATTTGTTAATATCCGGAGTTTGATTTATAAGGGTTGTTATCACTCTGTGTGGTTTTATATTTAACGTGAATGCGAATGGCCTATTTAGTTTTCTAAATGTGTGAGCGCGGTTTTCTTCGATTGCTCTTAGTATGGAATATACTGAGCACAATCTAGAATGTTTAAGGAATGTTATGTCTCAGCATCAACTCGATCGTATCGATAAAGAGATACTAAGAATTCTGCATATGAAAGGCCGTTTGCCTGTGGTCGAGCTGGCCAAACAGGTCAACCTAACGACTTCACCTTGCTCTGATCGGTTGAAGCGATTGGAAAAAGCGGGTTACATCACTGGCTATCATGCTGAGCTTTGTTCAGAAAAGCTGGGGCTCGATGTCCAAGTGTTTATCCATATTCGTCTCGATCAAACCAGTTTTTCAATTTTTGATAAATTTGCCCAAGCGGTTGAAACGATGCCTGAAGTCGAAGAGTGCTATTCGCTGTCGGGGGATTTTGACACCATGATCAAGGTTCGAGTAAAAGACATGAAGGCGTACCAAGCATTTATGGCAACTAAGTTGGGTACCCTACCCGGAGTAATTCAGACGCGCAGTGAAGTGGTGATTGAAGAGCACAAAAAAGGTTTTGGCGTGAACCCCGAGCTATTGGCAACCCTAAAATAGTAGCCTGCTTTCGCCTTACCAAGATTATTTAGATATAAAAAATGGAAGCCAATAAGCTTCCATTTTTTGTTGAACGTCAGATAAAGGGGAGCAGATTAAGTTAGAGCAAATAGAATGAGAACAGATAAACTGCTTATAGCGTAATTGCCGCAGAGATTAAGCCAATCACACCGCCAAATACCCCACCCCAAACGACCAACCAACCAAGATGTTTTTTGATCATGGCTTGAACCATCTCTTTAACCAGTTTAGGTGTCAGTTCATTCAAGCGCTGATCGATGATCGCCTCAATGTTTTCTTTAATTTCATCCATCATTGCAGGCGATTCAAGTTCATCCTTGATGGCATTTTTTACAGAATCACTCTTGCTGATTTCAATCACAGATTCTTGCATCTTCTCAACAAATGGCGCTTTCATTGGCTGTAGTGCTTCTGTGCCACCAACCATCGCTAACATGCCACCAAACTGTGAGTTTTCGATAACATGCACCAGTGAATCGAATGCAGGGTTAAAGTCAATCTTCTTGATCACAGGCTCTAGGTTGAGTGATTTCCCGGTCATTTCACTACTAAGAAAACGGTCGATGTTACTTTCAGTAAAGAACTGTTCCATCATCAATTGCTTGATGGCTGCCTTGAACTCTTCAAAGCGTGCAGGAATAACGCCAGAACCGTATAAGCCGGGTACTTTCTCGAACAACATGTGAATCGCAAGCCAGTTGGTGATGGCACCAGAAAAGGCGAATAAGCCTGCGTAAAGTAAGTATTGGTTTGCTGTCGCATAGCCGCCAGCAAGCAGCGCTAACGCAATAACGTTAGTTAAGACACTTTTGTTCATGGTTGATCTCTAAAAAGAATACTGCGCGCATTTTAAGAAAAAAATGCCAAGAAAAAAACAAAAGGATCGACGAAGTTATAGAACCGATAAAAACAGACGAGAGAGACGCGAAGAATAACAGACATAAAAAAGGCTAGCCTCCCCCCGAAGTCTAGCCTTATTCCAGAACGCGCAAGCGAAGCGTCATTGCTGTTAATGTCATTATATGATTACGACATAACATTCTGCCATGTGTAATTTACTAGTATTTAACATTTTGGTGTGAATTACGCTGCACTTTTAAAATGGAATATTAATTAAGCACTCGTTGCCTGCTCAAGATCATCACCAATAAAGCCACCTGTTTGGTGATTCCACAATTGAGCATAGATGCCATTTTGTGTAATCAACTCTTGGTGCGTGCCCTCTTCGACGATATTACCTTGGTCGAGTACGATCAAACGGTCCATTGCTGCAATCGTCGATAAACGGTGTGCAATCGCGATAACCGTTTTGCCTTCCATTAGCTCAATCAAGCTCTCTTGAATCGCAGCCTCTACCTCAGAATCGAGTGCTGATGTTGCTTCATCTAGAACCAACAGCGGTGCATTTTTCAAAAGTACGCGTGAGATAGCCACACGTTGGCGTTGGCCACCAGAAAGCTTAACGCCACGTTCACCCACTTGAGCATCGTAACCAATGTTACCAAACGGGTCGGTGAGCGTTTCAATGAACTCGTGGGCGTGCGCTTGTTGGGTTGCGGCATACACTTCTTCATCTGTTGCGTCAGGTCGTCCGTAAAGGATGTTCTCTTTGATTGAACGATGAAGCAGTGAAGTATCTTGAGTCACCATGCCGATGTTGCTGCGCAGTGAATCTTGCGTGACATCTGAGATCACTTGGTCATCAATTAAGATGCGACCGCTTTCTACGTCGTGGAAACGCAGCAGCAAGTTAACCAAGGTTGATTTACCTGCCCCTGAACGGCCAACCAAGCCCACTTTTTCACCTGGTTTAATGTTGAGGTTAAGGTTGTTAATCACACCCTTATTCTCGCCGTAGTTAAAGCTCACGTTATCGAAGTTGATGCCGCCTTGTGGCACATCTAAAGGTTTCGCATCTTTTTTGTCTTCGATAGCGATAGGTTTAGATAGCGTTTTAATGCCATCAATCACGGTGCCTAGGTTTTCAAACAGACCGCCGATTTCCCACATGATCCATTTCGACATGCCGTTAATACGCAAAGCCAAGCTGACTGCAATGGCAATTGCGCCCACGGTGATCGCGTTGTCTAGCCATAGGTAGATAGAAATACCGGCAATGCTGAATACCAATAGATAGTTAGCAAATTCAACGCAGATGTTGAAGCCAGTAACCAAGCGCATTTGGCGATGGACTGTGTCTAAGAAGCCTTCCATGCCCTCTTCAGCGTATTCGGTTTCTCTTTTGCTGTGTGAGAACAGTTTGACCGTTGCGATATTGGTGTAGCTATCCACAATGCGGCCCGTCATCAACGAGCGAGCATCCGCTTGCTCTGAAGACACGTCTTTCAGCTTTGGTACGAAGTGCAGTTGAATGCCAACGTAAATGAACAACCAAATCAACATCGGAGCCATCAAGCGCCAATCTGATTCTGCAAGCATGAATAGCATCGCTGTAAAGTAAACCGTCACGTAGACGAATACATCGACCATTTTGGTTACGGTTTCACGCACTGCGAGCGAGGTTTGCATCACTTTGGTCGCGACACGCCCGGCAAAATCATCTTGATAGAATGACAAGCTTTGCTTCAAAAGGTAACGGTGGGCTAGCCAACGAATCGACATTGGGTAGTTGCCCAGCAAAGTTTGGTGAAGCAATAGCGAATAAACACTGATCAAGATTGGCATCACGACCAACAGCAGAACGCCGAGCCCCATCAGTGTTGATTTATTATCAGCAAGGAAGGTTTCGGGATTGCTTGTTGATAGCCAGTCAACCAGTTGTCCCATGTAACCAAATAGCGCGACCTCGATGATCGCGATGGTCATGCTCATTAGGCCGAGCAAGATCAACGGTTTTTCAAAACCACGGGTGTAATGGCGGCAGAATGCCACTATTCCAGCAGGAGGTTGTATCGGCTCTTCCTTTGGAAAGGCTTTAGTAAAGCCTTCAAATTTCTTGTACATAGATTTCCCTTTATAAACAATGCATCTATTAGTAACGGCATCGTCGTGTAGCTTGTTTTTATAAATTTGGTTTGAAATTTTATAAGTGCTAATGAGTTCTTATCAGTATGACCTCATCAGGTAGATTTTGTTGTTAGTTCTTTTTAAGTGACGTAGGAAAGGTTCAAAGAGTGTCTTTCACGACGCTTATCTTAGATTGAATTAGGCAGGAAAAGTTAAGCTTATTTCAAACGTAATTGATGGTTATGCAACGGTGATAATCCTAACGTTAAATGGATTAAATTGTAATCAAAACTCGTGTGGAGCTGAAATAATGAAATAGGCATATTTATCCATAAAATTCTTTAACGAATATGCATACAATTGGTTCTTTCTGATGTGCTGTTATCTTGCAGTAAAAATTACCGATTAATCTAAGATCTACAGTAATTGTTTGGGATAAATATTCAAATCATTATTATTTTCAGTGAATCTTGTTGTAACAAGTTGTTTACAATTCTGAGGTAAATAAAAGATAGGGACGGTTGAAATGTTAAACCTACACAAAAAATCACTGCATATTACTAATGTTCAAAACGCAAATTGCGTTGTTATGGTGCCACCAAAAGAATTTAAATTTAACGAAGAAACTGCCCGTGATAACGAGTTTCAGCACAGGGTCAATCTGACCGAAGCTGAGGTGAAGGTTGAAACAATGGCTGAGTTTAAGGCCATGGTGGCTTCGTTGCGTAAAGAAGGTGTGCAAGTTGTAGAGTTTGATTATCCGAAACTGGATGTTGAAACCCCTGACGCAGTGTTCCCGAACAACTGGTTCAGTACTTGTAGTGATGGAAGCCTATTCACTTTCCCTATGGCCTGTGAAAACCGTCAGCATGAAGTTAAGCCTACAGCTCTTATTGAAGTGTTGGAAGCGTCTGGTCGCATTGTTAACCATAGTGAGTCTATGGGGTCATACGTTGCCCAAGGTTCTTATCTAGAGAGCACTGGTGTGATGGTTATCGATCATATTAATAAGACCATCTATGCTGCGCTTTCTCAGCGTTGCGACCGCGAAGTCTTGGAAGATTACGCGAAGCGTATTGGTTATTCTCGTGTGGTTTCATTCCAAACTGCATTACCGTCTGGTCAGCCGGTTTACCACACCAATGTGATGATGGCGATTGGTGATAACTTCTGCGTGATCTGTGATGAAGTGATCCCTGAGTTTGAACGCCGCTTTGTGGTGAAATCTCTTGCCAAAGACAAGCAGGTTATCTCAATCTCGCTCGATCAGATGAACCGATTCTGCGGCAACATTCTGCAATTGGAAACGGTGAATGGCGACAAGGTGATCGCGATGTCCCAATCGGCTTACGATGCGTTTTCTCCAGCTCAATTAGCTCAGCTTTCAACACATGGAAAGCTACTGCCATTTAACGTGAAAACGATTGAAGACATTGGTGGTGGTTCGGTGCGATGCATGTTGGGTGAGGTGTTCTTACCAACGCGAGTGAATCGTTTGTAACAAGTATAGAAAGTATAACAAGCACTCATTTTAGCAATGAATCTTTGAATACCACTCTTATCGCAGAGTGGTATTTTTATTTTTATCTATCTTTGTCTCGGTCTACCAGAAGTAAGAAAACAGAAATAACAAAACCAGAGCTTGATACAAGAGCTAGCACGCAAAAGCTAACAGGAAAAAACTATGAAGCGTCCTTAAAAGCTCTGTGTTCGATGAACTGAGCCGACAGTGTCACGACTTCTTTGGAGTAGACAAGCGCAGTATGGTTGAGTTTGAGAGCGTATGTATCTGTTGCCCCTCTCAGGTTTGCGTCTTCGAGTGTCACTGTGCCATCGCCAGGGTTTCTTCCCAGTACAATACGTCCGACTCCGGCGTCGTAGGTGCCGGTAATCACGCCAATCGGCACATCAATATCGTAGTCACCCAAGCCATCACTTAAGATCATCTTGCTCGAACCGAATATAAAGCCGAGGCCATGATTCGAGAGTGTTTTGGCGATAGTCGCGCCATTGTGCGGCGTGCCTGCGGTGATAATACAGGTATCGGCAAAGTTGGGTTGGTAGAACTTAAAGTAGTGGCGAATGAGCAAGCCACCCAGTGAGTGACCGAAGAAATAGACCTCATCGTGCTCATCAAATCGAGCATTCACGAAGCGATTAAGGCGTTTGGCTGCAGAAGGAAAACGCAGCGAATTGTAGGCAAACTTGTGCGTTGTAAAGCCGCGTTTTTTGAAATTTCTATCCAGATACTGCATGATCAACGCAGGCATATATAGACCATGAATTAAAACTATATGTTTGTTTTTATTATTCATTTTTGTCCTCCGTCTTATGGTGTCCCCAGTATATTTAGTCGCAAATCTAAACTCAATAAAACTTGCTACTAATGGGACACAAAAGACAGAGAGTGCTTGATGGGTAAAGGTAAAGGGTAGGTTAGTCCGATCTCACTCCACCATAAACATCAATAGTTAAACCGCCTTGTTTAGCGTAAGTATTGGGTGTTAGACCGATGGTTTTCTTTAGGTAACGAATCAGGTGCGGTTGGTCGCTAAATCCAAATTGAAAGGCGACGTCCATCCAGTCGATGTCATCCAAATTTCGCTTATACAAGTATTCCAACATCGCTTCGACTTTGTTCATCGATTGGCACTGTTTTAATGTCAGCCCAGTTACCTTGTTGAAGCTTCTTTCCAAGGTTCTTTGCGAGCAAAACAGCTTGTCGCCAAGCTCTGCAATCGGTGTCGAACCAAGCACACCCAACACCTTACTTGTCAGTTCGCTGTGCCTATCCGTTTTAGCTGTCGATAACCAAGGAAGCAGCAAATCATCTAACTGCTGACAGCAGGCCTCAACATCGGTTTGGGCGAGCTTGATCAGTGACGTTGCATCGGCGTTTGGGTTGTTTAGCAAACCTGACTAACCCTGTCTAAACTAGGGTGAGGGCAATCTGGGAGAGCCAATGAATACAAGGCCCCGACATGGAATTTAATGCCTAGGTGAACAAAGGGCTTCGAGTGATCCAATTCGATGGCTTTATGGTGTGGTAACAGCAGATGGCTGCCAACGCCTTGATCGATCTGTTGCTCAATCGTGTAGTGATATGCCTGCTCGCTTGGCGATAAGATCAGGTGCGCCGATGGATCGGGATTGAGTATCGGAAATTGATGAGTTTGAGCGTCGGGCGTCTTTTCAATCAGCCAGTAGCAATCAATGAACTGAGCAACTACAGGGGATTTTGGAGACTGTAACCAATTGATCATTAGACCTTCTATTTCAGATGACTGTCACCTCCAACTATATGTGGATATCGTTGGAGGTGACAGTTTTTAAGAGCATCTATTATCAGAACTGAACCTTCAGCTTAGTTCTGATATTTAGCCAATATCAAGGCTAAGCTATTTCTTTAACTCGCTAAAATCAAACTGTAAGATGCGATGTTTTGATGATAACCCAGCGCGTTTAATGGCCTTTTGTGCGCCAATATTGCTGCTTTCTGTGGAGCAAATAACTTCCAAACCTTGGCTGGTGGCGTGTTGTGTTAGAAAGTTCAGTACGCGTGTTGCTAAGCCTTTTCCACGTTCTGCTTGCGCGACAATCATACCCAAGTCAGCAAACTGCGTTTGGTGCTCATCGAACTTACGGCACTCTCCTGTAGCAAGAATACTGTCGCTTTCCCAGTAGCCCCATAGCTCTTGGCGGGCAATCAAATTACCGTAGTAACCGGTGAGCCACTCTTTAGGCGCGCCAATCGCTGAGGAAGCAAATTCGACTAGCTGATCGAGTTGCTCTTCCGTCGCGAGAGTCATCTCGATGTTTTCAATGTTGTTTGCGACAGCCGTTGGACGCTGGCGGAACATCAATGCGTTGACTTTGAAGGACTCGGTATTGTCCAAGCATAGTGACAGATATTGCGGCTCTGCTGTGCTCACGAATGCGCCTTTCACCTCCCCAATCACAGAGCTGTTGTTTTCGATGATCAAGGTGAACAAGTCGGCTATGTTCGCGTTGGCTGTTGCCGCTAGGAATAACTGAAGCAAGTAGCCTTCACCATTTAATACGCAGTAACCGACAAGATTACCGTTTTCGTAAAAACCAAAATGGTCAGACATTGGCACAAAGCCAAAGTGCCACATGCCATCGAGTGGTGCTGTTGACTCAGCAAAGTAAGCCGTTTTAAATTCGTTTAAGTCGCTAAGTGTTGAGATTTTTTTGATGTCTAACATCGCTTGAATTCCTGCTGTCTTGATTCGGTAGAGTGCGTGGTCGTCAGCTTGTTCTCAGGTACTTCAATTGACGATGAAATAAATCGATTAGCTGAGCCACGTCTTAATAACAGCAATTGTAGGCGACGGCTTGAGGCTGGTATTGAATAAAAACGACAGTTTTGAAAGGTGTGTGGGTGTTAACAGAAGAGCTGATGTTAATTGAAAGAGGGCAAGATATTTTGCCCTCTGCTGAACTTATTGATTGGGACGTTGAATAGGGCGCATTACTTTCCTGAGTCTTCAGCTTTGATGAGTTTTGTATCGACAGTTTTACTCTTTAACTCAGGATCAACTAATACCTTTATCACGCCCTTTTGTAGGATCAGGTTATTAGGGTAGGTGATGATGTTGCCCGAACTGTGTCGAAGAATAACGTGGAACATGGTGATATCGATGATCACACCGCTGATGTCTTCGTCTTTCTCCGCGACTCTTACTCTGTCACCAATGCGATAAGGGAATACGAAAAATATTAGTACGCTGGCTGTAAGGTTACTTAGAATCGACCATTGCGCGAACAAAGCGACACCCAGCACCGCAAATATGGATGACAAGAATAGTGAAATATCACCAAAACCTAAGTTAAGAACAATCGTAAACACAGCGATGAAGAGTAGAAACAGAGCGATATTAAAACACTTGATCACGAATTGCTTACGCTTGAATGCTACTCGCTTGTTTTTAGCCAGTGCTTCGATCCAATTCTTCCCCAAGCGTTTTGTCACCCAATACGCAGTGATAAGAAGTAAACCTAAACTCACTTGCTTAAGCCACATATTTGATTGTAAATATTCAACCATTAAATAAACCTTAATTTCTTCAAAATAGCGACTTCAATCGCCACGACCATCAGCAGTCCGATACAAAAAAGTGGAAATGCCACAGTGTTGTCTGTTCCTGGGATCCCAGCAATATTGACGCCCAACAAACCGGTGAAAAATCCGGCAGGTAGGAAAATACCCGCAATGATAGAAAATAGGTATGTATTTCTATTCATTTTTTCAGCTTGCTGCTGACTTCTACTCGCCAAAAACACATTAATCTGGTCGATATAGAATTCAACGGATTCGTTAATCCTCAAGATGGTATCAAGACTGTTTTTGATATGACTGTTGTGCTTACTCAATGGTGCAGGCAGGTCACTCATTAAGTCCTCAAAAACGTATTTCTGTGGTTTTAAATAGCGTCTCAACCTGAGCAATCTAGAATGCAGAGCATTGATGGACTTAATATCGTGATGAGATTCAGACTCTAGCTGATCAATCAGTTCTTCGACGGGAGTCAAGAAGCTTGATATGTAATGGTTAATTCCACGGATCATTCCAAGTAAGACATCAGGCAATGATGTTGGACCTTGGTTTTGTTTTAGATCGGATATTAGATTACTGACCGCTTTCGAAGGAACTTTACGTGTCGAGATTAAAGTGCCTTTGTACCATAAGATGCGTAAGCTCAACATATCGTCAGGGTTCGCACCTTCGTTTAGGTTAATGCCTCGCAAGATCATCAAAAAGCAGTCGTGACCAAACTGCTCAAATCGAGGACGAGTATCGTCTGTGAGTAATGAATCGATGATGGCATTTGGAACCGTATTACTGTGGAGCCATTCTCTCAAACCGTCAGCATCTCTTTGGCAGTGATACCAAGTTGATTGCTCGAATGAGGCAGGGCTGGTGGTGTGCTCATGTGCCACACCTTCTGAAAATTGCCAGCTTGAAATTATGAAAGCGTCCATTCGCTGTCCTTAATGATATGACGTAAACATTGGTATTATGGCGCCATTCAGGTGCCGTATTGAACTGAGATTAATAGTGGTAAGTTTAATGAGCTATGTGAGTGAGATAAAGTCTAATAAGAGAGGTTGGTCTTTGGGTTCGCGACGGACTCTTCCATTATTGTCTCCATTAAATGTAGCTCATTGTTTCGTCGTTATAAATTAGCACTCTGTCTCCATGTTAGCGACGAAAAAAAAAGAAAAGACCGAGGTCTTTTCTTTTTAGGGGAAGTTGAGGAGAGCCTGCTCAGGAAACTCGAGTTTTTCGATGGTTTACATAAGACAAAGCACTATCGACATGGTGCGAAGATATCTTGTTCCTCTCGGTATTCTTTGGTTTGCACGTCCATCAAGCCAAGCAAAGAATCGAACAGGTTGTCGTGCGAAAAGCTCTGTTCCTTTCCTTCTTTACGCAAGCACGTTTCATTGATCCCTTTCTCTGTAGCAAAGCCATCAGACATCCATAGAATCATTGGTACGTGAGTCTGCTCTTTTGGTGCCAGTGAGTAGGGCATGCCATGCAAGTAGACGCCGTTTTCTCCTAAAGACTCTCCATGATCGGAAATGTACATCAACGCGACATTGAACTTATCTGTGAGTTTATCAAGTTTTTGAATCGCCTGTGAGAGAAAGAAATCCGTGTACAAAATAGTGTTGTCATAGGTATTGACGACTTGCTCTTTGGTGCAGTTTTCAATATCAGCGCGAGCGCAATCTGGCGTAAACTTCTTATGTTCGTCTGGGTAACGTTCAAAGTAAGTAGGCCCGTGAGACCCCGAAATATGATAGAAAATGATGCTATCTTGCTTGAGTTCTTGAGTATCTTGTTCGAAGTTCTCTAGCATGGCTGTGTCGTAGCACACATCGTTATTACACAGCGGGTCGCTGTCTTTGGCGACGAGAGTCATCTCTTTGATTCGATGTGCGACCGCCTTGTCTCCACCATCGTGTTCTCGCCAGATAGAGTGAATGCCTGCACGGTTCATAATGTCGACCACGTTGTCTTGGTTGTAAGCCTTGTCGCGGTCGTAGTTGCTGCGATTCATGTTAGAGAACATACATGGCACAGAAACCGCAGTGGCTGTCCCGCACGACTGAACATCAGAGAAAAATATCGGGTTGTAAGGTTTGGTATGAGCGTTGGTTTCACGCTCATAGCCATAATATTGGTAGTTATACACGCGAGCTGTCTCACCCAGCACAAACACCAATAAGGTCGGTTTGGTTGCCGCTTTGGCTTGTGCTGTTTGCTTCGCATCTAACCCTAACTCTTGATAGGGAATGGGCTGTTTGATGTAGGTGTTATTGATGTATTTAACCGTTGATGACACATACTCGGTCGGGATGATCATCTTTTTGATGTGCGAATGATTACGACCAATAGATACGTAATCTTTGTAGAAAAGCCCGGCAATGATGGCAATGACGATCAAGGAAGAGAGCAGCCCAATCGATTTCCAGACAAAGAAATCTTTCCAAGACTCTTTTTCAAGTTTGGTGAACCAGAGGATAAGTGATGGAATTCCACCCATGGCTAGTAGCCATAAGATTGAGTGACCGCTGATATAACTAGCTGCTTCACCACTATTGGTCTCGAATACGTTTTCTATCATCCCGTAGTCTACATAGATGCCGTAATTGAACATGCTGTAGCTGACTAAGGTTGAGGTGATCAGTAATAAGATGAAAAACGGTTTGGAGAATATCGGCCAATTAAAGACTTGGAAGATGAAATTAAAAGCAGCAAGGAAGAAGAACGGGATGGATACAAGAAACGCGACACTTTCAGACTTTGATGCCTGAACAATACTAAACAGTTCTTGAGAGAGCGGTAGGTTGACGACAAGCAGATAATACACAGCCAACACAAAGGGCAGCTTGTTTATCGACATGTTTAAGCTTGGTAGATTCATAGGTCTTTTTTCCTGCGTATCTTATCTCTTTATTTTAGTCTCCCTATCAAGAAAGCTCTAATATCAACGCATAAAGATCGAGAAGTGATGGTGAGTGATAACCGGCTAAAGTGAAATGGCTCGATAGGGTGTATAGATACAAAAATTCACTTTACTGTGCTGCCTTATCATAGGGCAAAGTAGCAAAGTGAATTTGAGTTATTTACTTACAACGTGGCCGTGAGGAGCACATTAGAAGTTGTATGAACCACCGAAGCTAACACTGTTGAACGCTAGTGTGTGGTCATCGTTTTTGAGAGAACCCTGATAGGAATAGTCATCAACACTCACCGCGTCAGCTTGTGAAATAAGGCGAAGTGTTAAGTGCTCAATCGGCGTGTATTCAACACCGACGCCAAAGTGGAAGCCAGTACCGCTGTCGTCCCCATAGTTTGCCGCTTGGTTCGCGTGAAGGTCAACAGAGCTTAAACCAGCTAACACGAATGGACGAATAGTGTTGTCAAACGTATAACCGATATTCGCTGATACGGAAATAGAGGTTGGCGAGAGTTTTTCTGCGCCATTTTTGTAATCTGCATAATCGTTGTAGCCAAGCTCTACGCCAACAATACGGTTGAATTGGTAACCACCGTATAGGTTATAACCCATACCATCTGAATCTAAATTACCGTGACCATCTGTATCGGAATCTTGATAGACACTAAGTCCACCACCTACATACGCGCCACCATCTGTGCTTGCTGCAAAAGTTGGAAGTGAAACTAAACCGATTAAGCCGAGTGCTAATACTGATTTTTTCATGATAATACCTTGTTTACTCATCCTGTGATGTAAATCACGGTATCGCTGACGAATGATTTATAAAACCCTCACAAATGAAACCTATTTTTTCATTGATAAAGTGACTATCTGTAGCCCTTGATTTATCAAGAGGTAAGGTCATATTTGTTGGGTATATTCTTTATAAATAAAATTCACATATTGACAAAAGGTTAAACTTGCTAAATAAAACGATGTTTTTTAATTATCACCAAAGATAGAGAGACGCGTTCTTTACAACTGTCCTTGAGGGTTTTGAATTGGGTCATATCTGGCGAAGCAGTGACAGCATCAAAACCAAGTTGTACTAATCATAGTAGTAAGTGTTCAGAAATAGCGTAGGAATAAACCTCGGAACAAGGTGCAGCTTTTGGATGAGTCATTTCGGAGAGTAGAATTTCTATAATCAGAAATCCTAGCAGCATGATGCCGTGTTTTTGCAAGTTTAGATGACATGTTATTGATCGGTCTTACCGTAAATACAACTATCACGCGAGCAAAAAAAGAGGCCTTATCGCTAAACGATAAGGCCTCCTAAAGTACATTTCAGTACGGGACAGCTGATACTTAATTTACCAGCCTGAAGGTATCCCCTCCCCCTGCTAGGATTGGTTTGATTGAGTAAAAAGCACCTCAAACACCCCTAATGAAAAAGGTTCAATTACAATGAAAGATCTTCTTTTTCCATTTTGAAAGAACATTGAATCTCATATTGATTGAATGAGAAAACACTGCCGCCATGCGTCCGCTTCGTTGTCACCATCTCATCACCAAACAAAACCGATACACGGGTGTACACTTTCTCGTGCGCCTCTACTGTGCACTCTGCAAGGTTTGTCTCAAATTCAGCTTCGAGTGTATCCAACTGCGATTTAGTATTCTCTATCGCTTGATTGTTTTTTTCTCGTTGCTGTTCAATTTCCAACGCTTTCTCTTCGCTTCTTTCAGCTTTTGGTCGCTTCTTAAATTCGAGTTCTTGGCGGATGACGTCCATAGTTTGTTCTTGAGCGTGTTTATAAATTTCCTTCAATTGAGCTATCTTTTTTTGATACCCATCGTAGCGTGCAAAACCATGAACCTTAGTTGCTGTATCGCCCTCAACGCCCAAGAAAACACATTCGACTTTGCCGCCGACTTTGGCTTCACCGCCACTCAGCGTGCCATGCTTTTTCAAGGTATCCATCACAATGAGATTGTTGCCACAACGAATGTCGTTACTCATGCTATGTAGATTGAGTAGAATATCATTGGCAGTTTGAAGTTCTGTATTCTGTGCATAGCTTGCTGTGATAGAGCCTTTGCTAAGCACCTTACAGCTTTTGGGCTCGTCTTCTTTAGTCGTGTGACCAATAATTCCTTTCGCGACTTTTATGTCTCCCTGAGCCTGAACTTCTGCAGATTCAATAAAACCACCAACGGTAATACTTCCGGTCGCTTTAACGATCATTCCAGGTTCTATATTTCCAGAGACAAACACATTGCCTTTGAATTTAACGTGCCCGGTAGACACATCGACATTACTAACACACAAGGCGTCATCCACCTCAATACTTCGCTCTTTGATGATGGGAAGTCCAGAGGATGAAGAGAGCAATAAGTTGGGGTCATCAGGGGAAATGTGGGTGCCTTTGCCTGGCTTGATCAAACTGTCTTGTCCAGGAAGGGGGGGGATAATTCGACCTTGAACTGTAAAGCCCGCAATACCTTTGGTGGCAGGAGTACGTTTCATTAATGGGTCATTCTGACCAACGGTAATGGTTTCTCCGAGATCTCGCATGTCGATCTTGCCTTCATCTTTACTGCGAGGCTTTAATACTTGGTTAGTAATATCTTCGACTAACGCCGAAAACTTGGCATCTTTCCCCTTGACCGGTGGAGAACCTTTGGCTACTGGCTGAGTAAACTTTTCACCCGGCTTAAGCTTGCTACTCATCATTAAGACTTTTCTAAGTGCTAGCTTGTTAATTCCTTTCGTTATGTGAGCTTGAGCCAAGCAATGAATGATATCGCTGCCTCGTAATGCCTGCCCATTATATGCCCCGGTCACCACAAGACTTGCAAGCATCTCATCATCAGACAGTTCAACCGCAACACTGGAATTACGAACTTCAGCAATCAATATTCCTTTATAAGCTTCTCCCTTACCTTCTTTGGCAAGAGTGACAAAACGCAGTATCTCTTCTTCGAAAATAAAATAGTTTGATGCGTTCAAAGCTTCTAAGGTTGTTGGCAATGTCTTATTGTCAAAGCTTGCGTTGACCACGAACCCAGACGGCAGACATGCCATTACTTGCTTCTTATCTTCCGACAATGTAACGATGCTATCCCACATTCGAATTGTGTACCCTTAATAACTCTGTTGTTATGCAGTCTATATAATTCGCTCAGTGCTTAGAATCACTACAGTATAATAATCAGCGTCACATCACTTACTTTCGATGTTGCAAAGGGACTCATAAATAAGACTGACCAATTCTAAGTTCTACTTCACCTTTACAAAAAAGATTCTTTCACGATTTTTTCAAACCATGAGTATTGGGTACGAGTATAAGATCGCAATACAGCGACGGAGCTCATCACCAAATTATTCGGGATGAATGTGATAATCCGAAATCATTGCTTCCAAACAACGGCGACAATTAGATTGGTAGAATTGATATCGGAAGCGTCATGGTGGACATGCTCAACAAAGGGGAAATCTACATAACGATTGGCTAATTGGAATTACTTAGATTTCGACAATCAGCGCTTCAGTTTACAGTGTAAATCCGGGATTCTAATTTACACTGTAAATCTAATTAGCAGTTCTAAATATGATCTGCAGTTCCAAATTTGGTAACAATCATTGGCCTGCCTATTTACACTGTAAATTTAATAATAAGGCTTCAACGTCTTTTCTAAACTGTAGCTCAATTTGCTTTCGTCCAACAAGGTCAAACTGATCAACACAAATCCCCCACTCTTTTTGCTGCACTACCTTCGCGATAAGTAAGTCAGAAATACCCGCTCCTAGAACTACGCAAGATTGAGCTTGAGACAGTGACTGATTTTGAGGCTGAGAGTTATTATGAGACAGAGAGTGAGTTTGAAACAAAGAGTGAGTTTGAAAATTCTCAGCATGTCGAGTGTGACTGAGCAGTATTAACTTCAAGATACTGAACCCAACAGCATCGTAACTGTTACCGCCATCAACATAATTTTTAACTAACTGCAGTTCAAATTCGCTGACAGATTCCGAATGTTTGGGTAGTAATGAACGCACCATATCCGTTTCAAGAGAAGCCAGAGAACCAGAAGCGAGGAAACAGAAACTACGCTCAAAATGACTTTCGAGATGATAAGTCCAGTTCTGAGTCTGTTCGTTAAGTGGCTTAACCATCAACACTGAGTGACAGCCACTTGCTTGATCGCGCTGGTGGCCAATATGCAAAGCGTTAAACTCACTGCCACGCCAGAAAGATATCAATTCACTGGTCGCGCCAAAGCTCGTTGCTAAGTAATCCGCCTGATTAGTTTTCTTTGACAACTGCCCCAACATCCAGCGACCAATTCCCAGACCTTGATGACGAGTTGAAACGGCAATACGCATGATTCGAAGACAACGACTGGTCGCCGCTTGTGTACAACCCAATTGGTTTGCGAGTAATACTGGAGCCAGGTGACCTTGAGGTCTTCGTTTTCCAAGTTGAATCTGAGCAATCAGATCGCAATCCAACCCGCCCTCTTCAGTTACCAACATACAGCCCACACATTCATTTTGATGCCAAGCTGCATACAGGTGGATTGCGGGGTTATTTAAGAACTGCATTAAATCGTTTGGTGACGTCTGATAATGAGCATCCACAAGAAGGGAAAAACATTGTTGTAGCTGATCAGGATTAGCCAAGCATTCTGCTTTTGATAACTCGACCAGAGTTAATTGGTTAATTGCATCAGCGGAAAAGCCATTTAATTCATTAACCGCCGAGTCATTTAGTGATGCGTTATTACCAAGTAGAAAGCAATCAAACAACCAAGCCTCTAGCGGATCGTTTTGATTCCAACGAATCGGTTGTTCAAGCTTAAAGCCTTTCCACCCCGGACGATGCTCTGAAAGCCAAGATTCAAACTTGATACCAAAACCTCGTCCACTGCCCTCGTATCCGTGAACGGTGGTTGAAAAAACCATACGATGATAAATGCCAACCATAGATTTGATCATCGGGATTGGAATTGCAGCCGCTTCATCGACTAATAGCAAATCACAATCAGGCTTAGACTTAAGTAATTCATCTGGAGCGATGAACCTTAAACTTCCGCCTTGATAGCGAAAGTGAGTAGCGTTAATCATTTCGTTGGATTTGAGTCGCTGACCCGCATGGAAAAAAACCGGCTCAATGGCCTTTACTGAAGGCGCTGTCACAATGATATTTAACCCAACACGCTCAACCAAAAGTTGTGCGGCCGCAATACCCAATGTCGAGCTTTTACCACGCCCTCTATCAGCAGTGATGATCAAAGGACGCTTGCGATGACCAAACACCACTTTTTTAACTAACGCAACAGCCAGATTTTGCTGGTCAAATTTGTCCAAACCATTTTCAAAGTCTTTCTTCAGAGGAAGTGCGTTAGTTGCTTGAACAATATCGTCAGCTTCATTGCTTTGTGAAACAGAAATAAGCTTATCGAAATGCCCCTTTAACCAACGTTGGCCAAAGCTCGCGCTATCTTCGGAGTCATCAACTTTTGGCGGCAACACCAGCATCAGTCCGCCACCGACTAACGAACCTAGTGCAGCGCTAAAGCCATTCGCATCAAACTGCTCTCTAAAATCACAAACAAGAACTTGGCACTCACGACCCAGCAGTTGTTGCCCTTTTTTGACTGGAGCATGGATCACACCTTCAAATGGAGTACCGCCAATCTGGAAGATGCTCGGAGTGTATGAATTTTGAAGGAAGGTAAAAACAGCAGAGTTTTGCCAATTAAAGTCGCCATCAAAGACCACGCCGTAACGGTGACCATTGTGTTGGGCAATATTAAAAAGTGTATGCAGAAAAGTGTTGCTTGGGTTTGTCATAGTTAGCGTCCAGATTCATCTAAACACAGTTTATCACAGCCAAATAAAAAGCCGCATAAAGCGGCTTTAGAAGAGTAATGAAAAGTCGTCGACTTAGTCGAGCTTAGATTGAACGAACGCGAGGATTTCTTGCATTGTTGCATCATCAACTTTCTTAAGGTTCAACGCCAAGTTTGAACCCTTACGGCTATATGACGCTCGGCCTTTAATAAATTCAACTTTTGGAGACGCTTTCTTCGCAGGTGCTGGTGCCAATTCAAGAACCCAGCCTTCTAAAGTCTCTGTAACGTCTTTTGTTAAACGAGTGACACCTTGAGCTTCGCTACGCTGCCACACAAAACCTTCAGAAGCATCACACTTGGTCAGTAATGTTTGTTGCTGCTCACTAGTAAGAGCGCTGAATTGTTTGTGTAGCTTAACAATAGTCGGACGGCCAAGGTCGCTTACATTTGGGTAAGCTTGTAGCAATTCAAGCGGCAGAGCGGCCGCTTTTAATGCGCCACTGACCAAAGCTTCACTGCACTGGAACATTTTCGCGAGTGCTTTTTGGTCTTCAGCTTCGCCTTTATCAAGCTTAGCTTGCATCTCTTTACCCTTCTCATAGAGAGAAAGTGGTTTATGAGCGTTAGCTACATCGGATAAAAACTTAGCGTGCTCACCGTTAATATTTTCAGCGACATAGATTAGGAACTCTTTGTCAGCCAAAATACATGACATTCGACGACGGCTACCATCAAGAACTTCAATCTTGCCGTCTTTGTTCTTACGACCAACCGCTGGATATTGCTGACCGCGCTCTTTAAGCGTAGTCAGTACATCGGAAAGCGCATGCTCATTTAAGAAAGATTGCTCACGTGCATTCTCTTCGAAAACAACCGTTCGTGTTGCTACATCAGCCGCAGGAATTCGAACTAATTCAAATGAAACTAAGTCTTCGCCCGCAACAGAAAGCTCGATCACTTGAGCTTGTTCTTTTGCCGCTGTTTGAGCTTCTTGTGGCGTAGCTACGCGACGTTTGTTTGCTTTACCAAATAGCTTTGCATTTAAGTCAGATGTTTTAATTGCCATTCTTGTTATCCCTGATTAAGTGAAGGCCAGTTGCTATGTAATACACGCTCTAATTCTAGAGCACTTTTTTGTACTGCGTCTTGAGCGACAGCCAGAGTTTTCTTGCCACCCTCAAAGTCGCTTACCGTGAGGTCGAAAACCGTGCTGTAAGTGTCGGCACAAGTTTCAAAGGCTCGACTTCTTGGAATCGTGGCCATCATAACTTGGTCATTCAGCAGGTAGTTCATCTCAGTCAGAACAGATACCTGTTTTTTGTTGTCGTCTTCAAACATGGTTGGCATTAGACGAACAAACTCAAGCCCTTTCCAATCTTCCGGGAACATCTCATAAACTGTTGGCAAATGCTGGAAGAAGTTAACCGTAGAAGCCCAGTCCAAACGCTTGGCTGCACATGGAATTAAAAGTGCGTTCGACGCGTACATTGCATTCCACACTAACGGGTCCACGTGTGGCCCAGTATCAATCATGATCACATCAAAATCATCGGCGATTTTGTCGATAAGCTTTTCTTTCAAAAGACGAACAATATCAAGTGACTGATCTCTAGACAGGCTTTGCCATGCTTCAGCATTAAACATCGCATCTTCTGGGAAGGCTGAAATAGTCTTCAAGTTAGGATACTGAGTTGGCAACAGCACGTTCTTACGTAAGAATTCTAGGTCAACATCCTGCTCTTCTGGCACATTATCCAACATGATATCGACTGCAGAATAAATACTGTCGTGCTCTGCACCACTAATTTGTGGGTTCAAGAACAGACGTAAAGAGCCTTGTGGATCCAAGTCAATCAGACAGATACGGTAGCGCTTATCTAAATTTAGAGACAAACAAGCAGCTAAGTGAACTGCCGTCATCGATTTACCCGTACCACCCTTTTGGTTTTGTACGTTGATAATCCATGGTTTGTTGTCAGCATGCTGCTTACGTTGATGGAACTTTGGCACTTCTGCCGCGTCCATCAACATGTGAGCTTCTGTCAATGAAATCGAGTAGTGATTAGCGTTGTTCTTTGTAAACTGGTGGCCATCAGCTTCAAGTTTAGTGATCGCTTCATCGAGTTTACGACGCGTTAAACCAGAACGAGTCTCCATCATAGCTTTAGACATTGGAGGGAAATGTTCATCACTTCGCTCTTCCAAAATAATCTCAATTCGGTCAGCCTGAACTTGTTGAGTTTGTTCGGCTAGCTGATAGAGCTTATCAATCGTTTGTTCTCTTTTCATTGCCAGTTTCCGTAATGATTAACTAAGCACAAATTGTACAGCGATTAACAACAAACACAACAAAAACATGAACATGCATTTATGAGCAAACTCACATAA